>DASUSM010000200.1:0-15201 GCA_036375115.1 Gemmatimonadaceae bacterium | reverse complement strand
ATCTCGGCGATCGGATCCGACATCACGTTGAAGACCATCGCATAGCCGCGGATCCCCGCCGCCCACAGGCGCGGCAGGTACTCGGAGCCCTCGATCGGGCGCGAGTGGAGGAGCCGGTTCCGGCACGCGGCGTCGGTCGCGACGGGGAACGTGTATCCCGCCGGATCGGTGAGCTCGACCTCGGCGTGCGACTTCACGCAGAGATCGCGGCACGTCGTCGGCTCGCGGTCGAACGCGGCGGAGAGGACGCAGTGCTCGATCGTCATCCCCTCCGGGCGGCCGAAGACGAGCACGTCGAAGCCGCGTCCGTGCCACGGCGCGGCGACGCGCGCGAGCTCGTCCACCGTCAGCTCGATGCTCGAGGTGATGCGGCGCGCGCCGAGCCGGAAGAGCTCCGCCGCCGTCTGCGCGTTGAAGCAGTTGACGGCGTAGTCGGCGGCCACGTCGCGCCCCGCACGCGCCAGCTCGGCGACGAGGCCGAGGTGTCCCGAGAGCACCGGCAGGCCGAGGTCGAGCCACTTCTCGATCGAGCGGCGCTCCTCGGGGCGGACGATCGTCGGCGTGCGCAGGCGGAGCGCGACGCCGGACTCGGCCAGCTCCCCGGCGAGCGCGCGCACGCGCGAAACCGGCGGCACCGGGTGCCGCAGGAAGGGATCGAAGACGACTTCGGTCGCACCGGCCGCGGCCGCGAGGCGCGCGTCCTCGATGCGCCAGACGGACGCCGACAGGCGGAACGCCGATGGCGGGAGCTCGCCGTCGCCGACCGCGGCGCCGGGGATCGCCCGATCCGCCACCGTCGCCTCGACGTCGCCGAGCGCGGCGCCGATCGTCGCGCGGCGCTCGGCGAGCGTCGCCTCGCGCGCCCAGTCGCGGCGGAGCACGAGCTGCTCGACGGCCTGCTGGCGCAGGTGATTCAGCTCGCTCACCGGAATGAACAGGCCGGCCGCGAGGGCGGCGTCGTCGATCGCGGCGAGCGCGAAGGGCGTGTCGCCGAGCCGGCCGAGCTGGTCGCGAAGCATCGCGCGGTCGAGGGCGCGGCTCCGCGCCGGCGCGAGCGGAATCTCGCTGCGCACGGTGACGACCTCGTCGCCGGCGCGGAACTCGGCCTTGAGCGGCGCGCCGGGCGCGCCGAAGAGGCGCACGTCGAGCCGCGTCTTCCGCTCGCGCACGCGCTCGGGGAGGACGGCGAAGCTGGCGCGCGCGCGCTCGAGGAGCGCGGCGTGCGATGAACGAACGACGCGCCATCCCGCGGGGACCGGGGCGCGGGCCGCGATCGCCTGCCGGATCGCCCCGTCCCGCGACTCGAGCGTCCGGACGGAGGCGACCTGGAAGCCCGTCGTCTCGGCGCGGACGCCGGCGGGAGGCTCGAAGCCGAGCCCATCCCCGGGCGCGACCGGCGCCGAGACCTCGACGATCAGCTCGCCCCGCTCCTGGCCGACGACGATGCCGAGCTCCACGCCGCGGTTGTCGGGGTGCGAGCGCGTGACGTAGTCGCGTCCCTGGCGGCCGCCGTACATCCCGCCGGTGAAGCCGCGCGAGTAGATCTGCACGAGCGGCTCGACCTCGCTCGGCGTCGCCACGACGGGCTCCCCGGCGGCGACGCGATCGAGGAACGCGCGATAGCCGCTCGTCACGGTGGCGACGTACTCCGGGCGCTTCTTCCGCCCCTCGATCTTCAGGCAGCCGACGCCCGCCTCGGCGATCGCGTCGAGATGCTCGTGCGCGGCGAGGTCCCGCGCCGAAATGAGGAAGCCGCGGTCGAGCTCCGCCCCCGTCGCGGCGTCGGCGAGCACGTAGTCCTTGCGGCAGCTCTGTGCGCACGAGCCGCGATTGGCGCTGCGCTCGGAGATCATCCCGGACATGTAGCACTGCCCGGAGTAGGAGATGCAGAGCGCGCCGTGGACGAAGGTCTCGAGGCCGAGGTCGGGCACGGCGGCGCGGATCGCGCGCACGTCGTCGAGCGTGTTCTCCCGTGCGAGGACGACGCGCTCGAGCCCGAGCTCGCGCATGACGGCCGCGCCGGAGGCGTCGTGCACCGTCATCTGCGTCGAGCCGTGGATCTCGAATCCGGGGTACACGCGCTGGATCATCCGCACGAGCCCGATGTCCTGCACGATGGCGGCATCGACGCCGCGGTCGATGCACTCGCCGAGGAACTCGAGCGCGTCGGCCATCTCGTCGGGCTTGACGAGGACGTTGAGCGTCAGGTAGACGCGCACGCCGCGCTCGTGCGCGATGCGGCAGGCCTGCGCGAGCTCCTCGAGCGAGAGCTGGGCGCCCTCGTCGCGCGCGTTGAACCGGGCGGCGCCGAGATAGACGGCGTCCGCCCCGTTCGCGACGGCGGCCCGGACGGCGTCGAGCGAGCCGGCCGGGGAGAGGAGCTCGGGGATCGGGTGGCGCTGCATAAGTGCTTAATATAGCGGGGGTTGGGGCGCGCGGGCAGTGTGGGGGCGCTCGGCACTCGGCGCTCGGCGCTCGGCGGGGATCGATGTCGGGACGGCTCCTCGCGCATCGGCTGGCATCGAATCGGGATCCCGGTCAGGATCGCTCCGCGCGCGTCGCTGGCATCGACGACGAGGAGGTGAATGCGGATTCTGCGGATTCAGCGGATTCGGCGGATCGCTCCGTGCGCGGGTCGAGTGCGTCGCGCCACGAGCTTTGAAAACGATGGGGAACGGCTCGGCGCTCGCGCCGCCTCGCGCCGGCGCACGAGTCCGTCCCGGCGCACCCCCCAAGTCATTCAACGGCCCCGCCACGATGGTCTCTCGCGCCTCGGGGAGCGATCCGCGTGGATCGGATGAATCCGCGTAATCCGCGGTTCACCCCTCGTCGGTGTGGCCGGCCCGAGCGGCAGTTTCCCCCGCGTGCGCGTGGCCGGATCTTCCGGCGTCAGCCCTCGTCGAGGTGGCCGCCTCGATCCGTAGCCGCGTCTCGGGTCCGCTCGAGCCGTGGTGCTAGCTCTTCCGTCCGCGCCCCACGAACCGCATCAGCACCGCGACGAAGACGAGCCCGATGCCGATCCAGCGGACCTCCTGCTGCCCGGTCTGCCAGCCGTAGAAGAAGACGGCGATTCCCGCGAGGGCGAGGACGAGCTTCGCGATGGTGATCGGGGTCATGCCGGCCTCCGCGCGGGGGCGGGTGGGAGGGAGAGACGGCGCGCCTCGTCGTCCGGGACCTCGAGCACGAGGCGCAGCAGCGCCGTGGAGTACACCTTCCCCTGCGCGTCCGTCTTCAGCGAGAGCGTGCCGCCGCCGCCGAGGGCGCCGTGCAGGAGGAAGTTGAGGGCGTGCAGGTTCGGCAGCTCGAAGCGGTCCACGCCGCCCTCGATCACGCCCTCGAAGTGCGCCGCGACGCGCTCGAGCGTCAGCTCGCGGGCGAGGAGCGGATACCATTCCGGGCGGAGCGCGATCACGCCGACGTTGGCGGTGTCGCCCTTGTCGCCCGAGCGCGCGTGCGCGATGTCGACGAGACGGACCTTCATGCGAGCACCTCCACCTGCGTCCGGACGACGGTCTTGTCGACGAGCGCGGGCCAGTAGGCGACGAGCTCCTCGACCTTCGGCCTCCCGCCGGCGAAGCCCGTCACGCTCGGCGGGCCGTTGAGCACGAGCGGCGCGAGCTCGCGCGTGAACCGCTCGACGGCGGCGCGGTCGTCGCCGCGGACGCCGATGCGGAGCTGCACCTCGGGCAGGTCGGCGGGCGGCTCGCCGGCGAGCACGCCGTGCGTCGCCGACGCGCCGACGAACTCCGTGACGACCTGGTCGAAGCGCAGGCCGAGCCGGTCGAGCCGCTCGCGCAGCACGCGGTCGGCGACGCGGGCCTTCTCGAGCGCGTCCGGCCAGGCGTAGACGAGCGTGCCGACGGCCTTGAAGCCGGCGCGGTAGGCGATCGACACCTTGAGCTTGTCGGTCGGCGCGCGCCCGCGGATGCCGAAGACGCGCACGCGATCCGGCCCGTCCTGCTCCAGGCGGATCGTCGTGAAGTCCGCGACGACGTCGGGCGTGATGTACGACGTCGGGTCGCCCATCTCGTAGACGAGCTGCTCGGACACCGTGGGGACGGAGATGCGGCCGCCGGTTCCCGGGTGCTTCGTGACGACGAAGCTCCCGTCCTCGTGCCCCTCGACGATCGGGTACCCGACATCGGCGAGGTCGGGGATGTCGCGCCAGTCCACGAGGCAGTTGCCGCCGCTGCACTGCGCGCCGCACTCGATGATGTGTCCGGCGACGATCCCCGCCGCGAGGCGGTCCCAGTCGGAGGCGCCCCACCCGAACTCGTGCCGGAGCGGGGCCATCGTGAGGGCCGTGTCGGTCGAGCGGCCGGTGATGACGATCGCCGCGCCGCGACGGAGCGCCTCGACGATCGGCTCCGAGCCGATGTAGGCGTTGGCGGAGAGGACGCGGTCGCGGATCGTCGAGAGCGGCTCTCCCGTGTCCATGTTCGCGAGCGGGTGCCCGGCGGCGATGAGCTCGTCGATCCGCGGCAGCAGGTCGTCGCCGGTGACGACGCCGACGGGCACCGACGAACCGCGGGCCTGCGCGGCCGCCTGCACCGCCGCCGCGCAGGCCGGCGGGTTCACCCCGCCCGCGTTCGCGATCACGCGCACGCCACGGCCGGTGATCGCGGGGAGGACGCTCTCGATCGCGCCGACGAAGTCGCGCGCGTACCCCATCCGCGGATCCCGCTCCTTCTGCTTCTGCAGAATGGACATCGTGACTTCGGCGAGGTAGTCGAGCATCAGGTAGTCCACCGGACCACCCTCGACCTGGCGGCGCGGGGCCTCGAGCCAGTCGCCCCAGAAGCCCTGGCCGGAGGCGACGCGAACGATGCGGCTCATGCGTCGGCGTGTGCGGGGAGAACGAAGGGGCCGAGGTGCGGCCCGGGATTGTGGAGCGCCGCGCGCAGTGCGAGCGCGAGGACGTCGCGCGTGTCCTCCGGGTAGACGATCGCGTCCACGAATCCGCGCGCCGCGGCGTAGCGCGCGTCGAGCTGGTGCTCGTAGTCCTCGCGCATCTCCTGCACGGCCGCGGCCAGCTCGGACGGAAGCTCGCCGCCGGACTTGCGCGCCCGCTCGATCGCCGGTCCGTGCACCGCCTGGATGGCGGACTCGCCCTCCATCACGCCCATGCGACCCGTCGGCCAGCTGAAGATGAAGTCGGGGTCGAACCCCTGCCCCGCCATGGCGTAGTAGCCGGCGCCGGAGGCGTGGTTCACCGTCAGGACGAGCTTCGGGACGCGCGCCGTCGCCATCGCCTCGACGAAGCGCGCGCCGGCGCGGATGATCCCCTCGTGCTCCGCCTCGGGCCCGACCATGAAGCCGGAGACGTCCTGGACGAAGAGGAGCGGGATCCGCTCGCGGTCGCAGCGGTCGATGTAGTAGGCGACCTTCTCGGCGCTCTCGGCGTAGACGATGCCGCCGAAGCGCGGCTTCTCGCCGGCGCGCCCCTTGATGAGTCCGCGCTGGTTGGCGATGACGCCGACGGGGATGCCGTGGATCCGCGCGTCCGCGCAGATCATCTCGCGCGCGAGGTTCTCCTGGAACTCGTCGAGGACGCCATCGTCGACGATCGCGCGGAGCAGCGCGTGCATGTCGTAGGACATGCGGTGGTCGGAGGGGAGGAGAGCGTAGAGGGCGTCGCCTTCGGCGCCGCTGGCCCTCGGCGCTCGGCCGGGTGCCCGCCGCAGGCGGGCGGGTGCGCTCGGCGGGGCGGCGGATCCGTCGTACCGCGGCAGCCTGTCCACCAGCTCGCGCAGCTTCGCGAGGCAAGCCTCGTCGTCGTCGACGGCCCAGTGCGCGACCGCCGAGATCTCGGTGTGCGTGACGGCGCCGCCGAGCGTCTCGCCGTCGATCGACTGGCCCGTCGCCCCCTTCACGAGGTTCGGCCCGCCGAGCCCCATGAAGCTCGTCCCCTTCGCCATCACGATCACGTCCGAGAGCGCCGGGAGGTACGCGCCCCCCGCGATGCACGGACCCATCACCGCGGCGAGCTGCGGGATGCGCAGGTAGCGGCGCATGATCGAGTTGTAGTAGAAGATGCGCGCCGCGCCGTACTGCCCGGGAAAGACGCCGCCCTGGTAGGGGAGGTTCACGCCGGCCGAGTCGACGAGGTAGACGATCGGGATGCGGCACCGCATCGCCGCCTCCTGGGCGCGGAGGATCTTGCGGATCGTCTCCGGCCACCACGCGCCGGCCTTCACCGTCGCGTCGTTGGCGACGACGACCGTCTCGCGCCCGTGGACCCGCCCGATCCCGGTGACGACGCCGGCGCCGGGCGCCTGGCCGTCGTACTGGTCGTGCGCGACGAGGAGTCCGATCTCGAGAAAGCGGCTCCCCTCGTCGCAGAGGCGGGCGATGCGCTCGCGCGCGGTCAGCTTCCCCTGCGCGTGCTGCCGCTCGATCCTGTCGGGTCCTCCGCCGAGCCGCAGCCGCTCCTCGAGCGCCCGCAGCTCCGCGCTCAGCTCACGGAGCCGCGTCGTCACGCTTCCTGCTGCTGCCGCTGCGCGAACCAGTCGCGGATGTAGTCGATCAGCTCCGTCGTCGGCGTGCCGGGTCCGAAGAGCGCGCCGACGCCGAGGTCGCGCAGGGCGTCGATGTCCTCCTTCGGGATGATGCCGCCTCCGGTGAGGAGGATGTCGTCGCGCCCCTGGCCGCGGAGCAGCTCGAGGACGCGCGGGAAGAGCGTCATGTGCGCGCCGCTGAGGATCGAGAGGCCGACGACGTCCACGTCCTCCTGCACGGCCGCGGTGGCGATCATCTCGGGCGTCTGGTGCAGCCCGGTGTAGATGACCTCCATGCCGGCGTCGCGGAGCGCGGCCGCGACGACCTTGGCGCCGCGGTCGTGGCCGTCGAGGCCGGGCTTCGCGACGAGCACGCGGATGGGACGCGTCATGGGTTCCTGTTCGATGGAATGTCGAGCGGAGCGGAGCGTGGGGCGACGAAAGCTATCGTCGCCGTCTCCGGCTCGGCAACTGCACCTTCCGGGCGACGAGGAGCATCTCGCTCGACCGTCGCCGGAGCGGCCGGTCGCGCCATCCGTCGTACGCTTCCTCGACGAGGAGCCCCGCATCGGCGCAGAGCTCCGCCAGGCGCGATGCCGTGTAGAGCCGGATACGGTGCTCGCGGTCGCCGCGGCCGCGCCGCCCCGTCCACGTCGTGCGCACGGTGAGGATCCCCGACAGCGGATCGAATGACCGTTCCTGGCCGAACATCGTGCCGTCGGAGGCGGTCCACCAGTCGCGGGCGAGGAAGCGGGCCATCACCCCGTCACGGCTCCCGCCGTGCCAGACGAGGACGCCGCCGGGGCGCAGGACGCGGGCGAATTCCCCGATCACGCGGGCGTCGTCCGCCGGATCGACGAAGAAGCCGAAGCTGGTGAACAGGTCGAGGACGGCGTCGAAGCGTCCGGTCCACCGCGCCGGAAGACGCCGCATGTCGCCCCGCGTGTAGCGCAGGCGCGCCCCCGTCCCGCGCGCCCGTGCGCGCGCGAGGAGCTCGCGCGAGTAGTCGAGCCCGTCGACGTCGAAGCCCGCCTCGGCGAGGAGGTGGGCGTGGCGCCCCTGGCCGCACGGGCAGTCGAGGACGCGCGACCCCGCGGGGAGGGCGAGCACCTCGAGCAGTCGCGCGACCTCGCGTCGGTCGCGCTCGAGGGTGAAGAGGGGCTCGTACTCCTTCAGGTAGGCGGCGTCGAAGTACGACGCCCACCAGTCGCCGGCGCGAGCCGCGCGAGGCGTCACGAGGCGAAGACCTCGGCCGGCCTGTAGAGAAAGATCGAGGACTTCACATCGAGCGCGATCGTGCGGAAGCGCTCGGCGACGTCGCGTCCGAGCGGGACGCGCGAGAACATGATGACGGCGAAGAGGTCGCCCGTCTGGAGCATGCCGCCGAAGCCGAGGACGGAGCGGATCCCGTAGGGGACGACGAACTCCTCCTGCGCCGGGATGTAGGGGCTGCCCGCGGCCTCCTCGACGTGGAAGACGTTGTACGTCTTCCCCTGGAGCTCGCCGATGATCTCGCGCGACGGGCGGACGAGGGCGCCGATCGGCAGGCCGAGCTGCCGCACGAGCTGGGCGATCATCGGCGCCTGCTCGACGAAGCGCTCGCTCGGCAGCGGGATCGCGCGGTGCTGGCGCGACGCGCGCCGGTCGTTCCACGCGGGCTCGTCGCCGGCCGTGCCGAGGAGGACGAGGCTCTTCATCCCCGGCGAGACGTCGAGCGCGCCGAGCTGCGCGCGCGCGAAGGCCTGGAGCTCGGGGTCGAGGTCCTCGTGGTCGTGCGTCTTGTAGAACCGCACCATCGCGCACTGTCGCTCGCCGGTGCCGGCGGCGCGGCACGCGTCGTAGAGATGACGCACGATCGCGCCCGCCGCGGCCTCCAGCGAGTCCGCGCCCTTCGCCGCGCGGCGGACGGCGAGCCCGCAGCGCAGCATGTCGCCGAGCGTGAAGCGGGTCAGATCGTAGGTCAGAAGAACACCGGCTCGCGGTAGGCGCCGAAGACCTCCTCCATCGCCGCGCGGATCTCGTAGAGCGTGCAGTAGGCGCGCGCGCAGTCGAGGATCGCCGGAAAGACGTTCTCCGACGTGCCGGCGACGGCCCTCAGCGTCGCGAGCCGCTCGGCGACGAGCGCCTCGTCACGCGTGGCGCGCATCTCCGCCATGCGCGCGCGTTGCTCGCGCTCCGCCTCGGCGCCGACCTTGAGCAGCGGGATCGTCAGCTCGGCCTCCGCGGTCACGAACTCGTTCACGCCGACGATCAGCCGGCGCCGCTGCTCGATCTCCCACTGCTGGCGGGCGGCCGCTTCGGCGATCTTGCGCTGGAACCACCCCGTCTCGATCCCGCGGACGACCCCGCCCGCCTCCTCGATCTCCGCGAAGAGGCGCTCCGCCTCGGCCTCCATTCGGTCGGTGAGCGCCTCGACGTAGTACGAGCCGCCGAGCGGGTCGATGACGTTCGGGATCCCCGTCTCGTAGGCGAGCACCTGTTGCGTGCGCAGCGCGACCTGGACCGCCTCCTCGGTCGGGAGCGCGAGGGTCTCGTCCATCGAGTTCGTGTGCAGCGACTGCGTGCCGCCGAGCACCGCGGCGAGCGCCTGATAGGCGACGCGCACGATGTTGTTCATCG
Organism: Gemmatimonadaceae bacterium; assembly: GCA_036375115.1. Classification (GTDB taxonomy): domain Bacteria; phylum Gemmatimonadota; class Gemmatimonadetes; order Gemmatimonadales; family Gemmatimonadaceae; genus DASUSM01. The sequence continues at coordinate 6,085 of DASUSM010000200.1, read as the reverse complement.
GCTGCTGCGCCGTGAGCGTCACGCCCGCCGTCTGCGAGTGAAAGCGGAGCGTCATCGACCGCGGATCGGCGGCGCCGTAGCGCTCCTTCATGTGCCGCGCCCAGATCCGCCGGCTCGCCCGCAGCTTCGCGACCTCCTCGAAGAAATCGTTGTGGATGTCCCAGAAGAACGAGAGGCGCGGGGCGAACTCGTCGACCTTCATCCCGCGCGCGATCCCGCGCTCCACGTAGGTGAAGCCGTTGGCGAGCGTGAAGGCGAGCTCCTGCGCGGCGGTCGCGCCGGCCTCGCGGATGTGGTAGCCGGAGATCGAGATCGTGTTCCAGAGCGGGGCGTGCGTCGCGCCCCACTCGAAGCAGTCGACGATGAGTCGCAGCGCGGGCTCGATGGGATAGACCCACGCGTGCTGCGCCATGTACTCCTTCAGGATGTCGTTCTGAATCGTCCCGCGCAGCTTCGTCGAGGCGACGCCCTGCTTCTCGGCGGCGGCGATGTAGAACGCCCAGAGGATGATCGCGGGGCCGTTGATCGTCATCGACGTCGAGACGCGGTCGAGCGGGATCCCGTCGAAGAGCGTCTCCATGTCGGCGAGGCTGGAGATCGCGACGCCGCACTTGCCGACCTCTCCCTCCGACCGCGGATGGTCGGAGTCGTAGCCCATCAGCGTCGGGAAGTCGAAGGCGACCGAGAGCCCCGTCTGGCCGTGCGCGAGCAGGTACTTGTAGCGCTCGTTCGTCTCGCGCGCGGTGCCGAAGCCGGCGAACTGCCGCATCGTCCAGAGACGGCCCCGGTAGCCGGTCGGGTGGATCCCGCGCGTGTACGGGAAGGTCCCCGGCACGCCCTCGGCGAGGGGGTCCGCGTCGGCGCGGTCGAGCGGCGTGAAGAGGGGCTCCACCTCGCGCGCGGAGTTCACGAAGGCGATGTCGCGCTTCGCGCCCGCCTCGAAGCGCGCGCGCCACTGCGCGACCTCGGCCCGCAACCGCTCGAGCTCGCCCCGCTGGTCGCGGAGCTGCTCCGTGAGATCCCGCATCGTGGTCATGTCCGGCTCGTCCTGCGACGGTGGAATGGGGTGTCGCCGTTCAAGTTACGCGCCCGCGGCGCGATCGGCCAGCAGATCTCCGCTGCGCGCGAGCAGCTCGTCGGCGACGGCGAAGGGCGTGACGCGCCCCGAGGCGATCGACGGCAGCCGCTCGTCGAGCCACGCGTTCGTCGCCGCATCGTGCCAGAGACGGCGCCGCACGCGGTCCTCCACGACCTCGACGACCCGCTCGCGAAAGCGCGCGAGACGGCGGCGCTGCAGCTCGCCGCTCGCCTCGAGGAACCGGTAGTGGCGCTCGAGGGCGTCGAGCACCTCGCCGGTCCCCTCGCCGCGCGCGGCGACGCTCCGCAGCACGGGCGGCGTCCACCGCGCGGGGTCCTCCGCCCGGGCCGCCTCGCGCGCGGCGCGCGCGGGATTGAGGGCGCGCTTCGCCTCGGGGCTCCCCAGGGCGACGCCGTGGTGCGCGGGCACGTCACGCATCGTGTGCCCCGCGCGCAGCCCGAGCATGAGCTCCAGCTCGTTGCGCAGCCGGTCCGCGCCCGGACGGTCCGCCTTGTTCACGACGAAGACGTCGGCGATCTCCATGAGGCCGGCCTTCAGCGTCTGGATCGAATCGCCCGACTCGGGGACGAGCACGACGACGCTCGTGTCCGCGGCTCGCGCGATGTCCAGCTCGCTCTGCCCGACGCCGACCGTCTCGATGAGGATGCGGTCGACGCCGAAGGCGTCGAGGACATCGGCCACCTCGCGCGTGGCGGCGGCGAGCCCGCCGAGCGACCCGCGCGTCGCCATCGAGCGGATGAAGACGCCGGGGTCGAGCGCGACCGACTCCATGCGGATCCGGTCGCCGAGCAGCGCGCCGCCGGTGAACGGCGAGGTCGGGTCCACGGCGACGATGCCGACGGTGAGCCCCGCCTCACGGTAGGCGCGCGCGAGCTGCGTCGTCAGCGTGCTCTTCCCCGCCCCCGGCGGGCCGGTGAGCCCGATCCGCCGCGCGCGGCCGAGCCGCGCGTGCAGCGCGCCGAGCAGCCGGTCGAATCCGGGGCGGTGGTTCTCGACGATGCTCACGGCGCGGGCGAGCGCCGACGTGCGGCCGGCGTCGAAGTCGGCGAGCAGGCGGGCGATCGGATCGGCCGGTCGGGCGTCGGTCTCGGTCATCGCGGACGTTCGGGCGCGCCGCTCACGCGGCGCGCGGTGCGGTCGGATCGGGGTGCTCCTTCGTGTCGTGCTCGTCGCGGATGTCGCCGACGAGCGCCTCGAGCAGGTCCTCGAGGCTGACGAGCCCGAGGACCGCGCCGGTGTCGCCACGCACGATCGCGAGGTGCTGGCGGCGGGCGAGCATGCGGACGAGGAGCTCGCTGCACGGCTCGGCGGGCCCGGAGAACGCCACGGGCCGGGGCTCGAGCGGCGCGCCGCGGTCGGCGTCGAGCAGGTCGAAGACGTGCACGACGCCGGTGATGTCGTCCAGGGAGCCGCGATAGAGCGGCACGCGGCTGTAGCCCGACGCGGCCACGAGCCGCGCCAGCTCGGCGCGCGGCGTGCGCTCCTCCGCGGCGACGATCTCCTCGCGCGGCGTCATGACGTCGCGCACGCGCGTCTCGCCGAAGCGCACCACGCCGGCGATGATCGTGTTCTCGCTGCGCTCGCCGATCCCCTCGAGCTCGCTGTCGCGCAGCAGCTCCTCGAGCTCGTCGCGCACGCTCGCCTCCTCCGTCTGCGGCTCCGCCGAGCGCCAGCGGCGCGACAGCCGGCCGGCGAGCGCGTAGGCCGGCGTCGCGAGCCAGGCGACGCCGCTGAGCAGCGGCAGCAGCACCGGGACGAAGCGCATCGGCCAGCGCCGCGCGAGGGCCTTCGGCAGGAGCTGCCCGACGACGAGGAGGAACGCGGCCGCCCCGGCGACGAGCGTGACGAGCAGGCCGCCGCGGACGCGCCCGAGGACGAGCAGCGCACCGGCGAGCCCGGCACAGACGGCGATCCCGGCGCTGGCCGCGAGCAGGAGCCGCTGCGGGCGCTCCAGGTACAGCGATGCCGCCTCGGACCCGCGCAGACACTGCTCGGCCCAGTGGCGGAGCCAGATGCGGCTCACCGAGCGCACCGACGTCGCCCCGGCGGCGAGCAGCGCGGCGAGGAGGAGCGGGAGGACGGCGAGCAGCGGGAGCGTCATTCGCTCTCCCTCGCGGCGAGCGTCTCGAGCCGCTCGAAGTAGACGCGGCGAATGCGGCGCCCGATGACCTTCTCGACGACGACGCGGAAGCCGTTCAGCGTGAGCGCCTCGCCGGCGCGCGGCACGCGGCCGAGCGTCGCGTAGATCAGTCCGCCGACGGTCGTCACGTCCTCGGCCTCGAACGTCTGCTCCGTCGCCTCGGACAGCTCGTCCAGGGTGACGCGGCCGGAGACCCAGAATCGCCGCCCGTCGCGCGCGACGATGTCGGCCTCCTCCTCGTCGTCGCGCTCGTCGCGGATCTCGCCGACGATCTGCTCCAGCACGTCCTCGATCGTGACGAGCCCGGCGATGCCCCCGAACTCGTCCACGACGAGCGCGACGTGCCGCCCCTCGAGCTGGAACTCGCCGAGCAGGTCGTCGAGCCGCTTCGTCGTCGGGATGAACGTCGCCGGGAGGACGAGCGACTCCCATCCGTCGGCGGGCTCCTCCCCCGCGGCGACGGAGGCGAGGAGGTCCTTCGCGTAGAGGATGCCGCGGATGTCGTCGATGCTCTCCTCGTACACGGGATAGCGCGAGTGCCCGGCGCTGCGGATGCGGTCGATCACCTCGCTCCACGGCGCACCCCATTCGATCGCGACGAGGTCGACCCGCGGGACCATCACCTCGCGCACCTCGGTCTCGCCGAGCGAGAACACGCCGTCGAGCAGCGTGCGCGCCTGCGCCGAGACCTGGGGCTCCGCGGCGACGACGCGGCGGAACTGCTCGGTGGACTCCTCGCGCGTCTCGTCGGTGCTCTCCGCGGGGGGCAGCCGGCGCGCGAGCCCGGCGTCCATCCGCTGCATCACGGAGACGGCGGGGCGCGCCGCCGCGCGCGCGGCGACGAGCACGGGGGCGAGCGCGCCGAGGAGGCGCGCCCCGCAGGCGTCGCCGACGGTGCGCGCGACGACCTCGGCGACGAGCGCGCTCGCGACGAGGATGCCGAGAACGAGGGCGAGCGTCGCCGCGGCCGGGCGGGACGACGCATCGAGCGCGATCGCGAACGCGACGCCGGCGACGAGGTGTGCGACGAGCCTGGCGACGACGAGCGCGCGGTGGGTGAGGTCGCGGGACGCGAGCAGCGACGCGGCCCGACTCGGAGGCTCGCCGTCGGCGTCGAGGGCGAGCACGGCACCGTCGCCCGCCGCGCAGACCGCCGCGAAGCTGGTCGCCGCGAGGCCGACGAGGGTCGGGGCGAGGCTCATCGGGTCCTCCCCCGCGCCGCGGCGCGCCGCGCGCCGGCCGCCGCGAGCGCGCGTCCGAGCAGCGCCTCCTGCCGGCGCCACATCGGCGACGACTCGCGCGCCGGCCCCTGGGGGTGGTCGTGGCCGAGGACGTGGAGCGTCCCGTGCACGACGAGGCGCGCGAGCTCCTCGCGCACCGGCACGCCGTGCCGGCGCGCGTTCTCGCGCGCGACGTCGGGCGCGATGTAGATGTCCCCCTGGACCTCGCCGGGAGCGGCCGAGGCGAGCGGGAAGGAGATCACGTCGGTCGGACCGGCGTGGCCGAGGTGGCGCCGGTTGAGCGCGGCGATCCGCCGGTTGGAGACGAAGGCGATCGAGAGCGAGCCGCGGCGGGCGCCCTCGGCGCTCAGCACCGCGCGGGCGACGCCGGCCGCGCGCGCCCGCCCGAGCGGGAGCCGCCCCGTCTCCGCCGACACGTCGACCTCGAGCGCGTTCGCCGTCATACCGAGGAGAACTCCGCCGTCACGCCGCCGCTCGACGCCGGATAGTCGATGCGGTTGTGGTACATGCCGATCAGCACGCGCGCGAACTGCTCCTTGACCATGTCGATCTGCCGCAGCGTCAGCGGCGCGTTGCGCAGCTGTCCCTGGTCGATGCGCTGCTTCACGATGTGGTCCACGACGTCCCTGATCTTCTGGGGCGTCGGGTCGGCGAGGACGCGCATCGCCGCCTCCACCCCGTCGGCGAGCATGACGACCGCGGTCTCCGCGGACTGCGGCGTCGGCCCCGGGTACTGGAAGTCCTGCACGTTCGCGACCGGACCGTCGCGCTCCTTCGCCTTCTCGAGGAAGTAGCTGATCGTCGCCGTGCCGTGGTGCTCCGTGATGAACGCCTTCACCGCCTTCGGCAGCCGGTGCTCGTCGGCGAGCTCGAGCCCCTCGCGCACGTGGCCGCGGATGATCGCCGCGCTCGTCGACGGCTTCAGCTTGTCGTGCGGGTTCCGCCCGCGCGGCTGGTTCTCGACGAAGTACTGCGGCTTCTTCAGCTTGCCGATGTCGTGATAGTACGCGCCGACGCGCGCGAGCAGGCCGTTCGCGCCGATCGCGTTGGCGGCCGCCTCGGCGAGGTTGGCGAGCGACATCGTGTGCGCGTACGTCCCCGGCGCCTCGAGGCTCAGCCGGCGCATCAGCGGCCGGTTGAGGTCCGACCACTCGAGGAGCTTGAGGTCGGTGTCGATCCCCGTGAACTCCTCGGCGAGCGGGAGGAGCTGCATCGCGAGCGGGACGGCGATGACCGCGTTCACGAGGCCGAAGCCGGCGCTCACCGCGATCTCGCGGAAGGTCCAGTCGAGCGTCAGCCCGATCGCGAGCGCGGCGAGGAGGTAGCCGCCGCCGAGCACGGCGATCGAGTGCAGCGACTGGTTGCGGCGGCGCAGCACGCGCACGCTGTACGCCGCCGCCGCGCCGCTGATGAGGTTCAGGAAGAGCGCGTTCGTCCCGCGGAACGCCGTCTGCCCGCCGATCAGCACGGCGAGGATGATCGTCGCGATCATGCTGACGCGCGGATCGAAGAGCACGCTGAAGATCAGCGCCGCGAGCGCGACGGGGATCAGCTCCGGGCGGCGCAGCGAGCCGTGCGCGATCACCGACGCGGCGATGATCACGA
>DASUSM010000199.1:0-3708 GCA_036375115.1 Gemmatimonadaceae bacterium | reverse complement strand
ATCGAGACGCGCGAGGCGGTGATCGGCGGCCGCGTCGACGGCACGATCACCGGCGCCGAGCGCGTGGAGATCCAGAGCAGCGCCGTCGTCAACGGCGACATTCACGCGAAGTCGCTCGTCGTCGTCGAAGGCGCGCAGCTCAACGGCAGCGTGCGGATGGACGAGCGCGCCGGGAGCGCGGCGCCGGTCAAGGCGCCGCGCGCCGAGGACCTCAAGAAGTCCGGTCCCGTCGCCGTCGTCCGCTAGCCGCGCGTCACCCCCGCGCCGCGCGCAGCGGCGTGTCTGTGCGGCGTGCATGCGCGGCGTGCGCCGGACGCCAATCCGTGGTATGTTGAGATCGAGGCGACCCTCCGCTCCACGCGAGGGTCGCCTCGACGTCTTTCCACACGCGTCGATGTTGCTGTCCCGCAACAACTTGGATGACATCACACGAATGCCGGGACGCATCTTTTCCACACTGCTGCACATCTCCGCGCTCCTCCTCCTCGGCGCGTGCGCGGGCGCGTCGGGAGACGACGGCGAGGCGTTCCGCGTCGCGCTGCTGACGCCGGGCCCGATCTCCGATCAGTCGTGGAACGGCGGCGCGTACGAGGGACTCCTGCGCATCCGCGACAGCCTCGGCGCGGAGATCAGCCACATCCAGACGAAGACGCCCGCCGAGTTCGACGAGAACTTCCGGCAGTACGGCGCGCAGGGGTACGACCTCGTCATCGGTCACGGCTTCGAGTACCAGGATGCCGCGGAGCGCGTCGCGCCCGGATACCCGGGGACGATCTACGTCACGACGAGCGGCACGCGCACCGACCGCAACCTCGCCGGGATCCGCTTCGGGTTCGCGGGCGCGTCGTACATCGCCGGGATCGCCGCCGGCTCCGCGACGCGGAGCGGCACCGTCGGCATCATCGGCGGCACCGAGCTGCCTCCGGTCGTCGAGAGCTTCCGCGCCTTCGTCGAGGGCGTGCGCGCCGTGCGCCCGGCGGCGCGGATCCTCACCGCGTACATCGGCAACTGGGACGACGTGAGCGCGGGGCGCGAGCAGGCACTCGCCCAGATCGGCCAGGGCGCCGACGTCATCTTCCAGAATGCCGACGCCGCGGGACTCGGCGTCTTCCAGGCGGCGCGCGAGTCGCGCGACGTGCTCGTCGTCGGCAGCAACACGGACCAGAACGGGATCGCCCCCGAGGTGACGCTCGGCAGCGTCGCCATCGACCTGCCGCACGCCCTGCTGCTCGTCGCGCGCGAGGTGCGCGAGCAGACGTTCCGTCCGCGCGTCATCGAGCTCGGCGCCTCGGAGGACGTCGTCACGTGGATCCCCAATCCCCTCCTGGAGGGGCGGATCGCCCCCGCCGCGCGCGCGACGATCGACTCGCTCGCCGCGGTCATCCGCGAGGGGAACTTCGCGCTGCCATCGGACAGCGCACCGGCGTCCGGCGCCAGACGCTGAGCGGGGAGGCCGCATGACGCAGCCCACGCTCGGCGCGATCGCCGCCGACCTCGATGCCCTGCTCGGCACGGCGGCGATCCCCGACTACCCGGCCGCGCTGAACGGCGTCCAGCTCGAGAACCGCGCGCCGGTCCGGCGCGTCGCCGCCGCGGTGGACTTCTCGACGCGCGTGATCGACGGTGCGCTCGCCGCCGGGGCGAACCTGCTCGTCGTCCATCACGGGATGTACTGGGGCGGACTGCGCCCCCTCGTCGGACCGGCGTACGAGCGCGTGCGGCGGCTGATGGAGCACGACGTCGCCGTCTACGCCGCGCACCTGCCGCTCGACGCGCACCCGGAGATCGGCAACGCCGCCCTCCTCGCGCGCGAGCTCGGCCTCGAGCGCCGCGACGCGTTCGGGCAGTACAAGTCGATCGCCGTCGGCGCGCGGGGGGAGAGCGACGTCGAGACGGCGGCGCTCCTCGAGCGCGCGCGGACGTTCGCGCGCGGACACGGCGGCGATGCGATCGCGTCGCGCTTCGCGCCCGGGCGCCGCACGCGACGCTGGGCGATCGTGACCGGCTCGGGCGCCACCGCCGAGACGCTGCGCGAGGCCGCGGAATCGGGCGTCGACACGCTGATCGTCGGCGAGGGGCCGCACTGGTCCGCCGTGGATGCGGAGGAGATGGGGCTCGTCGTCGTCTACGCCGGGCACTACGCGACGGAGACGCTCGGCGTGCAGGCGCTCGCGCGCCGGCTCGCCGAGCGCTTCGGCCTCCCCTGGTCCTTCGTCGAGGCGCCGACGGGACTGTGACGCCGGACGGTGGCATGCCGCCGCCGGAGGCCGCACCGGCGTACGCCGCGCCCACCACGACACCCACGCTCGCCCTTCGCGGCGTGCGCAAGCGCTTCGGCGCCACGCTCGCGCTCGACGGCGCGACGATCGAGGCGCGCGCCGGGCGCGTCCACGCGCTGCTCGGCGAGAACGGCGCGGGGAAGACGACGCTCATGCGCGTCGCCTTCGGCATGGTGCGCCCGGACGCGGGCGATGTCGTGCTGCGGGGCCGCCCGCATCGCCCCGCCTCGCCGGCGGAGGCGATCGCGCTCGGCCTCGGCATGGTGCACCAGCACTTCACCCTCGTCCCGGCGATGACCGTCGCCGAGAACATCGCGCTCGGCGGACACGGGCGCTTCGATCCACGCGCGGCCGAGCGGCGCGTCGAGGCGCTCGGCGAGGCGACCGGCCTCCGCGTGCCCCCGCGGGCGCGCGTCGCCGACCTCGGCGTCGGCGCGCAGCAGCGCGTGGAGATCCTGAAGGCGCTCGCCCGCGACGCGCACACGCTCGTGCTCGACGAGCCGACGGCGGTCCTCGCGCCGGCCGAGGCGCGCGAGCTGCTCGGCCATCTCCGCCGGTTCGCCGGCGCGGGGCGGGCGGTCGTCCTCATCACGCACAAGCTGCGCGATGCGCTCGCCGTCGCCGACGAGGTGACCGTGCTGCGCGCGGGGCGCACCGTTTTCGCCGCACCGGCCGCCTCGCTGACGGAGGGCGGCCTCGCGCGCGCGATGCTCGGCGAGGGACCGCTCGACGACCCCGCGCTCGCCGACGAGCTGCTCGCACGGACGCCCGACGCCGCGAGGGAAGGCGCGCGACCGGCCGCGGGACCCGCAGCGGAAGCGGCGACGGGAGCGGTGGTCGCGCGCCTCGAGCGCGTGACGCTCGCGGACGAGCGGGGGATCGTGCGCATCCGCGAGGCGACGCTCGCGATGCGCGCGGGGGAGATCGTCGGCATCGCCGGGGTCGAGGGGGCGGGGCAGCGCGAGCTTTTGCGCGCGCTCGCCGGGCGCCTCGCGCCGCGCTCGGGGACCGTCACGACGCCGCCGCGCGTCGGCTTCGTGCCGGAAGACCGGCACCGCGACGCGCTCGTCCTCGACTTCACGATCGTCGAGAACCTCGTGCTCGCGGGCGCGGGGGCGCGACGGGGGCGCATCGCCTGGCGCGAGGAGGCGCGGCGCGCGGTGGCGCTGCTCGAGCGGCACGACGTGCGGGCGAGCGGCGTCGACGCGCCCGCCCGCACGCTCTCCGGAGGCAACCAGCAGAAGCTCGTGCTCGCGCGGGAGCTCGCCGGCGCGCCCCCGCTCGTCGTGGCGGAGAACCCGACGCGCGGGCTCGACGTCCGCGCGGCAGCCGCCGTCCACGGCGCGCTGCGCGCGGCGCGCGCCGCGGGCAGCGCGGTGGTGCTGCACTCGAGCGATCTCGACGAGGTGCTCGCCCTCGCCGACCGCGT
>DASUSM010000198.1:0-12283 GCA_036375115.1 Gemmatimonadaceae bacterium | reverse complement strand
GGACGATCCCGACGGCGATGCCGCACCCGACGCAGAGCGCCGCGGCCGCGAGGACGACGCGCGCGTCGATCGTCGGATCGACGTACGCGGGGAGGAGCCCGGCGGGGAGCAGCGGCGGCACGAGCTCGACGAGCCAGAGCGCGAGGAGGAGTCCCGCCGCGCCGCCGATCGCCGCGAGGACGACCGCCTCCGTCAGCAGCTGGCGGACGAGGTGCTTCCGCTCCGCGCCGAGCGCGAGGCGGACGCCGAGCTCGCGCGATCGCGACGAGGCGCGCACGAGGCCGAGGCTCGTCACGTTCGCGCAGGCGACGAGGAGGAACAGGAGGACCGCGCCGAGGAGCAGGACGAGCAGCTCCCGCAGATCGTCGAGGTAGTAGTCGTGGAGGCCGACGAGCCTCGCGCCGCGGTCGGCGTTCGTCTCCGGGTAGTCGGCCGCGAGGGAGGCGGCGACGGCGTCCAGGTCGCGTTGTGCCTCCTCGACGGTCACGCCCGGCTTCAGTCTCGCGATCGCGCCGAGCCAGCGGGCGCCCCGCTGCTCGAGCATCGAGGCGACGCCGGTGACGCCGATCATCATCGAGGGGATCCACGCCTCCGCCTCATACGAGAGGCCGCGGAAGCCCTCCGGCATCACGCCGACGACGGCGTACGCGCGGTCGTTCAGCGTGATCGTGCGTCCGACGATCGTCGGGTCGGCGCCGAAGCGGCCCGACCAGAGGGCGTGCCCGAGGACGACGACCGCGTCGCGCTCGGGGACCTCGTCTTCCTCGGGCAGGAAGGTCCGGCCGAGCATCGGCGTCGCGCCGAGGATCGCGAAGTAGCTCGCCGAGACCCACTCCGCCTCGATCCGCTCGGCGCCGTCCTCCGTGCGCAGGTTCAGCGACGGCGTGTCGTAGAGCGAGACGCGCTCGAGCGTCCGGTTGCGCTGCTCCCAGTCCTTCACCTCGAGGAACGAGGCGCCGCGCACCTCGCGCTCGGGGCCGACGACGCCCCAGAGGAAGACGAGCCGCTCCGACTGCGCGAAGGGGAAGGGGCGAAGGAGCGCGGCGTTCACGAGCCCGAAGACCGCGATGCTCGCGCCGAGGCCGAGCGCGAGCGTGGCGGCGACGGCGGCGGCGTAGGCGGGACGCCGCCGCAGGGAGCGCAGCGCGAGGAGGAGATCGCGGGACATCACTGCTCCGGATGTCGGTGAGGATCGCGCGAGGATCGCGAGGAGGTGCAGCGCCGTCTGGCGCAACGGCGAAGGGCACGGCCGGTGCCACCGCGCGCTCCCCGCGGCGCGCGCGCAAGACGTTGCGCCGTGGCGGCTTACCGATCCGCCGAGGGGACCGCCGGGGTCCCACGCGCTCCGCTTCCGGGACCGGGCGTCCCGGAAGCGGACGGTGCGGGACGGCTCAGACCCGCTGCATCTTCCACCGCCCGCGCCGGAACACCGCCCAGCTCGCGACCGCGAGCGTCGAGAAGGCGATGGTGATCGCGAGAAAGGCGCCGTGCGGCCCCATCCCGAGCGGCACCGCGAGGAGCCACGCCAGCGGGATCTCCCAGAGCCAGAAGACGATGAGGTTGAGCCACGTCGGCGTCCACGTGTCGCCGGCGCCGTTGAACGCCTGCGTGAGGGTCATCCCGTACGCGTACAGGGGGAAGCCGAGCGCGGTGATGCGCAGGCAGTCCACCGCGTACGGCGCGACCGCGGGGTCCGTCGTGAAGAGGGCGACGAGCTGCGGCGCGAGGAAGACGAAGATCAGTCCCGTCGTGAGGAGGAACGCTGCGTTGTAGTGCCCGGACGTCCACACCGCGCGCTCCGCCCGTTCCGGCTTGCGTGCGCCGAGCGCCTGTCCCACCATCGTCGCCGCCGCGTTGCTCAGCCCGAACGATGGCAGGAGCGCGAAGATGAGGATGCGGATCCCGATCGTGTAGCCGGCGAGGGCGCCGCTGCCGAACGTCGCGATGATGCGGACGAGGCCGATCCAGCTCGCCGTCGCGACGAGCATCTGCAGCGTCGCCGTGCCGGAGAGCCGGAGGATCTGGCGGATCACGGGAAGGTGGAGGCGCAGGTGGCGCCGGCCCACCGAGACGTGCGCGTTGTGTCCGCCGAGGCGCCAGAGCGCGATGAGGACGCCGATCGTGCGGCCGGTCGTCGTCGCGATCGCCGCCCCCGTCACCCCGAGCTCGGGAAACGGTCCGATCCCGAAGATGAGGAGCGGATCGAGGACGATGTTGATCCCGTTCGCGATCCAGAGCACGCGCATCGCGATCGCCGCGTCCCCCGCGCCGCGGAAGATCGCATTGACGACGAAGAGGACGATGATCGCCGCCTCGCCGCCGAGCATGACGCGCGTGTAGCCGAGCCCCTCGTCGATCACCGCGGGGCTCGCGCCCATGAGCGCGAGCAGCCGCGGCGCGAGGAGCACGCCGACGGTGCCGAGTACCAGCGAGATGCCGACCGCGAGCGCGACGGCCTGCACCGCGCCGTCCGCCGCGCCCTCCGGGTCCTTCTCGCCGACGCGGCGCGCGACGAGCGCGGTCGCGCCGATGCCGAGCCCCATTGCGAGCGCGTAGACGACGGCGAGAAGCGACTCGGTGAGCCCGACCGCGGCGACCGCGTTCGCGCCGAGGCGGGAGACGAAGAAGATGTCCACGATGGCGAAGACGCTCTCCATCGCCATCTCGAGGACCATCGGGATGGCGAGGAGCACCACCGACCGGCCGATCGGTCCGTCGGTGTAGTCCTGGTGCGATCCGCGCAGCGCTTCGCGGATCGTCGCCCACGTGCCGTGCGACGCCGGTGCCGCCGATGGCGAATCGGTCGGCGGTTCGGACGCGGGCTCGAGAAGCTGTACCGGCTCTGACATGTCTGGACATCGCGGTGAGAGTACGGCCGGATGTGAATCGCCCCACCCGGCGCAGCGGCGCGGGTGGGGCGATCCTGTCGCTCCCTCGGGCGGACGAGCCGGGCCTACGCCCTCGCGCTCCTCCGCACCTCACCCGTGCCGATCGAGATCAGCTCCACGCGGCCGTCGACGGCGACCCGGATGCGGCGGGCCGGCGCGACGAAGGCGGGGACGGTGACGAGGAGGTGGCGCACGGGCGTGGACGAGGTGGCGGTGGTCGCGCGCGATGGTCGCGGCGCGGGAGGCCAGTGTAGGGCGATCCGGGCGAGCTGTCAAGCAGCTCTTGACAGCAGCGCGTCGGCGCCCGATATATGTCAGGAGCTTACCGGTAATCCTCTGACGTGAGCCGATGGCACCCTCCGACTCGCTCGAGCTGATGCAGGGAACGGTCGACATCCTCGTCCTGCGCACGCTCGCCTGGGCCCCGATGCACGGGTACGCGATCTCCCGCTGGATCCGCGAGCGGACCGCGGGCGCGCTCGCCCTCGAGAACGCGGCGCTTTATCCCGCGCTGCACCGTCTCGAGCGGCGCAAGCTGGTGACGGCGACGTGGGGCACCTCCGAGACGGGGCGCCGCGCGAAGTTCTACGAGCTCACCCCGCTCGGCCGGAAGCAGCTGAGGACCGCGACCGCAACGTGGCGCAGCTACGTCGATGCCGTGTTGAAGGTGCTCTCGCCCGCGGAGGGGTGACGATGAGCCACGACGATCCCGCCCGCCGGTGGCGGTTGCTGCGGCGCTCCTCGCGCCGGATCCGGGAGGACGTGGACGACGAGCTCGCGTTCCATCGTGAGATGCGCGAGCGCGAGCTCGTCGCCGCAGGCCTCCCGGCCGAGGCGGCACGCCGCAGGGCACTGGAGGAGTTCGGCGACATCGCGGCCCTGCGGGAGGCGTGCGCTGCCGAGGATGTGCGCGGCGAGCGCGACGAGCGCCGCGCCGACTGGCTCGCGGATCTCCGACAGGACCTCGCGCACGCCGCGCGCGCGGCACTCCGGGCACCGGGATTCACCGCGATCGTCGTCCTGACGCTCGCGCTCGGCATCGGGCTCAACGCCGCGATCTTCGGTGTCGTGCACCGCATCCTCGTCGCGCCGCTCCCGTACGCCGACGCCGAGGGCCTCGTCCGCATCTACGGACGGCACCTCGACCGCGCCGACGAGCGTGGACAGCTCTCCGCGGCCGACGTCGTCGACTTCCGCGAGGCGCAGCGGTCCTTCGCATCGATCGGCGTCTTCCGCTACGCCGGCGGGACGCTGGCGGGCGATGCGGAGGCGCGACGGCTGGACGGCGCCGGCATCTCGCCGAACCTTCTCTCCGTGCTCGGTGTTCGGCCGGCGCTCGGTCGCGACTTCCGTGAGGGCGAGGGCGTGCAGGGGGGCCAGCGCGTCGCGCTCGTCACGGACGCGCTCTGGCGCTCCGCGTTCGGCGGCGACAGCGCCGCCATCGGCAGGACGATGCTGCTGAACGAGCAGCCGCATACGATCGTCGGCGTGCTCCCGCCCGGGTTCCGGTGGCCGGCGTGGGAGGCGTCGTTCCTCGTTCCGCTCGATCTCGGCGCGGCGCTCGCCGACGCGAACCGCGCCCGCAAGTTCCACTTCCTCGGCGCCTTCGCGCGGCTCCGTCCGGGCGTCGACGCGGCCCGTGCCGAGGCGGATCTCGCGGCCATCGCGCGCGAGCTCGAGCGGCGCCACCCGGAGGCGAACGAGGGAATGGGGGTGCGCGTCCTGCCGCTGCGCGAGTCGATCGCCGGCGAGGCGCGCCGGGCGCTCCTGCTCGTCGGAGCCGCGGCGGCGCTCGTCCTCCTCGTTGCCTGCGCGAATGTCGCCGGGCTCCTGCTCGCACGCGGTGTCACGCGCCAGCGCGAGCTCGCCGTCCGGGCCGCGCTCGGAGCGGGGCGCGGCCGTCTCGCTCGGCAGCTGCTCGCCGAAAGCGTCTTCCTGGCAGCGATCGGCGGCGCCGTCGCGGCGCTCCTCGCGAGCCCCGGCGCGGCGGCGCTCGCGAGGCTCGGCGCGCCCGTCCTGCCCGAGTCGATCCCCGCCGAGCCGGGACCTGCGGTCTTCGCACTCGCGGCCGCGGTGACGCTCGCGAGCGTCGTCGTGTTCGGCCTCGCGCCGGCGATGATCGGCGCGCGCGGCGCGGTGTCCGGCTTGCGCGAGGGGCCGCGGGGGGCGACGGAAGGGGCCGGGCGCAGCGGCGTTCGGCGCGCGCTCGTCGTCGGGCAGATGGCGCTCGCCGTCGTGCTGCTCATCGGCGCGGGGCTGCTCGGCCGCTCACTCCTCGAGCTGCGGCGCGTGGCGCTCGGCTTCGATCCCACGCGACTCTTCACCTTCGACGTCGTCCTCGCTGCGCAGCGCTACGCGACCTCCGCGGCGCAGGACGCCTTCTTCGAGGAGCTGCTCGGGCGTCTCCGCGCGCTCCCCGGGGTCGTCGACGTCGGCTCCGGCGCGGCACTGCCGCTCGCCGGAGGTTCGTCCGCGAGCCTCGTGATCGATGGCATCCCGCACGAGAGCTCCGCACCGCCGGAGGTCGGCTATACGCCCGTGTCCGACGACTACTTCCGCGCGCTGCGGATTCCGCTCCTGCGTGGTCGCGCCTTCGACGCACGGGACCACGAGGACGCGACCGGTGTGGTGATCGTCAACGAGAGCGCTGCGCGGCTGCACTGGGGCGACGCCGATCCGGTCGGTGCGCGGGTCCGGCTCGGTCCCGATCCCTCGCAGCCGTGGAGCGTCGTCGTCGGCGTCGTCGGTGACGTACGGAACCAGGCGCCGGACGCCGAGCCGCGGCCGACTGCGTACGTGTCGAGCCGGCAGGACCACTGGGGTTTCGCCCGCATCGTCGTGCGTACGAGCGGCGATCCGACCGAGTCGATAGGCGCCGTGCGGCACGAGCTCCGCCGACTCGACCCGATGGTGCCGCTCGGGGACGCGCAGACGATGGAGGACCGCCTCTCGGATGCGCTGGCCGGGCGCCGGCTGCCGCTCGTCATGCTCGGAGGCTTCGCGGCGCTCGCGCTCGTGCTCGCGGCGCTGGGCATCTACGGCGTGACCGCGTACGCGGTGGCGGCGCGCACGCGCGAGTTCGGGGTCCGGCTCGCTCTCGGTGCGCGCCCCGGCGGGCTCCTCGCCATGGTGGTCGGCGAGGGCACCCGATCGGCGCTGCTCGGATTGGCGATCGGCATCGCGCTCTCGGCGGCGGGCGCTCGCGTCCTCGGACGCCTGCTCTACGGCGTCGGCACGCTCGACTGGCCGACGTACGCGGGCGCCGCCGCCGTGCTCCTCACGGCGGCCCTGCTCGCCTGCTGGGTCCCCGCCCGCCGAGCCACGCGCGTCGACCCGGCGGACGCGCTGCGGCTCGAATGACGACCTCCGCGCGGCCCGCCGTCGCGACCCGGCTCAATCGCCGGACTCGTCGATCTGGTTCCGGATCTCTCCGCCCGGGATCTGGATCGTGTGCACGTTGACGTACGCGTTCCCCGACCGCAGCGCGGCGACGAGCTCCTCCATCGTCCCGCCGAACGGACCGATCGGTGTCGTCGGACGCGGGATGAGGTTCGCCGCGGTGAACTCCCCCTCGGCGAGGACCCCGTTCTCGGACGTGCCCGACGCGTTGAACCCGTAGAGGAACACGACGACCGGACCGTTCACGCCGCGCGGCGCGAGGTGAATGTGCGCCTGGGTCACGTTCTCCGTGTTGGCGACGACGAGCTTGTAGGACATCGTCGTGCCGTCCTCGCTGAGCTGGAACTGCGCGACGCCGTTCCCCTTGCTCTCGTTCGGCGGGACTTCGTGGTCGCCCTTGAGCGGATTGGCGTGGAAGTGGTCGCCGCCCGCGTGCTGCGCGAAGACGGGGAGGTCGATCGGCCCGGCGAGCCGCGCGGCGTCGCCGGCGGTCTCCGAGCAGCCGATCGTGAACGAGGCGAGCATGACGATGGACGCGGCCGAGCGGACGACGGACATGGTGGGCTCCTGCGGCTGAGGATCGCGAAGGACGAGCGCTGCGGCCACCCGGCGACGGGACCGCGCCCCCGTTGTACGAGCGCGGCGGCGGATCGGATCTGCCGGACCGGCGGGGCGGCGGAACGGCCGCTCGGGCCGGTCGCACGGACGAGGGGGAGACGAGAGAGAAGCCGCTCGGGCCGGCCACACGGACGAGGGGGTGAACCGCGGATCACACGGATTCAGCGGATGACGCGGATCGCTCCGTGAGGCGCGAGAGACCGACGTGGCGGAGCAGATGAATTGACTGGGGGGTGCGCCTGGACGGACTCGTGCACCGGCGAGAGAAGCCGTGAAGGAAGAGCAGCTCCCGCGGTCATTCACGGCTCGTGGCGCGACGCACCGGAACGCGCACGGCGCCTTGCTCCGCGGATCTCCGCGCCTCCGCGCGAACCACACAGCCGCCAGGCGGAGTCGTCCCGCCGACGAGCCCCGCCAGGCGCGCCGCCCCGCCGAGCGCCGAGCGCCGAGCCCCCCCGTCCCCCCCGCGATCCCTCCCTACACCCCCATCACCCGCTCCGCCGCCTCCGCGATCCGGTCCACGCTCGGCAGCACCGCGTCGAGCAGCACCGGGTGGTAGGGCATCGGGACGTCCTCCACCGCGAGCCGCTCCACCGGCGCATCGAGGTGCCAGAACGCCTCCTGCGCGAGCGTCGCCGCGATCTCCGCCCCGAAGCCGGCGGTCAGCGTGTCCTCGTGAACGACGAGGCACCGCCCGGTCCGGCGCGTCGACTCGAGCACCGTCGCGCGGTCCCACGGGGCGACCGTGCGCAGGTCCAGCAGGTCGATGGCGCCCTCGAAGCGCGCCGCCGCCTCCTCGCACCGGTGCACGAGCGCGCCCCACGTCACGAGCGTCATGCGGTCCCCCTCGCGCACGCGGCGGGCGCGGCCGAGCGGGAGCACGTAGTCGTCCCCCGGATACGGCGCGCTGCCGTCCGACGTCATCAGCAGCGAGCGGTGCTCGAAGAAGATCGTCGGGTTCCGCGAGCGCATCGCCGCGCGCAGCAGTCCCACCGCGTCCGCCGCGTTCGAGGGGATCGCCACCTGCCAGCCGAGTGCGTGCGCCCACGTGACCTCGCTCGAGAGCGAGTGCCACGGGTCGCCGACGTCCTTGCCGTAGCCGCCAGGCATGCGCACGACGATCGGCGCCGCGAACTGATTGTGCGTGCGCCAGCGCATCGTACCGCAGTTGTTGAGCTGCTCCGTCGCCGGGTCGGCGTACTTGCGGAACTGGATCTCCGCGACCGGCACGAGACCGGCGACCGCCATGCCGACCGCGCGCCCGACGATCCCCTCCTCGGAGAGGCTCGTGTCGAAGACGCGGCGCTCCCCGAACTGCTTCTGCAGCCCCTCGGTGACGAGGTGTACGCCCCCCTTCCGGCCGACATCCTCACCGAAGACGAGGAGCTTCGGGTTCACCTCGAGCTCGCGGCGCAGCGTGCGCCGGACCGCCTCGGCGAAGCGCAGCGACTCGCCGCCCGGCGCCGGCGTCGCGCTCCCGCCGAGCGCGTCGAGCTCCGCGTCGGAGAGCCCGCCCGTCGTCTCCGGATCGCCGGGCTGCCGCGGCTCGGCGTGGACGAAGCGGCGCACGCGCGACGGATCGGGCGCCGGCCGCGCGCGCGCGGCGGCGAGCGCCCCGTCCACGTCGCGCCGGACCTCGTCCTCGAGCGACGCCCACTCCTTCTCGCTCAGCACGCGGGGCACGAGCGCCGCGCGGAGCCGCGGCAGCGGATCGCGCGCCGCGTCGGCCGCGATCTCGGCGTCGGTGCGGTAGCCCTTCTGGTTGTCCGGCCCCGAGTGGCTCGAGAGGCGCGGAACGGTGAGCCGCACGAGCGCGGGACCGGCGCCGCCGCGCACGTGATCCACCCCTTCGCGCAGCAGCCGCGCCGCCTCCGCCGGGTCGGTCCCGTCCCCATCGCGCAGGAAGAGGTTCTCGAACGAGGCGAGGTTCGCGGCGATGTTGCCGCCCGGCGTCTGCATCCCGCTGCGCACCGAGATGCCGAGGCCGTTGTCCTCGATGTAGAAGAGCATCGGGAGCGTCAGCGTCGTCGCCATGGTGAGCGCCGACCAGAAGCCGTTCGTCGCCACCGACGCCTCGCCGCCGAGCGCGACGCCGATCGCGCCGCGCCACGCCGCGTCCGACAGGACGTCGCGATGATACAGGATCGACTGCGCCCACCCCGCCACCGGCGTGTACTGTCCGCCGACGTCCCCCGCCATCGGGAGGACGGTCGCGCCGCCGCGGCGCCCGCCCGGGAGGTTGCAGACGACGCCGATGTCGCGTCCGTCGCTGAATCCACCCGAGCGGCCGAGCGGGCTCGCGAGGGCGTCCTCGATCGGCAGGCCGAGCGAGACGAGAAGGGGACGCGACCGGTAGTAGGCGCCGGCAGCGTCGTGCGGGTGGTCGAGCATCGAGCCGAGGATCGCCTGCGCCATGTCGTGCCCGCGCGCCGAGAACTGGTAGAGCACGAGATGCTCGCGCGGAACGGTCGCGCGGTTCCGGTTCGTCGTCTCCTCGACGTCGTCGAGAGCGCGCGAGACGAGCGTGTGGTAGGCGATGCGGCGCCAGTCCGCCGTCGGGAGGGCGGGGGCGGACGTCGAGCGGCGGGAGGTGGTCGGCGGTGCGGCCATGGGGCGTGCGGATGCGCGTGACGTGCGGGCGCGCCGGGCGGTGGTTACCTCCGGCGTCCGGACGAGTAGCTTACGTAAGATACCGCGACCGTGCGATCCCGAAACGAGGCCGGCATGGACTTCCGCTTCTTACTCGTCGACGTGAAGGAAGGGGTGGCGACGCTCACCCTGAACCGACCCGAGGTCCTCAACAGCTTCAACCGCGCGATGGTGCGGGAGGGCGTCGCCGCGTTCGAGCGCCTCGCCGAGGACGACGCGGTGCGCGCCGTCCTCCTCACCGGCGCCGGCCGCGCCTTCTGCGCCGGGCAGGACCTCGCCGAAGCGGTGCCGCCGGACGGCACGCCGGCCCCCGACATCGGGGACATCGTCCACGGCTACAACAAGCTCGTCCTCGCGATGCGCGGCATCGAGAAGCCCGTCGTCGCCGCCGTCAACGGCGTCGCCGCCGGCGCCGGCGCGAACATCGCCCTCGCCTGCGACATCGTCATCGCGGCGGAGTCGGCCACCTTCATCCAGGCGTTCGCGAAGATCGGCCTCATCCCGGACAACGGCGGGACGTTCTACCTGCCGCGCCTCGTCGGGATGGCGCGCGCGACGGCCCTCATGATGCTCGGCGAGAAGGTGACCGCCGACCAGGCGCAGGCGTGGGGGATGATCCACCGCGTCGTGCCGCAGACGACGCTGCACGACGTCGCGTGGGCGGTCGCGCACGAGCTGGCGGGGCAGCCGACGCGCGCCTTCGGGCTCATCAAGCGCGCCCTCAACGCGACGTGGACAAACGACCTCGAGGCGCAGCTCGCGCTCGAGGCCGACCTCCAGAGCGAGGCCGGGCGCACGCACGACTACCTGGAGGGCGTCCGCGCCTTCCAGGAGAAGCGGAAGCCGGCGTTCCTCGGCCGGTGAGCGCGCCGACGCTGGGGATCGACACCGTCGTCGGCGTCCTCGGCGCCGGCGCGATGGGGAGCGGGATCGCACAGGTCGCCGCGACGCGCGGCCACCGCGTCGTCCTCGCCGACGCGAGCGCCGATGCGCTCTCGCGCGCGCGCGCCGCGATCGCGAAGGCGCTGCGGCGGGAAGTGGAGAAGGAGCGCATGTCGCAGGACGAGGCGGACGGGGCGCTGCACCGCCTGCGCTTCGAGGCCGCGGGGGCGAGCGGGACGATCGAGGCGTTCCACGGCTGCGGGCTCGTCGTCGAGGCGATCGTCGAGCGGCTCGACGTGAAGCGCGAGAGCTTCGCCGGGCTCGAGCGCGTCGTCGCCCGCGACGCGGTGCTCGCGACGAACACGAGCTCGCTCTCGGTGGCCGCGATCGCCGCCGCCTGCGAGCGTCCGGAGCGCGTGCTCGGCATCCATTTCTTCAATCCCGCGCCGGTCATGCAGCTCGTCGAGGTCGTGCCGGGCGTGGCGACCGCGGACGGCGTGCTGGCCGCGGCGCGGTCGCTCGTCGACGCCTGGGGAAAGACGACCGTCGTCGCGAAGGACACGCCGGGTTTCATCGTCAACCGCGTCGCGCGCCCGTTCTACGGCGAGTCGCTCCGTCTGCTCGAGGAAGGCGCCGCCGACGCGGCGACGATCGACTGGGCGATGCGCGAGATCGGCGGCTTCCGCATGGGTCCGTTCGAGCTGATGGACTTCATCGGCCACGACGTCAACTTCGCCGTCACCCGCTCGGTCTTCGAGGCGTTCTTCTTCGACCCCCGCTACCGTCCGTCGCTCTCGCAGCAGCGGCTCGTCGAGGCGGGGTGGATCGGCCGCAAGGCGGGGCGCGGCTTCTACGACTACCGCGAGGGCGCGGTCCGGCCCGAGCCGGCGACCGACGCCGCGCTCGGGCGCGCCATCGTCGACCGCATCGTCGCGATGCTCGTCAACGAGGCCGCGGACGCGGTGCTCCTGCGGATCGCCTCGCCGGAGGACATCGACCTCGCGATGACCCGCGGAGTAAATTACCCGAAGGGGCTCCTCGCCTGGGCGGACGAGCTGGGCGCGGCGACGGTCGTCGAGCGACTCGACGCCCTCCAGGCGGAGTACGGGGAGGACCGCTACCGGGCGAGCCCGCTGCTGCGCCGGATGGCGCGCGACGGGCGGCGCTTCCACCAGTGAGCGGCGCGCGCGAGGGGGGCGAGGAGCAGCGGCGGGCCGAGCGGCTCGTCGGCGCGATGCTCGAGCGCGACGCGTTCAGCGCCTGGCTCGGCATCGAGGTGCTCGAGGTGCGGCCGGGGGGGTGCCGGACACGCATGCGGGTGCGCGACGACATGCTGAACGGGTTCGGCGTCTGCCACGGCGGCGTCACCTTCTCGCTCGCCGACAGCGCGCTCGCCTTCGCGAGCAACACGCACGGGCGAGTGACGGTGAGCGTGGAGAACGCGATCGGGTATCCGGCGCCGGTGCGGGCCGGAGACGTGCTCGAGGCATCGGCCGTGGAGGAGAGCGCGGGAAGGCGCATGGGGTACTACCGCGTCACCGTGCGCAACCAGGACGACGTCGTGGTCGCCCTCTTCCGGGGGACCGTCTATCGAACGAACAAGGAGCTGCTCCCCGAGGCGGGGGCGGAGCGAGAGGCATGAGCGAGGCATGGATCGTCGACGGGGTGCGAACCCCGATCGGCTCCTTCGGCGGCGGACTGAGCGAGGTGCGCCCCGACGACATGGCGGCGCACGTGATCGAGCGCCTGATGGCGCGGCACCCGACGCTCGATGCGGCGCGCGTCACGGACGTGATCCTCGGCTGCGCGAACCAGGCCGGGGAGGACAACCGCAACGTCGCGCGCAT
>DASUSM010000197.1:0-32017 GCA_036375115.1 Gemmatimonadaceae bacterium | reverse complement strand
CCGCGCCGACGGTGACGGCCGGCGGAAAGATGATCACGCTCCGGTCGGAGTGCCGCGCGTAGTGCGCGAGGAAGGCGCGCATGAACGCCCGGGCATCGCTCGGCCCGTGATTCATCTTCCAGTTCGCGGCGAAGACCGGGCGGCGCATCATCCCTCCCGGTCGTCGAGGGCGGCGACGCCGGGGAGCGTTTTCCCCTCGAGAAACTCGAGCGAGGCACCGCCGCCGGTGGAGACGTGGCTCACCTCGTCCTCGAGCCCCGCCTGCGCGACCGCCGCCGCCGAGTCCCCGCCTCCGACGATCGTCGTCGCGCCCGCCGACGTCGCCTTCGCCATCGCGCGCGCGACGGCGAGGGTGCCGGCATCGAAGGGCGGCTTCTCGAACACGCCCATCGGGCCGTTCCAGACGACGGTCTTCGCGCTGGCAACCTCGCGCGCGAAGCGCTCCGCGGCCTTCGGGCCGATGTCGAACATCGCCTCCGCCGGCGGGATCGCATCGCGCGCCACCGCGTGCGCCTGCCCGGCCGCGTCCATCGACGGGGCGACGATCGCGTCGTCGGGGAGGAGGAGCTTGTCGCCGGCGCGCCGCAGCAGCTCCTTCGCCATCGCCACGCGATCCTCCTCGACGAGCGACTTCCCCGTCTCCAGCCCCATCGCGCGGAAGAAGGTGCACGCCATCGCCCCGCCGACGAGCATGCGGTCCACCTTCGGCAGCATCTGCTCGATGACGTCGATCTTGCCGGAGATCTTCGCGCCGCCGAGCACGGCGACGAAGGGGCGCTCCGGCTCGGCGAGCGCGCGGCCGAGGTACTCGAGCTCCTTCTCCATGAGGAGCCCCGCGACGGCCGGGCGGAGCGTCTTCGCGACGCCTTCCGTGGAGGCGTGCGCGCGGTGGGCGGAGCCGAAGGCGTCATTGACGTAGACGTCGCCGAGCTGCGCGAGCGCGCGGGAGAGGCGCGGGTCGTTCGTCTCCTCGCCGCCGAGGAAGCGCGTGTTCTCGAGGAGGAGGATCTCCCCCTCGGCGAGCCGCATCGTCTCCTTCTGCGCCTCATCGCTGTCGGTGCTGCCGACGAAGCGCACCGTCCGGCGCGTCAGCTCCTGGAGGCGGCGCGAGACGGGGTCGAGGGAGTACTTCTCCTCGGGCTTCCCCTTCGGCCGGCCGAGGTGCGAGAGGAGGACGACCTTCGCCCCGCGCTCGGCGAGGTACTCGATCGTCGGGAGGGCGGCGCGGATGCGCGTGTCGTCGGTGACGGCGCAGTGCTCGTCGAGCGGGACGTTGAAGTCCACGCGGACGAGCGCGCGCCTGCCGCGCAGCTGCTCGTCCGCGAGGTCGCGGACGGTCTTCTTCTTCATTGCGGTGGCGTGGTGGACGAGCGGTGACGGACGAAGGACCAGACGCCGACGCCGACGCCGAGGAGGACGAGTGCGAGCCCGGTCCGCGACATCGCGGTCAGCGGCGCCATGCGCCGGTCGAGCTCGGCGACGTGGCTGGAACCCGGCGGCGGGGAGAGCTCGCCCGACGCCAGGGCGCGGATCCGCGCGCCGGCGTAGAGGTAGAGCGCGGCCCCGCCGACGAGACAGAGCGCGGCGACCGCGTCGCGGACGCGGTCCGCCGCGCGTACGCGGCTCACAGCTTCGACCCGACGAGGCGCAGAAGGTCGACGCAGCGCGAGGCGTAGCCCCACTCGTTGTCGTACCAGCCGGAGACCTTCACGAGGGTGCCGTCGATGACGTTCGTCACCTTCGAGTCGATGATGCAGGAGAAGGGGTTGCCGATGTAGTCGGCGGAGACGAGCTCCTCCTCCGAGTAGTCGAGGATCCCCTTCAGCGGACCGGACGCCGCCGCCTTGCGGTAGGCGGCGTTCACCTCCTCGACGGTCACCGCGCGCTCGACCACCGCGGCCAGGTCGTTGAACGAGACGTCGGGCGTCGGCACGCGGACGGAGATGCCGTCGAGCTTCCCCTTGAGCTCGGGGATGACGAGCGACGTCGCCTTCGCCGCGCCCGTCGTCGTCGGGATGATCGACTGCGCCGCGGCGCGCGCGCGCCGCAGGTCCTTGTGCGGCAGGTCGAGGATGTTCTGGTCGTTCGTGTAGCTGTGCACGGTGATCATCGAGCCGCGCACGAAGCCGAAGGCATCGCGGATGACCTTCACCATCGGCACGAGGCAGTTCGTCGTGCAGGAGGCGTTCGAGATGATGTGGTGCTTCGCCGGGTCGTACTTGTCGCTGTTGACCCCCATCACGATCGTGATGTCCTCCTGCTTCGCCGGCGCGGAGATGATGACCTTCTTCGCGCCGCCCTCGATGTGCTTCCGCGCGTCGGCGGCGTTCGTGAAGCGGCCGGTGGACTCGAGCACGATGTCCACGCCGAGGTCCTTCCACGGAAGCTTCGACGGATCCTTCTCCGCGAGGACCCGCATCTCGTCGCCGTCGATGGAGATCCCCTGCGCCGTCGCCGTCACCTCGCCGGGGTAGGTCCGGTGCACCGAGTCGTACTTGAAGAGGTGCGCCAGCGTCTTCGTGTCGGTGAGGTCGTTCACCGCGACGAAGTCGAAGTCCGACACGCCCTGCTGCTTCGCGGCGCGGATCACCTGCCGCCCGATGCGGCCGAAGCCGTTGATGCCGACGCGGATCGCCATTGCCGTTCCGATTCTCCCGTGGTTGCTAGCGGTCGCCGGCGGTCGGCGCCCGTCCGAAGGTCACGTAGCTGAGGATGCGCGTTCCGCTCTCGAAGAGCGCCGCCGCGCAGGCGTCGAGCGTGGCTCCCGTGGTGACGACATCGTCGACGAGCACGAGGTGCGAGCCGCGCAGCCGGTCGCGCGCGATCGCCGCGGCGCGAAAGGCGTTCGAAACGTTGCCAAGCCTCTCCCCTGGTGTCAACCGCGTCTGCGAGCGCGTCTCCCGCCCGCGTTCGACGCATCGCTCCCATACCGGAATCCGCCAACGCGCCGCGAGTTCGCGCGCGAGCAGCAGGCTCTGGTTGTATCCGCGCTCGCGGAGCCGGCGGCGGCCGAGCGGCACCGGCACGATCGCCGTGCGCTCCGCCACGACATCCGCCGGCCACGCGAGGCGCGCCATCTCCTCCGCCATCTCGCCCGCGACGATCGTCCACCCCTCGTACTTCAGCGCGTGCACCACGCGTCCGCCGACGCCGCCCGGCACCCAGCAGACGCTGCGCGCCGCGCGGACGTACGCCGGCAGCTGCGCGCACCAGTAGCAGCGCTGCGCCCGCATCGGGTGCCCGCACCGCTCGCACCGCGGCGCCGGCAGCCGCTCGAGCCGCGACCAGCAGACGCCGCAGACGGCGCGGCGCTTCGCCGCGCCGACCGGGCGGCCGCACGCGACGCAGCAGCGAGGCAGCGCGAGGTCGAGCACCGCATCGCGCGCCGCGCGGAGCGCCGTCGCGAGGCGGCCCGCACGCGTGGCAAGTCCCGGGCCCTCGCCGGCGCCGCTGCCGGCGCCGACCCGGGGCATCAGGACAGCGCGGCGCGCATCGCCTCGCGGTCCGGCTCGACGCCGAACCAGCGCGCGAAGGCGAGGGCGCCCTGCTCGACGAGCATCGAGAGCCCGTCCCGAGCGGCGTGGCCGCGCGCGCGCGCCGCGCGTACCCACGGCGTCTCGCTGCGGCGGTAGACGAGGTCGAGCACCGCGGCGCCGCGCGGCAGCGAGTCGGGCTCGACGGGGACGTCGTCGTCGCGCATGCCGACGGGAGTCGCGTTGACGACGAGCGTGGCACCGGCGAGCGCATCGGCGGCGAGCGGCGCGACGCGCGCCACCGCGGGGAAGCGGCGCACGAGCGCCGCCGCGCTCGCCTCCGACCGCGAGTGCACGGCGACCGTCGCGGCGTCCCACCGCTCGGCCGCGGCGAGCACCGCCGCGGCGGCCCCGCCGGCGCCGAGCAGCGCGACTCGCGCGCCGCGCGGCGCTCCGCCGAGCAGCTCGCGCACCGCCGCGTCGAACCCGCCGACGTCCGTGTTGTCGCCGACGAGGGCGCCCGCCTCGCTCCAGAAGGTATTGACGGCGCCGACGCGCGCGGCGACCGGCGTCAGGCGCGCGCAGCGCGCCGCGACGCGCGCCTTGTGCGGGATCGTCACGTTCCCCGCGGCGCCCTCGCGCGCGAGCGCGTCGAGGACCGCGTCCAGCCGCTCCGGCGGAACGTCGACGGCGGTGTACTCGAGCGGGATTCCCGCGCGCCGCAGCGCGGCGTTCTGGAACGCGGGAGAGAGCGAGTGGGCGACGGGGTGGCCGAGGAGGACGAGGCGACTCGGCCGCCCGCTCACGACGGTCCGGAGCCTCGCTGCGCGGCCAGCCGGTCGAGCACGCGGCGAATCTCCCGCTCCAGCTCGTCCGCCGTCGCGCGGTAGATGGAGAGGTCGCCCCCCATCGGATCGCTCACCGGACGCGAGGACTCGCCGTGCGACGCGTACGTCGTCAGCAGGTACGCCTTCCCCTCCCCGCCGAGCGCCTCGATGCGCTCGAGGTGGTGCGGACCCATCGCGATGATCAGGTCCGTCTCGGCGACGAGCTCGCGCGTGAGCTGCCGGGACCGGTGGCCGTTCAGGTCGAGCCCGCGCTCGATCCCGACGAGCAGGCTGCCGTCGGAGGCCGGGGCGCCGTCCCACGCGCTCGTCCCGGCGCTCGCCACCTCGACGTCGAGGGCGCGCTCGGCCGCGATGCGGCGCGCGATCGCCTCGGCGAGCGGGCTGCGGCAGGTGTTGCCGGTGCAGACGAAGAGCAGCTTCATGGCCTCAGCGTTCCCCGATCAGGTCCGGCACGCTCTCGCGCAGCACCGCGGCGGGGATCTCCCCCGGCCGGATGATCCGCGGCCGGCGTCCCGTGCAGTCCACGACCGTGGACGGCCGGGATTCGCCGAGGCGCCCCGCGTCGAGCGTCCGCAGGATGCCGCGGCTCAGCGCCGCCCCCCACTGCTCGACAATCTCTGACGCGGACGTCGCGGGGGGAACCCCCGGGCGGTTGGCGCTCGTCGAGGTGATGGGCTCGCCGTAGGCGCGGATGAGCCGCGTGAGCCCCGGGTGCGGCGTCCAGCGGACGGCGACGCCCCCCTCCGGCCCGCACAGCCGCGCCGGCACGCGCCGCTCGCCGCCGCGGAGGACGAGGGTGAGCGGGCCGGGCCAGTGCCGCGCGGCGAGGTTCCCCGCGTAGCTCGGCAGGTGCAGGTCGAGCCGCTCGAGCATGTCGCTCCCGGCGACGAGGAGGAGGAACGGCTTCCCCGGCGGGCGTCCCTTGAGGTCCACGAGCGCCTGCACCGAGTCGGCGTCCACCGCGGTGCCGAAGCCGTAGACGGTCTCCGTCGGATAGGCGAGCACGCGGCCCGCGTGCAGGTGCGCGATCGCGGGCCGCAGCGCCGCCTCGACCTCCTCCGGCGACCAGAACGGGACGAGGCCCGGCGTCGTCGAGATCATGCCGGCAGGGGGAAGAGCGCTTCGGCGCGCGCGAAGTCTCCCTCGTCCGTCACCTTCATCAGCCGCTCGCTCCCGCGAACGACCACGACGGGGAGGCCGAGCCGCTCGCAGAGGGCGGCGTCGTCGGTCGCGGTCACGCGCTCGCGGCGCGCCTCGCGGTGCGCGTGATCGAGCATCTCGCGCGGGAAGCCCTGCGGCGTCTGCGCGCGCCAGAGCCGCGCGCGCTCGACGGTGCGCACGATCGTCAGACCGTCCTGCGCGACTTCCTTCAGCGTGTCCACGATGGGGAGGGCGGCGACGGCGCCGCGGCCGGCGCGCGCCTCGGCGACGACGCGGTCGGTCGTCTCCGGGTCGAGGAAGGGGCGCGCCGCGTCGTGCACGAGGACGATCGTCACGTCCGGACCGAGGTCGTCGAGGCCGGCGCGCACGGAGTCGCTCCGCTCCTTCCCGCCGACGGTGACGCTGAGCCGCTCGACGTCGCACTGGAAGATCCACGGCGGCGGATCGCCGGCCACCTCGCGCGGCAGGACGCAGACGACGTGCGCGACGTCGGGCCGCGCGTGAAAGAACTGGAGCGCGTGGAGGAGCATCGGCTTTCCCGCGATCCAGCGGAGCTGCTTCAGCTCGCCTCCCCCGACGCGCGTCCCCGATCCAGCGGCGACGAGGACGACGCCGACGTCCCGCTGCACCGGCGCGTCCGATGCCGGCGCGGGCGCGTCGCCGTGCAGCGGGAGCGCGCGTCGCGCTCCGCTCACGGGAAGAGGCGGCGAAAGAGGTCGTCCACCGTGCGCACGCCGACCACCTCGATCCCGGCGCTCCTGCGCCGCGGCACGGCGCGCTCCGCGAGCCAGGCGCGCGTCATTCCCATCTTCGCCGCCTCGGCGAGTCGGCGCTCCGTCTGCGAGACGGGGCGGATCTCGCCGCCGAGCCCCACCTCGCCGAGGAAGACGGCGTCCGGCGCGAGCGCGCGGTCGTAGACGCTCGACGCGAGCGCCGCGGCGATGGCGAGGTCCCCGCTCGGCTCGGTGAGGCGCATCCCGCCGACGACGTTGCAGAAGACGTCGAGCGTCGCGAAGGAGAGTCCGGCGCGCTTGTCCAGCACCGCAAGGAGCAGCGCGAGGCGCCGCGGGTCGTAGCCGGTCGAGACGCGCTGCGGCGTCCCGAAGCCGGCCTTCGCGGCGAGCGCCTGGATCTCCACGAGCACCGGGCGCGTCCCCTCGAGCAGCGCCGTCACCGCGCTCCCCGAGGCCGCGTGCTGCCGGTCGCCGAGGAAGAGCTCCGACGGGTTCTCGACGGGGACGAGCCCGCTCCCGTGCATCCGGAAGACGCCGATCTCGTCGACGCTTCCGAAGCGGTTCTTCGTCGCGCGCAGGATGCGGTGGTCGACCGTGCTCTCGCCCTCGAAGTAGAGGACCGTGTCGACGATGTGCTCGAGCGTCTTCGGGCCGGCGATGCCGCCGCCCTTCGTCACGTGGCCGACGACGAACACCGTCGTGCCGCTTTCCTTGGCGAAGCGCATCAGGCGCGCGGCGCACTCGCGCACCTGGCCGACGTTCCCCGGCGCCCCCTCGAGATCCGCGGTGAAGATCGTCTGGATCGAGTCCACGATCATGACCTGCGGCGACCGCGCGGCGGCGGTCGAGAGGATCGTCTCGAGCAGCGTCTCGCCGAGCAGCGCGACGTCCCCCGCGCCGTCGCCGAGCCGGTCGGCGCGCAGCTTCACCTGGAGCGCGGACTCCTCGCCGGAGACGTAGAGCGTCTCGTGCCCGACCGCCTGGAGCCGCGCCGCGACCTGAAGCAGCAGCGTGGACTTGCCGATCCCGGGCTCGCCGCCGACGAGGACCATCGAGCCGGGGACGATCCCGCCGCCGAGGACGAAGTCGAACTCGTCGATCCCGGTGCGCCAGCGCTTCGCCTCCGTCCCGACGACGTCGCGCAGCCGCACCGTCGCGGCGACGCTCCCCCCCTCGCCGAGCGACTTCGCGCCGCCGATGCGGCGCGCGCTCCCGCCGCCCGCGGCCGGCGCCTTCGCGACGATCTCCTCGGCGAGCGTGTTCCAGCTGCCGCACGTCTCGCAGCGGCCGGACCACTTCGGGTACTCGGCGCCGCACTCGGTGCAGCGGTAGACGGTCTTCGCCTTCGGAGTCACGAGGGAGTTACTGGGCGGGTTGGCGCGCGGTGTAGTTCTCGAAGCGCGTGTACCCCTTCTGAAAGAACAGGTTCACGATGCCGATCGGCCCGTTGCGCTGCTTGCCGACGATGATCTCCGCGCGGCCCTCGAGCGAGTTGCCATCCTTGTCGGTGGGGCCGTCGTAGACCTCCTGCCGGTAGATGAACATGATGAGATCCGCGTCCTGCTCGATCGCGCCGGACTCGCGCAGGTCGGAGAGCTGCGGGCGGTGGTCGCCGGCGCGCTGCTCCGGCGCGCGCGAGAGCTGCGAGAGGGCGACGACCGGCACGTTGAGCTCCTTCGCCAGCGCCTTGAGTCCGCGCGAGATCTGCGACACCTCCTGCTGCCGGCTCTCCGAGTTGGCGGGACCGCTCATGAGCTGCAGGTAGTCCACGACGACGAGGCCGAGGCCGGCGTCCGCCTTCAGGCGCCGCGCCTTCGAGCGCATCTCGAGCAGCGTGATGCCCGGCGTGTCGTCGATCCAGACCGGCGCGGACGACAGGATTCCCGCCGCCCGCGCGAGACGCGGGAAGTCGTCGTCGCGGAGCTGCCCCTTGCGGAGCCGCTGCGCGTCGATGCGCGCCTCGGAGGTGAGCATGCGCTGCACGAGGGACTCCTTACTCATTTCGAGCGAGAAGAACGCAACCCCCGTATTCGCCTCGATGGCGGCGTGTTGCGCGATGTTCAGCGTGAACGCCGTCTTCCCCATCGAGGGGCGCGCCGCGACGATGACGAGGTCCGCCGGCTGGAAGCCCGACGTCATCTCGTCGAGGTCGGCGAAGCCGGTCGGGACGCCGGTGACCGTCTTCCCGCCGCGCTGGAGCGCCTCGATGCGCTCCATCGTCGGCCAGAGCAGCTCCTTGATCCGCGTGAAGCCTTTCCCGCCGCGGTCCTGGCTGACCTGGAAGATCGACTGCTCGGCGTGGTCGAGGAGCTCGGCGGCCGTCTGCTGCCCGGTGAACGCCTCCTGGACGATCGAGGTCGAGACCTCGATGAGACGCCGCAGGATCGCCTTCTCGCGCACGATCCGCGCGTGGTACTCGACGTTCGCCGACGTCGGCACCGCGTCCATCAGGTAGCCGATGTACTCCTTGCCGCCGCTCGACTCGAGCTCCCCGCGCCGCCCGAGCTCGTCGGCGAGCGTCAGCGGGTCGACCGCCTCGCCGCGCTCGGTGAGCGACACCATCGATCGGAAGATCCGTCGGTGGCGCTCGGCGTAGAACATCGTGTCGTCCACGTACTCCGCGGCCCGCATGATGGCATCGCCATCGATGAGCATCGCGGCGAGGACGGCCTGTTCGGCATCCTCCGAGTACGGCGGGCGTCGCTCGCTGTACGGATCACGCGCCGGGGGCGCTATCGAGAATTCGACGGGCGAGCTGGACATCTTCCCAGGTGGGCCGCTTCCAGGCGGGATTGCGGAGGAGCGCCGCGGGGTGATAGGTGACGACGAGCGGGATCCCGTGATAGCGGTGCACCTGACCGCGGAGCTTCCCGATCGCGAGCTTCGTCTCGAGCAGCGTCTGCGCCGCGAACGTGCCGAGTGCGAGGATCACCTTCGGCCGGATCAGCTCGAGCTGCCGGATCAGGTAGGGGCTGCAGGCCGCGATCTCGTCCGTCGCCGGATTACGGTTCGCCGGCGGGCGGTGCTTGATCACGTTGCAGATGAAGACGTCCTCGCGACGCAAGTTAATCGCCCCGAGAATCTTGGTAAGGAGCTGGCCGGCCTGCCCGACGAACGGACGTCCCGTCTCGTCCTCGGTCGCGCCCGGCGCCTCTCCCACGCAGACGAAGTCCGCGTTCGGGTTTCCCTCGCCCGGAACTCCATGCTGCGCCGTCTTATATAGCCGGCAGGCCCGACAGCCTCTCACCGCTTCGGCGATCTCGTCGAGCGACGCCAGCTCCGTGGTCGCGCCTCGGAAGAGCTCGCCCGCGGCGCCGCCCACGATCAATCCCTCCGGCGCGATCGCCCCCGGCGTCGTCACCGGATCGCCCTTCGTCGCCGACGTCGGAGCCGCGGCGCGCTCGACCGCCGACTCCTCCTCGTCGTCCCGTGTCCGCTTCGTCTCCTTCGCCGCCTGTTTCGCGCGCGGTGCGGGAACCGGCTCCGCCGACGCGCCCGCGGCGCGCAGCGCCTCGCGCCAGTCGGACACCATCTCCTCGAGCGGCGGCGGCTCGGGCGCCGCGCGGTCGGCGGCGGCCGACGGGCGCACGGGCGTCTCCACCTCGCGCGGCGGGCGCCGGCCGGCGCCCGCCGCGCCGACGATGCGCAGCACCTCCTCGACCGTCATGCCGTCGAGCACGAGCTCCTCCTCGCCCATCTCGCGCCGCTGCTCGAGGTAGCGGCGCAGGCGCTCCCTAGCGTCCATCGAGCAGCTCCGTCACGCGGTCGAGGATGGCGTCGGCGACCTCCGTCTTCGGCAGGAGGGGCAGCGGCCGCTCCGCGCCGTCGCGACCGATCAGGGTGACGCGGTTCGTGTCCACCGCGAAGCCGGCGCCCGGCTCCGTCGCGTCGTTGACGACGACGAGGTCGAGCCCCTTCGCCTCGAGCTTTCCGCGTCCGCTGCGCAGCGCGTCCGTGGTCTCGAGCGCGAAGCCGACGACGACGGCGCCCGGTCGGCGCGCCCCGCGCGTTTCGCCGAGGATGTCGGTGGTCGGCGCGAGAGCGAGCGACGACGGCGCGCTCGCCTTCTTGATCTTGTCCGCCGCCGGGGCCGCGGCGCGGAAGTCGGCGGGCGCGGAGGCCATGACGAGGACGTCTGCGTCGCGCAGCGCGTCGGCGACGGCGCGCGCCATCTCCTCGGTCGTCTCGACCGGGACGAGGCGCGGCCCGACGGGCGCGGGCACGCCGAGCGGTCCGGCGACGAGCGTCACCGCGGCGCCGCGCCGCCAGGCCGCCGAGGCGATCGCGATCCCCATCTTCCCGCTGCTGCGATTGGAGAGATAGCGCACGGGATCGACCGGCTCGCGCGTCGGGCCCGCGGTGACGAGCACGCGCCGTCCGGCGAGGTCGCCGGGCTCGAGGAGGCGCGCGACGTGCGCGAAGATCGTCTCGGGTTCGGGCATCCGGCCGGGACCGCTCCCCTCGCCGGCGGCGAGCATGCCGGTGTCCGGCTCGAGCACCGCGTAGCCGATCTCGCGGAGGTGCTCGACGTTGCGGCGCGTCTGCGGGTGCGCCCACATGCGGTCGTTCATCGCCGGGACGACGAGCACCGGCGCCTCGGTGGCGAGGAGCACGGCGGTGAGGAGGTCGTCCGCGTGGCCGCCGGCGGCCCGCGCCATGAAGTCCGCCGTCGCCGGCGCGACGACGACGGCGTGCGCGTCGCGCGCGAGCCGGATGTGGTCGAGCGCCCGGCCCGCAGCGATGAGGTCCGTGTGGACCACGCGGCCGGTGAGCGCCTCGAACGTGATGGGACCGACGAACTCCGTCGCCGCGCGCGTCATCACGACGTCCACCTCGGCGCCATCGAGCGCGAGGAGGCGCGCCAGCCACGCCGACTTGTAGCTGGCGATCCCGCCCGTCACGCCGAGGAGGACCCGGCGGCCGTCGAAGGGGCGCACGTGCGCGTCGTCGAGGGTGTGGAGGGCGGCGGCGCGGGCGCGCCGCCGCGGCGGGTCGTCCCTACTCCGCCCCCGGCAGCCCGCCCGTGCGGCGGCGCGGCACCACGCGATACGTGATGTCGCCCGACGAGAGCTCCTCGAGCGCCCGCGTCGTCAGCTTCTTCTCGCGCGCCGAGCGCTCGCGCGGAAACTCGTTCAGCGCCCGCGCGTACTTCGCCGCGACGAGCACTCCCAGGTACTTGTTGGCGGCGTGCTGCGCCACCTCGATCGGCGTGAAGACCTGCATGACTCCTCCCTCAGGATCGTTTGTCGATCTCGTGCTCCAGTTGCTGGATGAGCGCCGACATCTGCGCCTCCAGGTCCTGCACGCGGTGGCGCTTCGCGCTCTCCGCGTCGATGATCCCGCTCACCACGCCGATGGCGCGGCCGAGATCGTCGTTCACCACCACGTAGTCGTACCACTTCACGGCGCGCAGCTCGGCGAGCGCCGACGTGAGCCGCGTCTTCAGCGACTCCGCGCTCTCCGACTTCCGCGCCATCAGCCGCCGCACGAGCTCCGACGCGGACGGCGGGAGAACGAAGACGGACACCGCGTCGGGATACGCCTCGCGCAGCTGTGCCGCGCCCTGCACGTCGATGTCCATGAGCACGTGGCGCCCGCTGGCCATCACGTTCTCCATCTCGCGGCGCCGCGTGCCGTACAGGCGGCCGTGCACCTCGGCCCATTCGGCGAACTCGCCGCGGTCGCGCGCCGCGAGAAACTCGCCCACCGAGTAGAAGTAGTACTCGCGCCCGTCCACCTCGCCGGCGCGCGGCTGCCGCGTCGTGCACGACACCGAGTAGCCGACGTCCGTCCGTCGCTCGAGCAGCCCCTTCGCGATCGCCGTCTTGCCGCCACCGGAGGGGGAGGAGAGGATGACCGGGAACGCCCTCACTCGACGTTCTCCACCTGCTCGCGGATCCGCTCGATCTCCTCCTTGATGCTCATGACATCGCCGAGCATCGCCACGTCACTCGACTTGCTTCCCGTCGTGTTGGCCTCGCGCAGCAGCTCCTGCAGGAGGAACCCGAGACGCTTGCCCACGGGCTCGTCCCCGCCCGACGCCAGCGCCTCGCGGAACGCCGCGAGGTGCGAGCGGAAGCGCGCCAGCTCCTCCCCGACGTCCATCCGATCCGCGAGGATCGCGACCTCCTGCGCGAGGCGCTGCGGGTCCACCGCGACGCCCCCCGCCAGCTCCTGCACCGCCGCGCGAAGCCGCTCGTGGTGCTCCACCAGCCGCTCCGGCGCGCGCTGCTCGAGCCGGTCCACCGCGTCCTCGATCAGGTCGAGCCGCTCGGCGAGGTAGCCGGCGAGACGCCTGCCCTCCTCGGCCCGCATCGCCATCAGCGCACTCACCGCGGATTCCACGAGCGACACCAGCTCGTCGGGGCGATCGATCTGCGGCGGCTCCTCGCCCGGGGCGAACACCTCCGGCATGCGCAACACCGTCGCGACGTCGAGCTCACCGCCGAGCGCGAATCGCTCCTTCAGCCCGCGCAGCTGCTGGACGTACGCCGCGAACTTCCGCTCGTCGATCGCCGTCGCGCCGTTCGCGTCGCGGTCGATGCGGACCGTCAGGGTGACGTGCCCCCGCGGGATCCGCCGGCGCATCGCCTCGCGCACGTCGCCCTCGAAGCGCGCCAGAGTGGATGGGAGCTTGAGGCTCGGATTGAAGAAGCGATGGTTCACGGAGCGCACCTCGGCGCTCACGCGCATCCCGGCGACGATGCCGTCGGCGGCCCCGAACCCCGTCATGCTCCGAATCATTGGCAGTCGCGCAAGTTACGGTGCGGCAACGACATTGTCAATTCGTGAACTCCCAGCGCACGCCGTAGAGGTTCGTCTGTCGCGGGCGCAGGAAGCCGGGCACTTCCTCCGTGTACTTCCCCGTGACGTTGCGGAGCTGCCAGTAGAGAGTGGCGTCGGCAATGCGGATCTCGAGGTGCGTCGAGACCGAGTTGTTCACCACCTGCCCCGTCTCGTAGAGGCCGGGCGCGGTGCGCGTGCCGTCGGCCGTCGGGAAGAGGACGTCCGATCGATAGGCGTGGGTGACGGCGAAGCGGAGGCCGAAGTCGCCGCTGGGAAAGCGGCTCAGCCACCGCGTCACGAGGGCGAGCGTCGTGCGCGTCTGCCACCGCGGCCGGTAGTAGGACGCGGAGTCCCAGACGGTGACCATCGCGTCCACGTGCACGTCGCGCCAGAGCCGGCCGCGCGCGGTGCCGAAGACGCCGGTCGCCTCGGCGTCGTGCACCGCCGCATACGCGGGGTCGAAGATGCCGAGGCCCGCGAGCCGCGACTCCGTGCGCGTCAGCACCCCGGCGCCGATCCAGGTGCCGCGCACCCGCACGCCGAGCTCTCCGCGCGCGTACGTCACCTCGTCCTGCGCGACGACGACGAGGCCCGGGTCGAAGGGATCGGGCACGCCGCCCGAGAGGCGCGCGATGCCCGAATGATCCTCGAGCGTGCGCCCCACCGCGCCGGTGAGGGAGAGCCACGAGAAGGGCGAGATCCGCGCGGAGATCTCGGCGCGGTCCACCGTGTCGGCCTCGTCGCGCTCGACGAGCGCGGCGATGCCGGCGAAGGAGCGCTCCCACGCGAGACGCCCGGCGCCCGAGACGCTCGTCTCGTCGTCGCCCGCACGCAGTCGCGCCGTCCCGCTCAGCCGAAGTCCCCACCGCGTGAAGCCGCCGGTCGCGATGTACTGCGCGAGCGAGCGCTCGAACGCGTCGTCCTCGTCCGCGTACTCGGCGGACACGCGCTGCGCCGAGGCGATGGTCTGGGCCCAGAGGCCCGCGGCGGGATCCCCGTAGCCGAACCGCACGTAGGCGAGGGCGCGGGTCCGGTCGAGTCCCGGCAGCGCGTCGAACGTCGTGTAGCTCGGCTGCGCGCTCCTCGACCGGCGCGCGCTGAGCAGGAAGCCGTCGGCGCTCCACGGACCGCGCGCCCAGCCGGCGCGGGCGAAGAAGGAGAGCTCGTCGCCGTCGGCGCCGAAGGGGTACTCCGCGTTGCTCCCGATCTGCTGGCCGCCCGCCTGGAAGGCGGCGCCGTTTCGCCACCGCTTGCCGTAGAAGCCGCGGAAGACGTTGGTGCGCTGGTCGCCGGTGCCGACGTCGGTGCGCGTCACCGGGACGATGCGCTCGACGCTCCAGCTCCGAAGATGCACGCGGAGCTCGGTCGCGCCCCGCTCGACGAGCACCTCCTCGAGCGTCCAGATCTGGATGTCCGCGAGGTCGGGGATGCCATGCTCGCGCGGATCGAGGAGGTCGATCGCCACGCCGTCGTGGAAGACGCGGACGCGCGCCGCGTCGCCGATGAACGCGCCGGCCGAGGGCGTCGAGATCCAGCCGCTCGTGAAGGAGTTGAAGCCCGGGATCCGCTCGAGCAGCTCGGCCAGGGTGAGCGCGCCGCTCGCGAAGAGCGCGTCGCGGTCCCAGCGGTAGGCGTCGCCGATCTCGAGGGCGACGGGAAGCTCCGCGCGCGCCAGCGGCGCCTGGAGCGTATCGCGGAGCGTGTCGAGCGCCACGGCCGCCGGGAGGGAGTCGCGGATCGGCGCGTCCTCCTGCGGCGGCACGGGGACGACGAGCGTGTCGCCCGCGGCGCGCACGGAGTCCCGGCGCGTGGTGTCGCGCTGCGGCACCTGCGCGTCAAGCGCCGCACCGGCGAGCTGCAAAACGGCCCCGACCACGAGGCCGAGGCCGGCGCGCGACCAGCGGCGGCGGCCGCCGCCCGTCAGCTCGCCCTCCCGCGCACGAGCTCGACGAACGTCCCGACCGGCGTGCCCGTCGGCCCCTTCGGCAGCGCGACGAGGTCGCTTTCGGAGTACGCCGTGCCGGCGATGTCGAGGTGGACCCACGGCGTCTCGCCGACGAACTCCTTCAGGAAGAGCGCCGCCGTGATCGAGCCGGCCGGCCGCCCGCCGGTGTTCTTGATGTCGGCCACGTCGCTCTTGATCAGCTCCTTGTAGTCGTCCCAGATCGGGAGCTGCCACCCCGGCTCTCCGGCACGGGCGCCGGCGTCGATCACCTCGCGCGCCGCCCCCTCGTCGTTGGCGAAGACGCCGACGGCGGTGTGCCCGAGCGCGATGACGATCGCGCCGGTGAGCGTCGCCGCGTCGACGAGGACGGCGGGGTCGTAGCGCTTCGCGTAGGCGAGGACGTCGGCGAGGACGAGGCGTCCCTCGGCGTCGGTGTTGATCACCTCGATGTACTTGCCGAGGTGGCTGCGCACGACGTCGCCCGGCTTCACCGCGTCACCGGAGGGCATGTTCGTCGTCGCGCCGACGAGCCCGACGACGTTCACCGGCAGCTCGAGCCGCGCGATGGCTTCCATCGCGCCGAGCACGCCGGCCGCGCCGCACATGTCGAACTTCATCCACTCCATCCCCTGCGCGGGCTTGATGGAGATGCCGCCCGTGTCGAAGCAGAGCCCCTTGCCGACGAGGACGACCGGCTTGTCCCCCGTCTTCCCCTTGCGGTACTCGAGGGCGATGAGCTTCGGGTCCTGCGTCGTCCCCTGCGCGACGCAGAGGAAGGAGCCCATGCCGAGCTGCTCCATCTCGGTGCGCCCGAGCACGGTGACGTCGAGCGAGTGCCGCGTCGCGATCTCGCGTGCGGTGTCCGCCAGATGGTCGGGGGTGCAGAGATTCCCGGGCATCATACCGAGCCGGCGGGCGAGCGCGTACCCCTCGCCGATCGCCTCGCCGCGCGCGAGCCCCGCGCGCCCGGCCTTCTCGTCCTCGACGAGGAGCACGGCCTGCGCGAGCGGCTCGCGCCGCTCGTCCGCCGGGGGCGGCGTCTTCAGGTCGACGTACTCCCACGCGCCCATCGTCAGGCCGACGGCGGAGAACTCGACGCCCGCCTCGTCGAGGCCCGGCGCGAACCACGCCATGCGTCCGACGCCGGCGCGGTGCGCCTGACGCGCCGCGATGCTCGCCGCGCGCTTGAGCGCGGTGGCCCGCGTCCCGCCGCCGACGCCGACGAGGAGGATGCGCTGCGGACCGCGCGCGGCGCCGGTGAGGTGCAGCGTCTCGTCGCGGCCGCCGCGGAAGTCGCGCCGCTCGAGCGTGCGCCGCAGGGCCCCGCCGATGGCGTCGTCGAGCGCGGCGAGGGGACCGGCGACGGCGACGTCCTTGCCGAGGCCGATGGCGAGGAACGGCGTGTCGATGGCCGCGAGATCGGCGCCGCGGACGGAAAGCGCGAGGGGCATGGCGGAGCGGAGGATGGGGTGTCGGCCGGCGCGGTCGTCAGGCGCGCATGCCGGCGATGATCCCGTCGGCGAACGCCGACGTGCCGACTTCCGTCGCCCCGGGCATCTGCCGGGCGAGGTCGTACGTGACGCGCTTCGACCGGATCGCCTCCTCGAGGCCGCGTACGATGAGGCGCGCTGCCTCGTCCCAGCCGAGGTGCTCGAACATCATCATGCCGGAGAGAATCACGCTTCCGGGGTTGATCTTGTCCTTGCCGGCGTACTTCGGCGCGGTGCCGTGGGTCGCCTCGAAGACGGCGTAGCCGTCGCCGATGTTCCCGCCCGGCGCGAGCCCGAGCCCCCCGACCTGTGCGGCCGCCGCGTCGGAAAGGTAGTCGCCGTTCAGGTTCGGCGTCGCGATGACCGTGTACTCGTCGGGACGCAGGAGGATCTGCTGGAACATCGCGTCGGCGATGCGGTCCTTGATGACGACCTTCCCCGAGGCACCGGCGCCCGCCTCGCTCTCCGGCACGGTCGCGTCGCCGAACTTCTCGCGCGCGAGCTCGTAGCCCCAGTCGCGGAAGGCGCCCTCGGTGAACTTCATGATGTTCCCCTTGTGCACCAGCGTCACCGACGGCTTCCGGTGGCGGATGGCGTATCGGATCGCGAGCTCGATGAGCTTCTTCGAGCCGGCCTCGGACATCGGCTTGAGGCCGATCGCCGCCTTTGGGGGGATCTTCGTGACGCCGAACTCCCTGACGAAGAAGTCGCGGATCCGCTCGGCCTCCGGCGACCCCGCCTTGTACTCGATGCCGGCGTAGACATCCTCGAGGTTCTCGCGGAAGATGATGAAGTCCACCTTCTGCGGCTCCTTCACCGGCGCGCCGACGCCCTCGAACCAGCGCACGGGACGCACGGTCGCGTAGAGGTTGCATGTCTGCCGGAGCGCGACGTTGATCGAGCGGATGCCGCCGCCGACCGGCGTCGTCAGCGGTCCCTTGATCGCGATGCGGAACTCCTCGACGGCGTCGATCGTCTCCTGCGGCAGCCACTCGCCGAAGCGCGTGTGCGCCTTCTCGCCGGCGAACACCTCCATCCAGGCGACGCGGCGCTCGCCCCCGTAGGCCTTCTCCACCGCGGCGTCGAAGACGCGGACCGCGGCGCGCCAGATGTCGGGCCCCGTGCCGTCCCCCTCGATGAAGGGGATGATCGGGTTGGCGGGAACGCGGAAGGCGCCGTCGGCGAACTCGATGCGCTCGCCGCTGGCAGGGATGGATGCGTGCGTGTACGTGGCCATGCGGTCCGGTGCGGCGGAGCGCGGAGCGCCCCGCGGAGCGAGAGTGGGTCGAGACGGCCGACTCGCCGCGGGCGCGACGAGAGCGGAAAGCTATCGGCGCCCTGTGGGGGCGGCAAGCCGAGCGTCCGCGGCCATCACGACCTGGGCGACGGCGCGTCCTCGCCGCTCGGCGACCGGCTCGCGCGCGATGCATGCTGCGCGGCGACGATGCGGTCGCAGAGGCGTGTCACGTGCCCTTCCGCGCCGATCTCGCGAGCGAGCGCCGCGCCGCGCCGATAGCAGACGAGCGCGGTGTCCGCGTCTCCCTCGTCGGCCGCGTTGAGGTCCCCCATCAGCTCGAAGCACTCGACCTGGCGCACGGCGTCGCCGACGGTCGCGAAGTGCCCGAGCGCCGCGCTGGCCGCGTCGAGCGCCTCGGCGCGCAGGCCGAGGGCGCCGAGCGCCTGCG
Organism: Gemmatimonadaceae bacterium; assembly: GCA_036375115.1. GTDB lineage: Bacteria > Gemmatimonadota > Gemmatimonadetes > Gemmatimonadales > Gemmatimonadaceae > DASUSM01. The sequence goes on along the minus strand of DASUSM010000197.1, from coordinate 13,895 downwards.
CGTGGTTCTTCGTCGCGATGGCGACGAGCTCGAGATCCTGCGCCTCACGTGCGCGCTCGAGCGCCTCCTCGAGCATCGCCGAGGCGATCTCCGCGTTCCCCTGGTCGAGCGCCGCGCAAGCGTAGTTGTTCAGCGCGAAGACCTCGCCGAGCGCGTACTCCGCCGCGCGGAAGCAGCGGTACGACTGGAGGAATCGCTGCTCCGCCGCCGCGAGGTCTCCCGACGCGGCGGCGAGCGAGCCGAGGTTCTGCAGTGCGACGCCGCGACGTTGCTCGTCCGCGCTGGTGCTTAGGATCTGCTCGTAGAGCGCCCGCGCCGCCGCCGCGTCGCCGCGCTGGTGGTGGACCGTCGCCTCCGCGTTCAGCGCGTCGGCGACGAGGTCGGCGCGCTCGGCCCGCTGGGCCGCCTCGGCGCTCCGCCGGGCCGCCGTGATCGCGTCGTCCCAGCGGCACCCGGCGCGGAGAACGCGGGCCGCGCCGCAGAGGGCGGTCGCCTCGAGCGCCGGGTCCTCCACCGCGGAGCTCGCCGCGCCTCGATACGCCTCGAGGGCTCGATCGAGCGCCCCGCCCCGCTCGAGCCGCCGCGCCTGCTCCAGCAGGTCGCCTGGATCGACGTCCCGAAACGCGGCGGGCATGTCGCTTGCTTTCATCGCAGCGATCTCAAGCCCATATCGGGCACCGATTTGCCGCCGATGGCGGTCACTTCCAGGACGAGGATAAGCAATGCGCAGGCTCCCGCGATGGCTGGTCGGACCGACGACTCTCGCGCTCGCCATGTTCACTGCATGCGGCGAGCCGACCGCGCCCGACGGTACCGAGGCCGCCACCGAGGGCCTGCTTTCGGGCCCGAAGCTCGTCGTCTGCCCCACGAGCGAGACGCAGACCGCGACGGGGCTGATCGACCCGCTGCTCGGTGGGACGATCGCCCTCGGCGCGACGAGCATCGAGATCGGCTCGGGCGCGGTGACGACGCCGACGCTGCTGACGGTGACGATCCCCGCCTCGAAGTACGTCGAGGTGGAGATCACCGCGCTCGGGGTCGAGCATTTCCTCTTCGAGCGCGAGGTCGCGATCACGATCGACTACGGCCGCTGCACGCGCACGGACATCGACGCGGCGCCGCTCAGCGCCTGGTACATCGAGGGACTCACCGACACGCCGCTGGAGAACATGGGCGGGGTGGACGACAAGCAGCGCCGGACCGTCCGCTTCACGACGGATCATCTCAGCAGCTACGCGCTCGCGTACTGAGGAGTGCCCGGGGCGGGACTCGAACCCGCAAACCGCTCGCGCGGTGGGGGATTTTGAGTCCCCTGCGTCTACCAGTTCCGCCACCCGGGCGTGCCGCTCAATGTAGCGGAGACGTCGCACGCCGGGCAGAGGGCGCTCAGGGTCGTCCGCGCCCGCGCCCGCGCCGCTCCTCCCGCATCCCCTCCAGCCGGCGGCGGATCTCCTCCTGGAGCACGAGGTAGCGTGCGCGCTGCGACGGCGTGAGCACGGCCGCCAGCTCGCGCTGCTCCCGCTCGACGAGCTCGAGGCGCGCCTGCTGGAGGGAGAGGAGCGTATCGAGCAGCCGCCCGACCCTCGCCTCGTCGGGCGTCGCGGCGCCGAGCGCCTGCCGCAGCTCGCCGCGCACCCCGCGCTCCCGCACCACCATCGCACGCCGCTCCCCCTCGAAGCGCCGGTTGATCGGGAGGAGTCGGCGCATCTGCTCGTCGGAGGCGCCGAGGACCTGCTGGATGCGGCGCTCGAAGCGCTGACGGAGCGCCTGCTCGAGCGTGTCGCGGCGCCCGCCCTCCCCCCGCCCCTGCGCGTCGAGCGGCGCGAGCGGAAGGGTGAGGATCGCGGCGAGGAAGACGACGAATGCGCGGCGCATCAGAGCGTGCCCTCCAGCTCGAGCGGGATCTCGGGAGCGACCGGCCGGGGATCCGCGCTCGGCAGGAGGTCGATGTCGTCGAGCGAGGCGACGAGCTGCTCGAGCTCGTCGGTGCTCAGGTCGGCGAGCCCGCCACCGAAGCTGAGCCCCTCTTCCGTAGATACACCCGCCCCGACTCCGCCCGATGCCGCCCCGGCGGGCGCGGCGGCCGTCGTCCCGGGCGTGACCGGATCGCCCGCCGTCCTTCCGTCATAGGCGAGCAGCGCGAGCACGACGGCCGCGGCAGCCGCGGCGGACACCCGCCAGCGGCGCCAGGTCGTCGCCCGCGACGGCAACTGCCTCGTCGCGCGCGACGCGCCGCGCACGGCGGCCGCCACGCGCGCCACTTCCACGGCCGGCATGCGGGCCGTCGTCGCGCGTACGCGCTCGACGAGCGCGAGCTCGGCACGGCAGTCCGCGCACGTCCGAAGGTGCGCCTCGATCGTGCGGCGCTCCTCGTCGTCGAGCCGGCCGGCCGCGAGGAGCGGCAGCATCTCGCGCATCCCGGCGTTCGGGCAGTCAGTCATCGAGTCTCTCCTTCACCGCACGCATCGCGTTGTGGTAGTGGACGCGCGCGGCGCCCTCGGTGCTGCCGACCAGGTCGGCGATCTCCCGGTACGACAGTCCTTCGTTCACCCGCAGCGTGAACACCTCCCGCTGCATCGGCGACAGCGAGCCGATCGCCACCGCCACCCGCTGCTCCGACTCGCTCGCGACGAGCGCGTCGAGCGCATCGTAGCCCGATGCGGCCTCCGACTCGCCGATCGTCACTTCCTCGGCGCGCCGGCGCCGCGCACGTCGTCGGTCGACCAGCAGCCGACGCGCGATCGTGAGCAGCCAGGTGCGAAGCGCGCTCTCGCCGCGGAACCCGTCGAGCGAGCCGAAGGCCCGAACGAACGTGTCCTGCACCAGCTCGTCGAGCTCGTCCCGCGCGCCGAGGCCGGCCAGGTAGCGGGCGACGGGGCCGGCGTGGCGCTCGACGAGGCGCGTCGCCGCGCGCTCGTCCCCGCCCCGCCACTCCTCGATCAGCTCGACGTCGCTCGGCTCCTCGGATACCAGGTTCCCCCCGTCCGGATCGGTGTGCGCAGGTTGGACGTCCCGGGCCCCGCGGCGTTAAGGGCGCCGGCTTGACGCCTGCGGCCGGCGGGACCCACCTTCCGGGCCTCTCGCCCGCGCCACGCCCCCGGGCCGCCGGAGGCGGTCCCAATATCGTCTCGAGGAGCGCGCCGTGCCACGACGCAGACGGAGCCGATGCCCCCGGCGATCGAGCTGATCGCCCACCGCGGCGCGCCGCGCGAGCGGCCCGAGAACACGATCGCCGCCTTCGAGCGGGCGCTCGAGCTCGGGTGCGACGCGGTCGAGCTCGACGTCCATGCGACCGCCGACGGGGCCGTCGTCGTGCACCACGACCCGACGCTCGGCGAGGGCGACCGCCCAATCGCCTCCCTCTCCGTCGAGGCGCTCGCGCGGCACCGCGTCCGCGGCGAGCCGGTGCCGACGCTCGACGAGGTGCTCGAGCTGTGCGCGGGGCGGTGCCGCGTTCACGTCGAGATCAAGGGACGCGGGATCGAGCGGCTCGTCGTGGATCGCATCCGCGCCCACGCGGCGGAGTGCGCCGTCCACAGCTTCGACCATCGGGCGATCGCGCGCGTGCGCGAGCTCGCTCCGGCGCTGCGACGCGGCATCCTCCTCGACTCGTATCTCGTCGACGTCGGCGCGGCTCTGCGCGCGGCGGACGCCCAGGACCTCTGGCAGCAGTGGGCGTGGATCGATGCTCCCCTCGTCGCCGACGCGACGCGCGCCGGCGCGCGCGTCGTCGCCTGGACCGTCAACTCTCCGGACGCCGCGAGCGCGCTCGTGCAACTGGGCGTCGGCGCGCTGTGCACGGACGTCCTCCCCGCGCTGGCTCCTCTCCGCGGTTGAGCTCCGGTCCTCTGGACGACCGGGAGGGGCGGTCGTAGGTTCCCGCGCCGGCTCCACCCCGGGAGCCCGCCACCCCACAATCGGAGGCCGATCGCAGCGATGCGACTTCTCGCACTCGCCCTGGCCGGCGTCGCGGCAGGCTGCGCCCCGCAGTCGCAGCCGCAGACCCCGTCCCCGCAAGGCAGCACCGGCACGGATACCGGACCCGCCGCGTCCGACTCGCAGTTCCGCGGCGCGCTGTCCATCCCCGACGCCGATCCCTTCCCGAGCAGCTACCGGCCCTACGCGTCGCGGCCGACGGTGCTCCGCAACGTCACCATCATGACGGCCGCCGGACCGACGATCCCGAACGGCGCGATCCTGCTCCGCGACGGCAAGATCGCCGCGGTCGGCGCGACGGTCGACGCGCCGGCGGACGCCGTCGTCATCGACGGCGCCGGCAAGTACGTCACACCCGGACTCATCGACACGCACTCGCACCTCGGTGTGTACGCGGCGCCGGGACTGGGCGGACTCTCGGACGGGAACGAAGCGACGAACCCGAACACCGGGCACGTCTGGGCGGAGCACTCGGTCTGGCCGCAGGACCCGCAGTTCCCGCGCGTCCTCATGGGAGGCGTGACGACGCTGCAGGTCCTCCCGGGGTCGGCGAATCTGGTCGGCGGGCGCGGCGTGACGCTGAAGGTCGTCCCGTCGCGCAGCGTGCAGGGGATGAAGTTCCCGGGCGCGCCGTACGGGCTCAAGATGGCGTGCGGCGAGAACCCGAAGCGCGTCTACCGGTCGCGCGGACCGTCGACGCGCATGGGGAACGTCGCCGGCTACCGCTCGGCGTGGATCGCCGCCGAGGCGTACCGCCGGCGGTGGGACAAGTGGCTGGCCGACCGCAAGGGCGATCCGCCGACGCGCGACCTGACGAACGAGACGCTCGCCGAAGTGCTGCGCGGCAACATCCTCGTCCACCACCACTGCTACCGCGCCGACGAGATGATGCAGGTCGTGGACGTGGCGAACGAGTTCGGCTACGACGTCCGCTCCTTCCACCACGGCGTCGAGTCGTACAAGGTCGCCGACGTCCTCGCGCGCGAGGGGATCGCGGCGTCCATCTGGGCGGACTGGGGCGGGTTCAAGCAGGAGGCGCTGGACGGCGTGCGCGGCAACCTGCCGCTCGTGCACGCGGCGGGCGCGCGCGCGGTCGTGCACTCCGACGACCCGTCGGGGTCGCAGCGCCTGAACCAGGAGGCGGCGAAGGGGATGGCCGAGGGGCGGCGGCTCGGGATCACGATCTCCCCCGAGGAGGCGATCCGCTGGGTGACCGTCAACCCGGCGTGGGCGCTCGGCATCGACGACGAGGTCGGGACGCTCGAGGTCGGGAAGAACGCCGACGTCGTGCTCTGGTCCGGCGACCCGTTCAGCATCTACACGCGCGCCGAAAAGGTCTGGGTCGACGGCGCGCTGCTGTTCGACCGGCTCGACGCCGACGAGCGGTGGCGCACGGACTTCGAGCTCGGCTACGTCCCGGAGAATCGCGGAGGGAACCAGTGATGACGCGCCAGTGGTACGTGCCGCCGCACCGTCTCGCGCTCGCCGCCGCGTCGCTGGCGCTCGCGGCGCCGGCGTCCGCGCAGACGATCGCGATCACCGGGGGGAGGGTTCATCCGGTGAGCAGCGCGCCGATCGAGAACGGGACGGTGCTCATCCGCGACGGACGCATCGTCGCCGTCGGCGCCGACGTGACGATCCCCGCCGACGCGCAGCGCGTGGATGCGACGGGAAAGGTCGTCACGCCGGGGCTCATCAACTCGGCCACGCAGCTCGGACTCGTCGAGATCGGGCAGGAAGCCTCCACGCGCGACGCGCGCGCGGCGGCGGGGGACGGCATCGCGGCCGCATTCCGGGCGTGGGAGGGGCTCAATCCGCGCAGCGCGTACATCCCGGCGGCGCGCGTGGAAGGGGTGACGACGGTCGTCGTCGCGCCGTCGGGTGGGCTGGTGCAGGGGCAGGCGGCGCTCGTCGACCTCGGCGAGGGGTCGATCGCCGACCTCGTGCGCCGCGCACCGGTCGCGATGGTCGTCGGCGACATGGGGGGCTATCGCTCGGACGAGGTCGGCGCGCGGGGCGAGTTCCTGCTCCGCCTGCGCGAGCTGCTCGACGACACGCGGGCGTACATGCGCAATCGGGCGAGCTTCGAGCGCGGCGACTCGCGCGAGCTCGTCGCGAGCCGCTCCGACCTCGAGGCGATGATCCCCGTGCTGCGCGGCGAGCTGCCGGTGGCGATCGCGGCCGACCGCGCGACGGACATCGAGGCGGCGATCCTGCTCGCCCGCGAGTACGGGCTTCGGCCGATCATCGTCGGCGGCGCGGAGGCGTGGATGGTCGCCGACGCGATCGCCGCGGCGCGCGTGCCGGTGCTCGTCGGCGCGATGAACAACATTCCGTCGAGCTTCAGCACGCTCGGCTCGCGCCAGGAGAATCCCGCGCTGCTCCGCCGTGCGGGAGTGACCGTCGCGCTGATCGGGAACGCGGGGGGCGACGAGGAGCTGTTCAACGTCCGCAACATCAAGTACGAGGCGGGGAACGCGGTCGCCTACGGCATGTCGTGGGACGATGCGCTGCGGGCGATCACGCTCACGCCGGCGGAGCTGTTCGGCGCGGCCGACCGGATCGGCGCGCTGCGCCCGGGGATGGACGCGAACGTCGTGGTCTGGAGCGGCGACCCGCTGGAGCTCCGGACGCTCGCCGAGCGGGTCTACATCAAGGGAGTCGAGATGCCGGAGGAGACGCGGCAGCGGATGCTGATGGAGCGATACCGGACGCTGCCGCCGGACTACGACACGCCGGCGGGGAGAGGGCCGTAGGAGTGCTTGAACGGCTCAGGGATCAGGGACGGGGCCAGGGTCAGTGTCAGACACCTGCCAACTCGCTGGTCCCTGAGTCTGGTCCCTGAGTCTGGTCCCTGAGCCGTTCCCGCGCTCAGGGCGCAGGACTCGCGGGCTCGCTCTTTCCAGGCCGCTTCGCGGCTTCCTCCTGGTAGCGCTTGACGTCCGCTTCGGCGGCCGCGAGCTCGCTCGAGAGGCGCGCGTAGACGTCGGGATCGATCTCCTTTCCTTCCTGCCGGGCGCGAAAGACGGCGTAGCCGAGCGCCTGGGCGGCCTTGTCCGCCCGCTGGCGGGCGCGGAACTCCTCGAGGCGGGCCTTCCCCTCGTCGAGCGCCTCCTGGGCGGCCTCGCCGGCGCGGTTCAGCTCGACGCGTAGCTTGTCCCACAGAGCCATCGCAGCCCTCCACGGAAGAGTGTGGTCCCCTGCACCGTACGCACGGCGGGCGGCGGTGTTTCGTGCAAAGACGACGCCCCCGCGCGTGAGGCGCGGGGGCGTTCGCACAGCCGGTCGGGAGCGCTCGGGACGACCCCGTGTCAGGCGGCCGTCGTGGCCCCGCCCTCGCCGGCCGGGTAGACGGAGACCTTGAAGCGCTCCTTGTTCTTGTGCTCGAACTTCACGACGCCGTCGATGAGCGAGTAAATCGTCCAGTCGGTGCCGACGCCGACGTTGTTGCCCGGGTGCCACTTCGTGCCGCACTGGCGGACGATGATGTTCCCGGCGCGCACCTTCTCGCCGCCGTACTTCTTGATGCCGCGGTACTTCGGATTCGAGTCGCGGCCGTTGCGCGACGAGCCGACGCCCTTCTTGTGTGCCATGGTCGTATCCTCGCGTCAGCCGAGAGTGATGTCGCCGATCTTGACTTCGGTGTACTTCTGCCGGTGTCCCTGCTTCTTCGCGTAGTTCTTCCGGCGCTTGAACTTGAAGACGACGATCTTGTCGCCCTTGCCGTGCCGGAGGATCTCGCCGGTGACCTTCGCGCCGGAGAGGGTCGGTCCGCCGACGCGGACGTTGCCGTCGACGGCGCCGAGGAGGACGTCCTCGAACGTCACCTTCGCGCCGGGCTCGGCGTCGAGGCTCGGGATGCGGATTCTCTGTCCCGGCTCGACACGGAACTGCTTGCCGCCGGTGCGGATGATGGCGTAGGACATGGGGTCGCGTGGTAAGTGTATGCCAGCCTTGGAACTTAGCTCGGCGAGATGAGGCTGTCAACGGGATGCTGGCGCTCGGCGCTCGGCGCTCGGCCCCGGGCGGCACGGCCGAGCGCCGAGGGCCGAGGGCACGCAGTCACGCCACCGCGTACTGCTCCGTCACGTCCCGACCCGCGCTCTTCACCACGAGCTTGAACTCGTCCGGCCGGAGCAGCGGGTCGTCGCGCAGCTCGAGGGCGAAGCCGACGACCTTCTCGAGCTTCTTCATCACGTCCTTCTCCTCCTCGAGGACGTGCATCGCCACGTCCGGATGCAGCTTCACGAGAAGGTTGTCCTTCTTCCCTTCCACCGCCATCCGCTTCACGGACCGCTCGACCCGGCGGAGGATCGTTTCGGCGGTGAAGACGCGGCCCGTGCCGTGGCAGACCTGGCAGGGCTCCGTCATGCTCTGGAGGTGGCTCTGGCGGACGCGCTGCCGCGTCATCTCGACGAGGCCGAGGTCGCTCACGGCGAAGGCCTTCGTGCGCGCGCGGTCGCGCGCGAGGTGCTGCCGCAGCTCCTGGAGCACCTTGTCCCGGTTCTGCTTCGACTCCATGTCGATGAAGTCGCAGACGATGATCCCGCCGACGTCGCGCAGGCGGAGCTGCCGGGCGACCTCGCGCGCCGCCTCGACGTTCGTGCGGAGGATCGTCTTCTCGGGGTCCTTCTTCCCCGTGTACCGTCCCGAGTTCACGTCGATCGAGACGAGCGCCTCCGTCGGCTCGACGATGAGGTAGCCGCCGGACGGCAGGTCGCAGCGGCGCTTGAAGAGGTCGCGGATCTCCCCCTCGATGTCCGCCTTGTCGAAGAGCGGAATCGGCTCCTCGTAGAGGTGCACCCGCTCCTTCAGCTCGGGGGCGATCCCGTCGAGGTACTCGACGATCTCGTTGTAGATCTGCTTCGAGTCCACGGTCAGCGAGTCGACCTTGGCGCTGAAGACGTCGCGGATGATCCCGCGCGTCAGGCTCGTCTCGCGGTGCACGAGCGCGGGGGCGCGGAGGAAGCGCGTCTTCTTCTTGATCCGCTTCCACTGGTTGATCAGCGTCGTCAGCTCGCGCTGGAAGGTCTCGCGCGTGACGTCCTCGCCGACCGTGCGGACGATGACGCCCCCCGTGTTCCCCTCGAGGACCTCCTGCACCTGCGCCCGGAGGCGCTGGCGCTCGGCCCGGTCGCCGATCTTGCGGCTCACCCCGACGCGCGAGGCGAAGGGCATGTAGACCAGGAAGCGGCCGGCGAGGGAGATCTGCGCCGTGACGCGCGGGCCCTTGGTCGAGATCGGCTCCTTCGAGACCTGGACGAGGATCTCCTGGCCCTGCTTGAGCACGTCCTCGATCGGCGGCGCCTTGGCGCGGCCGCGGCGCCCGGGCGGGCTCTCGTCGTCCTCCTCCTCGTCCTCGTCGTCGGACGGCTCCTCCTCGTCGGGATCGACGAGGTCGGAGGCGTGGAGGAAGGCGGCCTTCTCGGAGCCGATGCCGACGAAGCCGGCCTGGAGCCCCGGCTTGATCGCCTCGACCTTGCCGAGGTAGATGTCGCCGACCATGCGGCGATTCTCCGGACGGTCGACCAGGAGCTCGACGAGCTGGTCGTCTTCCAGGATCGCGACCCGCGTCTCACGCGGGACCGCGTTGATCAGGATCTCTCGTTTCATCGTGCTCCGCTCGCCCGTCCGGGGACGCGACTCGGCACCGGGTCGGGGGCGGACCATGCGGACTGGCGCGTCACACCCTCGACGGGAGCGGAACGGCCGACCGGTTGTGCGGCTCCACGATTCGCGCGCGATCGTCCATCGCCCGACCGGCCGGGCGCGGCCGCGGACCCCCTCGGGGGCCCGGACGGCACGTGGCCCGGATGAACCGGTACGCGATGCGATCCGTCGATGCTGCTGCCACGACGCGCGTGGGGAACCTGGCGCGCCGGCATCGCCGATAGTGCCTCGGCGGCCGCCTGCGCCCAAACGAGCACGACGCGCCGCGAGTCGCGCGACACGTCGCCGGGAACTGACCTGCGGTGCATCCGTGCCAACAGTCTACCGTCACCGGCCGCCTGCGGCAAGCACGGCAACGACTTACGACCCTCTCGCGCGGAGGACGAGGGCCCCCGCGAGCCAGGCGACGGCGAAGGCGTAGCCGAGGAGCGCCTTCCACTCGCCGTGCTTCATGTAGAGCGCGAAGCTGTACGATCCCGCCTCGACCCCGGCGCGCCGCCACGGCGTCGGGCGCGGCAGGAAGGCGGGGACGTTGCGCTCGTACTCCGGGTACTCGGTCGGGAACTCGCGCATCATCGTCCCCTTCTCGCGCAGCATCGTCGGCGCGTAGATCAGCGCCCAGAAGGCGATGACGAGGAGGACGAGGGACCAGTGCGCGGCGACGGCGAAGCCGACGGCGATGAGGAAGGAGCCGAAGTAGAGCGGATTCCGGGTGAAGGCGTACGGCCCGGTCGTGGCGAGGCGCTGGTTCTTCATGATGTGCCCCGACGCCCACCCGCGGACGAGGAGCCCGAGCGCCGCGATCGCCGCGCCGACGACGAGCTTCTCCGCCGTGACGTACTTCGGCGCCTGCCAGAGATAGAGTGCCGCGAGCAGGAAGCCGAGCGGGAGCCGGAGCTGCTTCGCGAGATCGCGCTTCCTCAATCGAGCTCCCTGAGCAGATGCCGTGCGATGACCATGCGCTGGATCTCCGATGTCCCCTCGCCGATCTCGCAGATCTTCGCGTCCCGCATGAACCGCTCGACCGGATAGTCCTTGGTGTAGCCGTACCCGCCGTGGATCTGGACGGCCTTGATCGTCGCGCGCATCGCGAGCTCCGAGCAGAAGAGCTTCGCCATCGCCGCGGCCTGCGTGATCGGCTTTCCCTCCATCGACATCTTCGTGGCGGCGAAGACGAGGTGTTTCCCCGCCTCGATCTCCGTCGCCATGTCCGCGAGCTGGAAGGAGACGCCCTGGAACGAGCCGATCGGCTTGCCGAACTGCTTCCGCACGCCGGCGTACTCGAGCGCCTGCTCGAACGCGCCCTCCGCCGTGCCGAGCGCGAGCGCGGCGATCCCGATCCGCCCCGCATCGAGCGTCTTCATGAAGTTGACGAAGCCCTTCCCCTCCTCGCCGAGGAGGTTCTCCGCCGGCACCTCGACGTCCTCCATGATCAGCTCGCGCGTGTCGGAGGCGCGCCAGCCGAGCTTGTCCTCCTTCTTCCCCGCGCGGAATCCCTTCATGCAGGGGAGCGACGGCTCGTGGCCGATCCCGAGCTCGCGCGCCGTCTCCAGGTCGCTCGTCGCCTTCGTCAGGATGAAGGAGCTGATCCCCTTCGTCCCCTTCGACGCGTCGGTGACGGCCGTGCAGACGAAGATCTCTCCGACGCCGCCGTGCGTGATGAAGCGCTTGCTCCCGTTCAGGACGTACCGGTCGCCCTTCCGCACGGCGGTCGTCCGCGTCCCGCCGGCGTCGCTCCCGGCATCGGGCTCGGTGAGGCCGAAGCCGCCGAGCACGCGGCCCGAGGCGAGATGCGGCACGAACCGCCGGCGCTGCTCGTCGGTGCCGAAGTGGACGATCGGCGAGGTGCCGAGCGTCGTGTGCGCGGAGATCGTGATCGCGTGGGAGGCATCGACCCGGGCCATCTCGTAGATGGTCAGGATGTAGCTCATGAGGTCGAGCCCCGCGCCCTCCAGCTCCTCCGGCCACGGCACGCCGAGGAGGCCGAGCTCGCCCATCTTCCGGATGTTCTCCCAGGGAAAGGTCGAATCCTCGTCGTGGCGCGCCGCGACGGGCGCGACCTCGCTGCGGGCGAAGCCGCGCACCATCTCGCGGACCTGCTGGTTCTGTTCGGTGAAGTAGAGCGATTCGTCCATGTGGGAGGCAGCTCGACGGAAGCGGGGGCGGGCGCGGCGCGCCGATGCCCGATCCGTGCCACGCAAAATATCGGCGGCGCGGGGAGCCGCGGCAACCGTCGGGTGACGGCGGTGCGTCAGCCGCCGCGGATCGCCTCGAGGAAGCGCTCCCCGTACTTCTCGAGCTTCGCCGGCCCGACGCCGCGGATGTCGGCGAGCGCGCCGAGCGACCGCGGGCGGCGCACCGCCATCTCGGCGAGCGTGCGGTCCGGGAAGACGACGTACGCGGGGACCTGCTCGTCCTTCGCGATCCGGCCGCGCAGCGTGCGCAGCGACGCGAAGAGCTCCGCGTCCTCCCCCTCCAGCACGACGTCGCGCGTCTCCGTCGCGGCGCCGCCCGCGCCCTCCGCGCTCCACGACGTCCCGCCCTGCCGCCGCGCGCCCGCCGTCCGCGGCCGCGACCTGCGCTCCGCCGGCGGGCGCTCCTCGGCCGACTCGCGCGTGCCGAGGCAGTTGTCGCACCCCTCGCACGTCGTCGCCGCGGCCGGGTCGCCGAAGTAGCGCAGGACGAAGCCGCGGCGGCACTGCTTCGTGTAGGCGTACTGCTGCATGGCGTCGAGCTTCGCGAGATCGGCACGGCGGCGCCGGTCGAGGAGCGCCCAGTCCACGTCGAAGGCGGAGAGCGGCTTTCCGGGGTCGGCGAGCCGCATGCCGCCGCCGGTGCGCTCCCAGAGGACGAACTGCCGCTCCTCGAGGCGCCCGAGGATGGGAATCGCGCCGGCGCCGCCGAAGCCCGGCGGCAGGCCGTCGAGGTCCACCGCGACGCCACGCTCGAGGCGCTTCCCCACGGCTCGCCACAGCGCGCGGAGCAGCCCGATCTCCATCGGCGCGTCGCCGAGCTCGCGCGTGATGCGCTCCGGTGTCGCGAGGAGACGGACGAAGACGCGCGACGGGCTCTCCGGCTCGGCCGACATCGCGCCGCCCCCCGCGATGATGCGCAGCGCGGATTCGACGGCGCGGTCGTTCACCTTCTCGCGCACGAGGGGGACGAGCTCCGCGGGCCCGAGCGCGACGAGTCCAGTGCGATCGGCCGCGCGGCGGAGCGCCTCGTACACGGCCTCGACGACCGGTCGCTCGGGAAAGCTCCCCTTGATGAAGAACTCGTGCGTGAAGCGGTCCGGGAAGGCGTGCAGGAGGACGCAGTCGGACGGCTTCCCGTCGCGCCCGGCGCGCCCCGCCTCCTGGTAGTAGGCCTCGAGCGTACCGGGCATCGCGTGATGGACGACGAGCCGGACGTTCGGCTTGTCCACGCCCATGCCGAAGGCGTTCGTCGCGACGATCGCGCGCACCTTCTCGCCCATGAACGCATCCTGCACGTCGCGCCGATGCTCGTCGTCGAGGCCCGCGTGGTAGGCGACGGCGCTGATCCCCGCGCGCTCGAGGACGCGCGTGATGCGCTCGACGTTCTTGCGCGTGGACGCGTAGACGACGGTGAGGCCCTCGCGTCCGAGGATCGTCCCGACGAGCCGGCGGTCCTTCTCCTCGTCGGTGCGCGTCGGCACGACGTGGTAGCTCAGGTTCTTGCGGTCGAATCCGCTGACGACGACGGTCGGCGCGCGAAGGCCGAGCTGCCGCACGATGTCCTCGCGGACCTCCGGCGTCGCCGTCGCCGTGAGGGCGATCGTCGGCGGCGCGCCGAGCGCCTCGCGCACGCGTCCGACGCGACGATAGCTCGGGCGGAAGTCGTGCCCCCACTCGCTGATGCAGTGCGCCTCGTCGACGGCGAGCAGCGAGACGCCGATGTTGCGCAGCCGCTCGGCCGTCGCCCCCGCGTCGAAGCGCTCCGGCGCGACGTAGAGGAGCTTGATCTCGCCGCGCTGCACGCGCGCGAAGCGGTCGGAGACCTCCGCGGCGCTGAGCGTGCTGTTGACGAAGGCGGCCGGCATCCCGCGCGCGGTGAGCTGGTCTACCTGGTCCTTCATCAGCGAGATGAGGGGGGAGAGGACCACGGTGAGGCCGGGGAGGACGAGCCCCGGGATCTGGTAGCAGACGGACTTGCCGCCGCCGGTCGGGAGGACGACGAGCGTGTCCTTCCCGGCGAGCACGGACTCGACGGCGCGCTCCTGCCCCGCGCGGAACTGCGCGAAGCCGAAGCGCTCGTGGAGGACGCGGTTC
>DASUSM010000196.1:0-22564 GCA_036375115.1 Gemmatimonadaceae bacterium | reverse complement strand
GAGAGGAGCCCGGACGGGCCGCGCGCCAGCGCGTGCTCGCGCGACGCGGCCGTCGTCCCCGCGCCGTACTGCGACGCGACGAGCGGGCGGACGCCGGCCCACGCCGCGACGACGTCGTCGCGCCCGAGCCGTGCCTCGGGGAAGAAGGCGTTCGCCGAGCGGAGCAGGTAGTCGATGTCCGCCGTCGTCGCCCGCACGTCGTCGGGCGTGGCCTGCGTCTCGGTGTCGGTGGTGCCGACGATCGCGTGGCGGCCGGCGGGGAGGACGAACATCACGCGTCCGTCCAGCGGCGAGAGGAGGGTCACCGCGCCGCGATTGCCGATCCGCTCGCGCGGGACGGTGACGTGCACGCCCTTCGTGCCGTGGAGCCCCGCCCCCGTGCCCGGCTCGGCGAGCCGCCGCACGGCGTCGCTCCACGGGCCGGCGGCGTTGACGACGACGCGCGCCCGCGCGGCGATCTCGCCGCCGCCGAGGCGGTCGAGGATCGTCGCGCCGGTGATGCGCCCGTCGGTGCGCGCGAGCGCGCGGAGCTCGGCGTGGTTGAGGACGACGGCGCCGGCCTCGACGGCGCCGACGGCGTTGGCGAGCGTGAGCCGCGCATCGTTCGTCGCCGCGTCGTAATATGCGGCGCCGCCGACGAGCGCCTCGCGCGCGAGCGCCGGCTCCTCGGCGAGCACCCCGCGCGCGCTCAGCGGGCGGTGGGGCGCGACGTTGCGGAAGAGGGCGAGGAGGTCGTACAGCGTGAGGCCGGCGGAGAGCTTCCACCGCGGCACGCGCGCGCCGCGGTAGACGGGCCAGACGAAGCGCAGGGGGCGCACGAGGTGCGGCGCGAGGCGAAGGAGCCGCCGCCGCTCGGCGCTCGACTCGAAGACGAGATGGAGGTGGCCGTGCTCGAGGTATCGGACGCCGCCGTGCACGAGGCGCGACGAGCGGCTCGAGGTGCCGCTGGCGAAGTCGTCGCGCTCGACGAGAGCGACGGAGAGGCCGCGCAGGGCGGCGTCGCGCGCGATGCCGGCGCCGGTGATCCCCCCGCCGACGACGAGCACGTCGAAGGGGCGGGTGGCGAGCGCGGTGAGCGCCGCCTCGCGCGCGGACGTCGCCGTCACGCGCCGCACCGGTGAGCGGCCGCGACGCGCGCGCCGACCGCGCGCACTGGACCGCGAAGTACGCGGAGGGGATCCGCGAGAGCCCGCCGTCCGCGTGGGTCGCCGCCGCGCTCGCGGACGTCCCCGGCGACGCGCGCTGCCTCGACCTCGCCTGCGGCGCCGGCCGTCACGCGGCCCTCCTCGCGTCGCCGCAGCGGACGGTCGTCGCGCTCGACTTCGTCGAGGCGGTCGTGCGCCGCGCGTCGGCGCACCCGGGCGTGGTCGGCGTGGTCGCGGAGGGGAGCGCGCTCCCCTTCGCTCCCGCGACGTTCGATGTCGTCGTCGTCGTCAATTTCCTGGATCGCTCGCTCTTCCCGGTGCTCGGGGCGCTGCTGCGGCCTGGCGGCCGCCTCATCGTGGAGACGTTCACGCTCGAGAATCTGCAACGGATGCCGGCGGAGCGCCGGCGCGGACCCTCCAGCCCGGACTTCCTGCTCGCGCCGGGCGAGCTGCCGCGGCTCGTCGCACCGCTGCACGTCGTCGCCATGCGGGAGGGACTCGTGCGCGATGCCGCCGGCGAGCGATTCACGGCGGGCGTCGTCGCCGAGCGACGCTCGACCGACGGCTGAGCCTCCTTGCATCAACCGGTCCAGCGATCGCGCGCCCGACGCGCCTCGCGCGGTACGGGCGTTGCGCCCCGCATCGGCGCGACGGCCGCGCCGTGCGGACGCGCCGCGAACTCACGACTGCCGGAGGACGAAGGTGAACGAACGAGGAGAGGGGGAGCGGACGCGCGGCGACGAATCCCGCGCCGATGCCGGGCTCACGGAAGGCGAGCGCGAGGGGATGGACCTGCTCGGCCGGGAGAGCGTGCGCGACGGCGCCATCCCCGGCGTCAGCGGCCTCGGTGACGAGGTGCGCGCGGGGGAGCGCCGGAATCCGCCGCAGCTCGACGACGTGAACAACATGGGCGGCGACGTGAGCCAGTCGGGGGGTGCCGCGGGGGGCTTCGGGGCGGGCGCGGCGCCCGCCGAGGACGAGGTCGGGGAGGATCCCGGCCGCTGATCGACAGGACGCGCGCCGCGTCGTGGCGGGATCGCGGTGAGCCCGCGCGCCCGTCGAGAACCCCCGGCCGGCGCCGGGGGTTCTCGCATCGTGAGGCGGCGGAGCGTCGCGACATCGGTCCGCGGCGTGGCGGGCTCCGCGGCGCACCGGTAACTTCCGGTATCTATGGCCACCTACGCTAATGGACGCCGCGTCGCCCTCGTCGCGGGGGTCCGAACCCCGTTCGCGAAGGCCGGGACGCTGCTGAAGTCGATGTCCGCCATCGAGCTCGGGAAGATCGCCGTCAGCGAGCTCCTCCAGCGGACGAACCTCGATGGGACGGAGGTCCAGGCGCTGACCTTCGGCACCGTCGTCCCCTCCGTCGTCGCGCCGAACATCGCGCGCGAGGTCTCGCTCATCCCCCAGCTCCCGAAGGGGGTCGAGGCGTTCACCGTGGGCCGCGCCTGCGCCTCGGCGAACCAGGCGATCACCGACGCGGCCGACCAGATCCAGCTCGGCCACTACGACGTCGTCATCGCCGGCGGCGCGGAGTCGCTGTCGAACGTGCCGATTCTCCACTCGCGCGGGATGTCCGAGGTGCTCGTCGCGGCGAGCCGCGCGAAGTCGCTGGCGCAGCGGCTGGGCATCTTCGCGAAGCTCCGGCCGAAGGACTTCGTGCCGATCGCGCCCGCGATCGCCGAGCCGACGACCGGCGAGACGATGGGGCAGAGCGCGGAGAAGATGGCGAAGCTCAACGCGATCCCGCGCGAGGAGCAGGACCAGTTCGCGCTGCGCTCGCACCGCCTCGCCGCGGCGGGGCTCGCGGACGGGCGCCTCGCCGCCGAGATCGCCCCCGTCTACGTCCCGCCGAAGTACCAGACGACGGCGACGACGGACAACGGGGTGCGCACCGACTCGACGTACGAGGCGCTCGCCGGGCTCAAGCCGGTGTTCGACCGCCAGTACGGATCGGTGACCGCGGGCAACGCCTCGCCGCTCACCGACGGCGCGGCGGCGATGCTCCTCATGAGCGAGGAGCGGGCGACGGCGCTCGGCTACGAGCCGATCGGCTACATCCGCTCCTACGCCTACGCCGCGCTCGATCCGGGGGAGCAGCTCCTCCAGGCGCCGGTGCTCGCCGCGCCGGTGGCGCTGAAGCGCGCCGGCCTGACGCTGAAGGACATGGACCTCGTCGAGATGCACGAGGCGTTCGCCGCGCAGGTGCTCTCGAACCTGAAGGGATTCGAGTCGAAGACGTGGGCCGAGCGCGCCGGCTTCTCGCGCCCCGTCGGCGAGGTGGACCGCGCGAAGCTCAACGTGATGGGCGGCTCGATCTCGATCGGCCACCCCTTCGGGGCGACCGGCGCGCGCATCACGACGACCCTCTGCAACGAGCTCCGCCGCCGCGGCGGCCAGTTCGGCCTGATGACCGTGTGCGCGGCCGGAGGCATGGGGTTCGCCATGGTCGTGGAGAGACGATGACCACCACTGCCGCTGCGAAGCCGACGACGCCCTACGCGCTCACCACCGAGGTGCACGATGGCATCGCCGTCGTCACCTTCGACCTGCCGAACGAGTCCGTCAACAAGCTCGACGCGACGGTCGCCCGCGAGTTCGGCGAGATGCTCGACCAGCTCGAGCGCGACGAGAGCATCCGCGGCGCGGTGCTGATCAGCGGGAAGGCGGACACCTTCATCGCCGGCGCCGACATCAACGAGTTCCTGAAGTTCACCTCGCCGACCGTCGCCGAGCGGATGAGCCGCGAGGGGCAGCTCATGTTCGACCGGCTGGAGACGCTGCGCGTCCCCGTCGTCGCGGCGATCCACGGCGCATGCCTCGGCGGCGGACTCGAGATCGCCCTCGCCTGCCGCTACCGCATCGTCACCGATCATCCGAAGACGGTGCTCGCGCTCCCGGAGGTGCAGTTGGGGGTCATCCCCGGCTTCGGCGGGACGCAGCGCCTGCCGCGCCTCGTCGGGCTGCGCAACGCCCTCGACATGATCCTCACCGGGAAGAACACGCGGGCGAAGAAGGCGTGGCAGATGGGGCTCGCCGACGAGCTCGTGCACCCGGCGATCCTGCGCGACGTCGCCGTGCGGCGCGCGCGCGAGCTCGCCGACGGGACGCGGAAGCGCGCGTCGCGCAAGTCGGGCGGCGCGGCGGGGGCGCTGCTCGAGGACAACCCGGCCGGCCGCGCCATCGTCTTCAGCCAGGCGCGCAAGGAGACGCTGAAGAAGACGAAGGGGCACTATCCGGCGCCCCTCGCCGCGCTCCGGGCCGTCGAGTACGGCTACCGCTTCGACCGCGACCGCGGGCTCGAGGAGGAGGCGCGGCTCTTCGGGGAGATGGCGGTCACCGACGTCTCGAAGCAGCTCGTCTTCCTCTTCTTCGCGACGACCTCGCTGAAGAAGGACCCCGGCGTCGATGCGCCCGCGCCCGAGCCCGCGCCGATCGACAAGATCGGCATCCTCGGCGCCGGCTTCATGGGGGCCGGGATCGCCTCCGTCGCCGTCCAGCAGGGGACGGTCGTCCGTCTGAAGGACGCGCAGCACGAGCGGGTCGGGAAGGGACTCGCCGCCGTGCGCGAGGTCGTCAAGGAGCGCCTGACGAGGAAGCAGATCACCCGCCAGCAGTTCGACGACATGCTCACGCTCGTCGGCGGGACGATCGACTACTCCGGCTTCGGGAACGCCGACCTCGTCATCGAGGCCGTCTTCGAGGATCTCGCCGTGAAGCACGCCGTGCTCCGCGAGGTCGAGCAGGTCGTTCCCGACCGCACGATCTTCGCCTCGAACACGAGCACGATCCCGATCACGCGCATCGCCCAGGCCTCGGCGCGGCCGGAGAACGTGATCGGCATGCACTTCTTCTCGCCGGTTCACAAGATGCCGCTGCTCGAGGTCATCGTCACGCCGGCGACGTCGAAGGAGACGACGGTGACGACGATCGCCTACGGCCGGAAGCTCGGGAAGACGGTGATCGTCGTGAACGACGGCCCGGGCTTCTACGCGAACCGCATCCTCTCGCCGTACATCAACGAGGCCGGGAAGCTCCTCGACCAGGGGGCGCCGATCGAGTCGATCGACCGCGCGCTGGCGAACTTCGGCTTCCCCGTCGGCCCGATCACGCTCGTCGACGAGGTCGGGATCGACGTCGCCGGGAAGGCGGGGGCGATCATGGCCGAGGCCTTCGGGGAGCGCATGGCGCCCTCGGCCTCGCTCCAGAAGGTCGTCGAGGCGGGGCGGACGGGGCGCAAGGGGAAGAAGGGGTTCTACCAGTACGACGAGAAGGGAAAGAAGGGGAAGGTGGACGAGAGCATCTACGACCTCCTCCCGACGGGGCGCCAGCGCTCCCCGATGGACGACGAGGAAATCGTGCGCCGCACCGTGCTGGCGATGGTCAACGAGGCGGCGCGCACGCTCGAGGACGGGATCATCCGCACCCCCCGCGACGGAGACATCGGCGCCGTCTTCGGGATCGGCTTCCCCCCGTTCCGCGGCGGCCCCTTCCGCTACATGGACTCGCGGGGGATCGAGTCGATCGTCCGCGACCTCGAGGAGCTGAACGACCGCTTCCCCCCGAGGTTCCAGCCCGCGCAGATCCTGCTCGACATGGCGAGGAAGAAGGAGCGGTTCTATCCGGAGGGACGGATCGTGTGACCGGCCCAGGGAACGGGGTCAGGGCCGGGGTCAGGGTCGGACGTGCGTCGGGATGCCTCGCGCGCCGACCCCGACCCCGACCCCGACCCCGACCCTGACAGCTGGGCCGTTTGCCGGTGACGTCCCCCTTCGAAGGGAGGTCAGACACTCGTGGACATGTCCGACCCGGCCCTGATCGGCCGCGTGCTCGAGGGCGACGTCCAGGCGTATGGGGTGCTGGTCGCGCGGTACCGCGACCGCTACGCACGCTACGCCACGCACATGCTCGGCAACCGCGAGGACGCCGAGGAGGTGCTGCAGGACGCCTTCGTGCGCGCGTACCGCTCGCTCGCCCGGTGTGCCGACCGCGAGCGCTTCGGCGCGTGGCTCTTCCGCATTCTCGCCAACCGGTGCCGCACGGCCGGCGGGCGGCGCGGGCGCCACGAGCGCATCGTCGTGCACGACGATGCGGCGCTCGTCGCGGCCGCGGAGGGCCCCGTCGCGGAGCGCTCGGCCTGGCGCGAGGAGATCCAGCGGGCCCTCGCCCGGCTCGACCCCGACCAGCGCGAGGCCTTCCTGATGAAGCACGTCGAGGAGCTGAGCTACGAGGAGATGGCGGAGATCACGGGCGTCGGGATCTCGGCCCTGAAAATGCGCGTCAAGCGCGCCTGCGACCGCATGCGCGAGATGCTGCAGGAGGTATACAGTGTCTGATTTCGACGGCGAGGCCGAATTCATCGAGAGCGTCGCGCGCGAGCTCCGCGCGCCGGTCGTCCTCACTCCCGCCCTCGACGAGCGCGTCATGTCCGACGTGCGCGGCGCGCCCTACGGCGCGTCCGACGGTGCGCCGCGGCGGCGGTTCTGGCTCGTGCGGCCGGTGACGCTCCGCGTCTCCCCGCTCGGCGGGCTGCTCGCCGCCGCCGGGATCGCCGCCGTCGCGGTGCTCGGCACGATGGCGGCCGGCGGCGGTGGAGATGGCGGCGCGACCGCGGCCGTCGCGGCCACCCCCGCGCCGGCGATCCGCGAGCTGCCGACCGTCGCGCCGGTCGCGAACGCCACCGGCCCGCAGCAGGTGTCGTTCGTCTTCCTCGCCCCGGAGGCGTCCAACGTCTCGCTCGTCGGCGAGTTCAACGACTGGGACGCGGCGGCGACTCCGCTCGCGCGCGTCGATGCGCGCGGCGTGTGGACGGTGACCCTCCCGCTGCGCCCCGGCCGCTACCTCTACATGTTCGTCGTCGATGGCACCGAGTGGGCGCCCGACCCCGCCGCTCCGGTGGCGCCGGACGACGGCTTCGGGGTGCCCAACTCGGTCGTGACCGTCGGAGGACGCTCGACGTGACGCTGCGCTCCCGATGTCTCATGCTCGCCGCCGCGCTCGGGCTGTCGCTCGCGCTCGCGCCCGCGGCGGCCGCCCAGGACCCGCGGCTCGAGGCGCGCGTGGACGGACGGACGCGTGCCCAGCTCGCGCCGATCCTCGACTCCGCGCGGCGCGCCGGCCTCCCGCTCGAGCCACTCATCGACAAGGCGCTCGAGGGGGACTCGAAGGGCGCGCCGCGGCAGCGGATCGTCGCCGCCGTCCGGGCGCTCGCGGGGACGCTCGGCGTCGCGCGCGACGCGCTCGGCCGCGGTGCGAGCGAGCCCGAGATCGTCGCCGCGGCCGACGCGATCGAGGCGGGGATCCCGCCCCGCCAGGTCGAAGTGCTTCGGCACCTGCTGCTGAGCCGCCCGATCACCGTCCCGCTCGCCGTCCTCGCCGACCTGGTCGCCCGCGGGGTGCCGCCGGACACGGCGGCCTACGCCGTGCTGAACCTGGCGCGGGTACAGGCCGCGGATGCACAATTCGTCGGGCTCCGGATCGACGTCGAACGCGACATCGGGAGCGGGATCGCGCCGGCCACGGCGATCGCCGTGCGGTCGGAGGCGTCCGTTCGCGACGTCGAGACGCGGCGCGCCGAGTCGCGGAGCGCGGTCCCGGGTCAGGAGACTCCACCCACCCCGTAGGTCATCAGGGGGTCGTCATGCGTCACGCCCGCCTCGCCCTCGTCGGAGGCGCACTGCTCGCCGCCGCGCCCGCGCTCGCCGCCGGGGCGCAGGTCGTCTCGATCATCGACGCGGGCACCGGCACGGTGCGCGCGGCGAACGCGCAGGCGACGACCGCGATCACCCTCACGCCGTCGGTCCGCCGCGAGCGTCCGACGTCGCTCCTCGCGGCGAGCGGGACGATCTCGTTCCTCGAGAGCGGCCGCGCCGCCTCGCAGGGGGAGATCGAGGGGAGCTTCTTCAGCGGCGCGCGCGGCCCGGTCCGCGCCGAGCTCTCCGGCGGCGCGATCGGCGCGCTGCACG
Organism: Gemmatimonadaceae bacterium; assembly: GCA_036375115.1. Lineage (GTDB taxonomy): Bacteria > Gemmatimonadota > Gemmatimonadetes > Gemmatimonadales > Gemmatimonadaceae > DASUSM01. The sequence continues at coordinate 14,454 of DASUSM010000196.1, read as the reverse complement.
AGAATCGCGCGCGCACCGGCGAGTACCACGGGCGTGCGCGCCTGCACATCCTCGGCGGCGGACGCGGCGTGTGGCTCGGCGCCGGGGGCGGCCGGGCGTGGGACAGCGATGCCTGGCGCACCAGCCTCGCGGCGGACATCGGCGCGTGGGCGCGCCTCGGCGCGGTCACGGTCACCGGCTCCTTCACGCGCATCGCGGTGCAGGGGGTCGGTTACATCCCCGATCCCGAGCCGCCGCTCGCGTCCGGCGACGGCCTCTATTCCGATCCGCTCGTCGCGCCGCTGCGCTCCTTCCACGATGCGCTCGGGAGCGCGCGCTGGACGCGCGGCCCGCTCGAGCTCGACGTCTTCGCCGGCGCGCGCCGCGACGCGGGGCTCCAGGCGGTCGAGGAGTGGCTCGGCGCCTCGGGGACGCTCTGGCTCACCGGGAACTTCGCCGTCGTCGCGACGGCCGGCGGCTATCCGTCGGACATCGAGCAGCAGTTGCCGAGCGGGCGCTACGCGACGATCGGCATCCGCGTGGCGACGCGGCAGCCGCTCGCGCCGCGCGGCGCGCCGGTCGTCGCCCGGCCGCTCGCGAGCGACTTTCAGGTGATCCCGGGCGCCGACAGCACGCGGCTCATCCGCATGCACGTGCCCGGGGCGCGGAAGGTCGAGCTGATGGGCGACTTCACGGACTGGCGCGCCGTCGAGCTGGACCGCACCGGCGTCGACCGCTGGGAAGTGCGCGTCCCGCTGCGCGCCGGCGCGCACCGCCTCAACATCCGCATCGACGACGGCGAGTGGGGCGTTCCGCCCGGGGTGACGGCGATCACCGACGATTTCAGCGGCGTCGTCGGCGTGCTCATCGTGCAGTGACCGATCCGCGCGCGAACGGGTCAGTTCACGCGGTCGCCCGTCGCGACGCACGTTTCCCTTCCCTCGTCTCCCTCATGCGCCCCCTCGCCCTCGCGGCGTGTCTGATCCTGGCACCGGCGCTCGCCCTCCCGGCCCAGTCGGCCGCGGAGGACGCGCACGATGCGCGCGGCATGAACGGCGCGCGGCTCCTCACCGTGCTCCCGGCGGACATCGCCCAGCGCGTGATGCGCCTCGCGGCCGACGCGCGCGCCCACGCCCTCCCCGGCGCGGCGATCGAGTCGGCCGCGCTCGAGATGCGGGCGAAGGGCGCGTCGCCGCGGCTCATCGAGCGCCGCGTGACCGTCTACGCGCGCCTGCTCGCCGATGCGCGCGCGGCGATGACGGTGCCTGACGACGACGCGCCGAGCGACTCCGAGATCACCGCCGCCGCGGCCGCGCTGTCGCGCGGCGTCGGCGCGGTGGCGTTGCACGACTTCGCCGAGCGCGCGCCGGCCGGGCGCCCGCTCGCGCTGCCCCTCTTCGTCGTCTCGTCGCTGATCGACCGCGGGCTCGCGCCGCGCGACGCCCTCGGCCGCGTCGGCGCTGAGCTCGCCGCGCACGCGAGCGACGAGCAGCTCCTCGCGCTCCCGGACGGGCTGCTCGGCCTCCCCGTCCCGGAGATCGCCGGGCAGGGCGCCGCCGAGCGGTGGCGCTCGATCGGCGGCCCGGCCGGCCGCTCGGCGCCGGTACCGGCGATGGCGTCGCCGGCCGCGGGCGCGGTGCGGCAGCCCTAGGGCGCCGCCGGCAGCGTCAGCGCGACCGTCGTCTCCTCGCCGGTGACGACGACCACATCCGCCTCCGTCGCCGACGCCAGTCCGCTTCCTTCCGCGCCGCGCGCGCGGACCTCGTAGGTGCCCGGGAGCACGAACGGGAAGGCGAAGCGTCCCTCGGCGTCGGTGGAGGTCGTCTGCGCCGCCTCCGTCCCGCCAGGCGCGTGGAGCTCGACGATGGCGTCCTCCACCGGGACCGACGCGGCCCCGGTGACGACGGTCCCGGCGATCGACCCGGTGATGTCCGTCGCCGTCGCGCGGATCACGGGCGTGAAGAGCAGGCCGTTCTGCTCGATCCTGTTGCCGCGGAGGACGAAGCTGCGCGCGAGATCGAAGTCGAGCACCATCACCGTGCCGTCCGCCGTCACCTCGATCGGCTGCTCGAGGAGGATCTTGATCCCCGTCTGCGCCGCGCTCGGCCACTCGATGCCGGGCGTCGAGGCCCCCGTCAGCACCGTGCCGTCGATGAGCGTCACGCTCGACCGGTCGGTGTCGAGGATCAGGCGGAAGCTGCGATAGCGCCCCGTCGGGAGCGTCGTCTGGCCGAGGTTCGCCGTCGCGCCGTTACGGAGCTGCAGGAGGTCGTAGGCTCGGTCCGGGGTGGCGATCGTCAGCCAGCCGCCCGGAGGATCGTCGTCGCCGGCCGACGCGGGATCGTCGAACTCGTCGTCACCGGCCGCCGCGACCTTTGCATCGATGCGCACGACGTGGACATCGGCGCGCGCGACCTGCTCGAAGGGGAAGGGGGCATCCGTGAGGAGGATCGTCAGCTCCCCGGTGGACGGCGAGGTGTTGTCTGCGCAGGCGCCGGCGAGCGCGAGCGCGGCCAGCGGGAGGAGCACTGCGTGGGCGGATCGAGCGCGAAGCATGTGCGGAACGAGCTCCATGAACGGGTGTGACGACGAACGGTCCGACGACGGAGTCTAGCCAGCGTCGTGCCGGCGGGACGTGATGCCGCTCACACGGGGCTGGACCATCGCGCACGGCGCGGCGTAAGATTGGGGGCTTCCTCCAATCCGGACCGACATGCGACTCTCCGCCCTCGCCGCCGCGGCGCTCGCCGCCGCGGGCATGCTCCTCACGCCGTCTCCCGCCCTCCGCGCCCAGGGCGCGCCGGCCGGCCGCGCCGCCACCGCCGACTCGCTCACGATCGAGGCCATCTTCCAGCGCGGCGCCTATCGCGGGGCCTCGATGCCGGGCGTCGTCTGGCTCGCCGACGGGCGCTCGTATCTCGATCTGCGCGCCGATCCCGCGGGGGGCACGGACATCGTGCGCATCGACCTCGTCACCGGCGACACGACGGAGCTGGCCGATGCCGCGACCCTCGTCGCGCCGGACGGCTCGCGCCTGACCGTGGAGGAGGTCGCGCTCTCGGCCGACGAGTCGAAGGCGCTCCTCTACCACAACTCGGTGCGCGTCTGGCGCAGCAACACGCGCGGCCGCTACACCGTCCTCGACGTCGCGACGAAGCGGACGACGCCGGTCTCGACACGGGAGGGGCTGCAGATGTTCGCCAAGCTCTCCCCCGATGGGCGCCAGGTCGCGTTCGTGCGCGACAACGACCTCTGGGTCGCCGACCTCGCGAGCGGCGCCGAGCGGCGCCTGACGAGCGACGGGAGCGAGACGATCATCAATGGCACGACCGACTGGGTCTACGAGGAGGAGCTCGGCCTCCGCGACGCGTTCCGCTGGAGCCCCGACGGCACGCGCATCGCCTTCTGGCGCTTCGACCAGTCGGCGGTGCCGGAGTTCCCGATGGTGGACGAGCTCGGGCTCTACCCGGAGGTCGAGACGCTCCGCTACCCGAAGGCCGGCGAGGCGAACTCGCGCGTGCAGGTCGGCGTGCTCACCCTCGCGAACGGCGCCGTCCGCTGGATCGACGTCGGCGCCGACACCGGGATCTACATCGCGCGCATGCAGTGGGTCGGACGCGATTCGCTCTCGATCCAGCGCCTGCCGCGCGCGCAGAACCGCGTCGATCTGCTGATGGCGAGCGCGACGACCGGCGGGACGCGGACGATCATGTCGGACCGCGACTCCGCGTACGTGGACGTCGAGGGGGACGCCGTGCGGTGGATCGACGGCGGGCGCCGGTTCCTCTGGCTCAGCGACCGCAGCGGGTGGCGCCAGGTGTGGCTGCACGACCGCAGCGGAACGCCGGTGCGCCAGGTCACGCGCGACGGCGTGGACGTCCTCTCCATCGAGGCCGTCGACGAGCGTGCCGGCACCGTCTACGTGACGGCCGCCGCGCCGACGCCGACGCAGCGGCAGGTGTACGCGCACGCGCTGAGCGGGCGCGGCGAGCCGCGCCGCATCACGACGGCGCCGGGCGCCCATCGCCTCTCGATCGGGCCGACCTTCCGCTACGCGGTGGACGTCCACTCGGACGCGGACACTCCGCCGGTCGCGACGCTGCACGACTTCCCATCCATGCGCCGCGTGCGCGTGCTCGAGTCCAACGCGCAGCTCGCGTCGAGCCTCGCGTCGCTCGGTCTGCGCGCCCCGGAGTTCTTCACGGTGCCGCTGCCGAACGGCACGCGGCTCGACGCGGTGCGCATCCTCCCGGCCGACTTCGACAGCACGCGGCGCTACCCCGTCCTCATGTACGTCTACGGCGGACCGGCGGCGCCGACGGTCACCGACCAGTGGTCGGGGTCGCGCTACCTCTGGCACCAGCTGCTCGCGCAGAAGGGCGTCGTCGTCGTGAGCGTGGACAACCGCGGCGCCGCGTGGCGCGGGCGCGACTTCCGGAAGATCACGCAGTTCGCGCTCGGGTCGGTCGAGTCCCAGGATCAGATCGACGCCGCGCGCTGGCTCGCGCGGCAGTCGTGGGTGAACGGCGAGGAGATCGGGATCTGGGGGTGGAGCTACGGCGGCTACCTCTCGTCGCTCACCGCGGCGAAGGGCGGCGACCTCTTCGACATGGCGATCGCCGTCGCGCCCGTCACCGACTGGCGGCTCTACGACACGATCTACACCGAGCGCTTCATGGGGCTGCCGAGCGCCAACGCGAAGGGGTACGACGAGTCGGCGCCGCAGAGCCACGTCGCCGGACTCACGGCGAAGTACCTCATCGTCCACGGCACCGGCGACGACAACGTCCATCCGCAGAACACCATGCAGATGGCGAAGAAGCTCCAGGAGGCGGGGAAGCCGTTCTCGATGCTCCTCTATCCGAACCTCACCCACTCCATCTCCGGCGGCAACGCGCAGTACCACCTGTACCGGTCGATGACGGAGTTCGTGCTCGACAACCTCGGGCCGGTGGCGCGGCCCGTCATGTAGCGAATCGCGAACGGCCCGGGTGGCAGGGTCGGGGTCGGGGGGCAGGGTCGCACGTGCCTCGGGATACGTCGCCACACCAGGCCCTGACCCCCGACCCTGGCCCTGCCTCTCTCACCTGAGCCCTTCCAGATGATCCGACGGTCCGTTCTCGCGATCTGCGTCGTGGGCTGCACCGCCGCGCCGGCCCGCGCACCGGCGCCCGTCCCGGAGCAGGGACCGCGCACCCGCGCCGAGCGCACCGGGTTCGGCGAGACATCGTCGCACGCCGACGTCCTCGCCTTCCTCGACTCGCTCGTGCGGCTCGGCGCCCCGCTGCACGTGGACACGCTCGGGACGAGCGCCGAGGGGCGCGTCATTCCCGTCGTCGTCGCCTCACGCCCGCGTGTCGCGACGCCTGACGAGGCGCGACGGCTCGGACGGCCGGTGGTGTGGGTGCAGGGGAACATCCACGGCGGCGAGGTCGAGGGAAAGGAAGCGCTCCTCGCGCTGCTGCGCGATCTCTCGCTCGACGCCGCCCCGAACGCGCTCGACTCGACCGTCCTCGTCGCCGTCCCGATCTACAACACGGACGGGAACGAGCGGCTCGCGCCGCAGGAGCGGAACCGGTCGTCGCAGAACGGGCCGGCGACGATCGGCGCGCGCGCGAACGGACAGGGGCTCGACCTCAACCGCGACTACGTCAAGGCCGAGGCGCCCGAGACGCGCGGCTCGCTCGCGCTGTTCGCGCGCTGGGACCCGGAGGTCTTCGTCGATCTGCACACGACGAACGGGAGCTACCACGGCTACGCGCTGACGTACTCGCCGTCGCTCAGCCCCGCGGCGCCGTGGCACGCCTTCGAGCAGGACACGCTGCTCCCCGTGCTGCGCCGGCGCGTGCGCGAGCGGCGCGGCATCGAGACCTTTCCCTACGGGAACTTCGGCCGGACGTACGGCGCCGAGCGACTCACCGACCTGGCGAAGGACGGGTGGTGGACGTACGACCACCGGCCGCGCTACGGCACGAACTACGTCGGGCTGCGCGGCCGGCTCTCGATCCTCGCCGAGGCGTACTCGCACGATCCCTTCCGGCGCCGCGTCGAGGCCACGGACGCCTTCGTGCGCGAGGTACTCGGCTGGGTCGGCGAGCACGCCGGCGACGTGCGCCGCCGCGCACGCCTCGCCGACGAGGCGATGATGCGGCTCGCAGGTGGCGCGGCGGACTCGATCCCCGTCGGCGCGGCGCTCCCGGCGTCGCCGCCGGTCGCCGAGGTGCTCGCCGAGGAGCTCGTCGCCACCGGCGACTCGTCGGTGACGGAGCCCGGCGTGCCGCCGGGGATCCGCCGCACGGGGCGGATGCGAACGCTACGCATTCCGATCGGCGACCGCTTCGAGCCCGAGCGCTGGCGCCCGCTCGGCGGGAGCTACGTCCTCGCCGCCGGCGACGACTCCTCCGTGGTCGTCCTGCTTCGGCGGCACGGCATCGCCGTGGAGCGGCTGCCGGCGCCGTGGAGCGGGAGGGTCGAGCGGTTCGTCGTGGACTCGGTCGCGCGCGCCGAGCGACCCTTCCAGGGACACCGCGAGACGAGCGTGCGCGGGCGCTGGGCGACGGCCGTGGAGACGATTCCCGCCGGCGCCTGGGTCGTGCCCGTCGCCCAGCCGCTGGGGCGGCTCGCGGCCTACCTGCTCGAGCCGGAGAGCGATGACGGGGTGGTGACGTGGGGCGTCGTGGACGTCGAGGCCGGCGCGCCATACCCGATCGGTCGCGCGATCGACGCGTTCGGCGCCCGCTGACCGTCGAGTGAGGCGGGCGGCGGGAGGACCGACCCTCCCCCGCCTCGCCACCCTCGTTCCCTCATGGACGCGTGAGGATCTCCTCGAACAGCGCGAGCGCCCGCGGATCCTCGCTCTGGCCGAGCCAGAACAGCGCCTTCTTCCGGATCGACGGGCTCGGGCTCGTGCGCGCGAGGCGGATGAGCACCGGCACGCCCTCGTCGCGCGGGCGCTGCGAGAGCGCGAAGACCGCCTGCTCGCGCACCTCGAGGTCGGCGTCGGCGTCGTCGACGAGCGAGTCGAGCCCCGCGGTCGCGGCGTCGCCCGCCGCCTGCCCGACCCAGAAGACGGCGCTCCGGCGCGTGCCGCGCGGAACGCCCTCGTCGCGGGCGAGCCGCAGCAGCTCCGGCCACGCCTCGACGCTGTCGGCGATCGTCGAGGCGAAGACCGCGCGCTCGCCGACCTTGCCGTCGGCCCGGCGCGCGGTGGCGACGAGCCACCGCGCCGCCTCGGGCGCGGACACCGTGCCGAGATCGGTCGCCGGCGTCCCGCGCCACCGTCCGCCGACGTAGGCGCGCAGCCGCGTGATCCGCTCGCCGTCCTTCGTCAGCGCGATGCGCACCGGGCCGTACTCGCAGTCGTACTCCCACGACTCGTCGCCCGAGCGGTGGTACCCGTAGCTCGAGCCGCGCTGGACGTCGCGGATCGAGTTCTCCCCGTTGCCGCAGATTCCCTCGCGCGCGGCGAAGCTGAAGCGGACCTCGCCATCCGGGGCGCGGGCGACGCGGTCGGCGAGCGCCTGTGCCGCGGCCGTGCCCGGGAGGAGGATCAGCAGGACGGCGGCCGCCGCCCCGCGTGCCGGTGATGCGATGCGTCGCGTCATTGGTTGATCACCTCGAGGAGGAAGTCCGCCACGCGCGGGTCGCGCGACTGCGAGAGCCAGAACACGGCCTTCTTCCGCAGCTCGCGGTCCTGCTCCGTCCGCGCGATCTCCATCAGCTTGTCCACCGCCTTCGTCTCCCTCCGCTGGGAGTAGACGAAGATCAGCTGCTCCTTCATCTCGCGCTCGCTCATGCGTCCGTAGAGGTCGAACAGCTCGTCGAGCTCCGTGCCGCCGTTCGACTGCCCGACCCAGAAGAGCGCCTTCTTGCGCATCTCGATCGGCTCGTCGCCGTCGGTGGCGACGGTCATGAGCCAGCGCCGGGACTCGTCGCCGCCCATCTGCGAGATCGAGAAGATCACCTTCTCCTTCAGCTCCTCGTCGTCGAGGCGGCCGTAGAGCTCCCGGAGGAACTGCGCGTTCTCTCCGCTCCGCTGCTGGCCGAGCCAGAAGATCGCCTTCTCGCGCAGCTCGGCCGGCGCGCCGCTCTCCCCGGCGAGCCGCCGCAGCGATCCGGCCGCGCGCGGGTTCCGCATCTGCTGCGAGAGCGCGAAGATCGCCTTCTCGCGGATCCCCTGCTCCGTCGCGCTCGAGAGCAGCTGCTCGAGGACCTCGACCGCGCGGTCCGTCTGCACCTGCGAGAGCCAGAAGACGGCCTGCTCGCGGACATCCGCATCGGGGTCGGTGTTGACGACGCGGAGGAGCGCGTCCTCGGTGTTCCGGTCCTGCTTCTGCGCGAGGAGGAAGACGGCCTTGCGGCGGAGCGCGACGGAGCACTCGTCGCGGCGCGCGAGCACCTTCTCGATGATCGGAACGGCGCGCTCCTCGTCCATCTGGAGCAGGGCGTTGAGCGCGGCGATCCGCTCGTCGTCGTCCTCGTCCGGGCAGCTCGTCGCCGCGTCGTCCGCGCCCTTCACGAGCGACTCCGCGGCCTCGGCGTTGCCACCGCGCGCGCGGGCGCCGACGATCCGCGCCCTGAGGGCGTCGGCGTCGCCGCGGGTCCCCGCGCGCGGGAAGCGGCGGCGCTGCTCGTCGAGCGCGGTCTGCGCCTGCCGGAGGTCGTCGCTCCCGCCGCGGCGGTAGAGCGCGAACGCCTCCCAGTAGTAGGAGTCGGCGGCGTACTCCGAGCGCGGGAACTCCTCGTGGATGCGGCGGAAGAGCGAAGCCGCGCGGGCGTAGTCGCTGCCGCCGAGCGCTTCGCGCGCGAGCCGGTAGAGCGAGTCCGCCGGATCGGCGGCGCTCCACGGCGCGGGGGGGAGCTCGCGCAGCGCCGGGTCCGCCGCGGGAGCGGCGAGCGCCGCCGGCGCGCCGGCGGAAGGAAGCCAGGCGGCCATCTCGCCGGTGGTGCCGCCCACGAACAGGGCGCCCCCGGTCACGAGCGCCATCGTCAGCAGTCGCATGATCGGTCTCTCCTATGCGCCGCGCGCGATCGTCCCCGACGGGACGGCCGTGCGCAGCCGTGTGATGACGCCATCGGCGTCGAGCTGTCGGTCGATGAGCTGCACTTCCTCGGCGCGGCGCTGCGCCGAGAGCTGGACGATCTGCGCGAGCACGAGCTCGAGGTCGCCGAGCAGCGCGCGCAACTCGAGGTCGTCTCCCGCCGGCGAGTCGAGCAGCAGGCGCGTCCCCGAGAGGAGGTCGCGCGCCCACGGCTGGATCGCCGCGTCCACCTCGCCGGCGCGCGCGCCGACCCGGAACGTCGTCAGCAGCGCCTCGGCGCGGCTCATGTGCTGCACCGCCGCGAGGCGGTAGGGCACCATCCGGTCGGCGCCCGCGGACTCCGCGCCGCCCGGGGCGGTCGTCGCCCCGGCGCGCGTGCTCCCCCGGTCGCCGGGCGCCGGGCGCCCGGCGACCATCCGTCCGTGCTCCGCTTCCGGTTCGTCGATCGCCGCCTCGCCCGCCGCTCCGGCGGCGGGTCCCGACGGCGCAGCGCCGCCGGGGACCCCGATCGGGGTCCCCGCCGAGGGGACGTTCGCGACCCCCGCGCCCGCGCCCCCGTCCTGCCATCCGCGCCCGATGAGGACGCCGACGAGCAGCGTCGCCGCGAGCGCGGCCGTGCCCGCGGCGTAGCGGGGCCACCACCGCCCGCTCCGCTGCACGCCGGGGAGGGGAAGCGGGATCACGCGCGGCGTGTCCGTTCCGGATGCGGCGTCGCCGGCCATCGTCGGGCGCGCCGCCGCCCGCAGCGCCTCGATCCGCGCCCACATCGCGTCGCGGGGCACCGCGCCCGGCTCGTGATAGCGGGCCGCGGCCTCGCGCAGGTTCTCGTCGAGGGGGTCGTCCCCCCACATCAGTCGATCGTCTGTCATGCCGTCCACTCCCCGGCGAAGTCCGCCAGTGCCTGCCGGAGTCGGGCGCGGGCGCGCGAAAGCTGCGCCTTCGACGTGCCGGCCTCGATCCCGAGCGCCGCGCCGATCTCCTCGTGCGTGTACCCTTCCACGTCGTGCATCAGGAACACCGTCCGGTAGCCGACCGCGAGCGCATCGATCGCCGCGCGCATCCGGGCCGCGAGATCCGGCTCCGCCCGCCGGGCCCCGCTCGCGACGTCCGACGCCGCGTCGAGCGTGGTCTCCCGGGTCTGCATCCGCTTCCGCCGCTTCAGGCCGCTCAGCGCCACGCTGACCGTGATCGCGTGCAGCCAGGTCCCGAGCGCGGACTCGCCGCGGAAGGTGTGCAGCCGGTCGAAGGCCCGGACGAACGCGTCCTGCGTGAACTCGCGAGCGAGCTCCTCCTCCCCGGCCATCCGGTACGCGAGGCGATACACGCGGTCCACGTGCGCATCGTAGAGCGCCCGCTCCGCCGCCGGATCCCCGGCGCGTACTCGCTGGATGAGAAGCTGTTCGTCCATTGCCCCTGGTCGGCCGTCCGCTACCTGAGATGACGTATCGCGGAAAAGGGTTGCGTGGTTTCGGGCGAGGGTGGGAGGGGCCCGTTTCCGCCTCCCGCCTCCCTCGTCCGTTACGGTATATTCTCCCCGGCTCCGCCGCCGGCGCCCCATTCCCGAGACTCATGCTCCGTCGCACGCTGCTCTATCTCTCCGAACAGCCCCAGGTCTTCAGGTTCGTGCGGCGCAACGGCCTCGCGCGCCACTTCGCGAGGCGGTTCGTGGCCGGCGAGACGATCGACGATGCCATCGCCGCGGTCCGCGGGCTCAACGCCAGGGGGATCACCGCATCGCTCGACCTGCTCGGCGAGAGCGTCCACAACGAGGAGGAGGCCCGGGCGTCGGGGCGCGAGTACCTCACGATCCTCGACCGGATCCACGCCGCGAAGCTGCAGGCGAACGTCTCGCTCAAGCTCACCGCGATGGGGCTCGACATCTCCGAGGACCTCTGCGTCGCGATCGTGCAGGAGATCCTCGAGCGCGCGCGCGGCTACGGGAGCTTCGTGCGCCTCGACATGGAGAGCAGCCGGTACACGCAGCAGACTCTCGACCTGTTCGAGCACCGGCTCTACCCGAACTTCCGCGAGAACGTCGGGATCGTGCTGCAGTCGTACCTCTACCGCACGATGGAGGACGTCGAGCACGCCAACCAGCTCAAGGCGCGCGTCCGCATCTGCAAGGGCGCCTATCAGGAGCCGGCGTCGGTCGCCTATCCCGACAAGACGGACGTGGACGCGAGCTACGTGCGCGCGATGCACGCGCTCATGGAGCACGGCAACTACCCGGGCATCGCGACGCACGACCAGTCGATCATCGACGAGGCGAAGCGCTTCGCCGCGGAGCGCGGGATCGGGCGCGAGCGGTTCGAGTTCCAGATGCTGTACGGCGTGCGGCGCGACCTCCAGGAGCGGCTCGTCCGCGAGGGATACAACATGCGCGTCTACGTCCCCTTCGGCACGCAGTGGTATCCGTACCTCATGCGCCGGCTCGCCGAGCGCCCCGCCAACGTCGCCTTCATGACGGGCAACATCCTGAAGGAGATGGTCGGCGGACGCCGGTAGCGTCCACCCGCCGCGCCGCGCCATGCCGGGCCGACACATCCCCCCCGACCATTCCCGGGGCGACGAATCGACGCTCGGCGGCTACATGGCCGTCCACGACCGTCCCGCGGCGTTCGAGGGCTCCGACGGGATGTCGTACAGCGTCGAGATCATGGCGGAGCGCACCGGCGATGCCGAGCGGCCGTGGGGTGCGTTCCTCCTCTTCCTCCGCTGGCGTCGCCTGGGTGCGCAGGGGGTCGAGGGGCATCTGGAGACGGCGTTCCTCGCGCACGGCGCCAGCGAGGCCGAGGCGCGGGCGCGGCTCGGCGCGATCTCCCTCCTCGAGGCGAAGACCGCGCTCGACCGCCTCGTGCGCGGGGACTACGGCGGCCAGCCGACGCGGCGGTGGTGGGACGTGATGCGGGACGAGTCCGATGACGCGTAGCGTGTCCCGTGGCTGACCGTCGGGGCGGGACGGTCCTCGCGGGGACGGGCGGCGTGTGGCGCGTGCGCACCGACGAGGGGGAGACGCGCGACGCGTCGCTGCGCGGGCGGCTCAAGCAGGAGGGGGAGACGGTGAAGCTCGCCGTCGGCGACCGCGTCGTCATCGAGCGCGAGGCGCGCGGCGGCGACGTGTGGTCGATCGCGGAGATCCTGCCGCGCCACTCGCGGCTCGCGCGGCGCGCGCCGGGCGGCGCGCACGGCGAGCGCATCGTCGCCGCGAACGTGGACCAGGTCGTCGTCGTCTTCGCCGCGGCGAAGCCGGAACCGCATCCGCGGATGCTCGACCGCTTTCTCGTCATCGCCGAGGGGAACGACCTCCCGGCGCGCATCGTGATCAACAAGGTGGAGCTCGTGGGGCTCGACGAGGCGCGCGCGCGCTGGTCGCTCTACGAGCGGATCGGCTACCCGGTGCACTTCACGAGCGTGAAGGCGGACCTCGGGCTCGCGGCGCTGGGCGAGACGCTCCGCGGCCGCGTCTCCGCGCTGACCGGACCGTCCGGCGTCGGCAAGTCGTCGCTCATCAACGCGCTCTTCCCGGGCGTGGAGCTGCGCGTCGGCGAGATCAGCGAGAGCGTCAACAAGGGACGCCACACGACCGTCGGCGCGTCGCTGCATCCGATCCCGGGCGGCGGCTTCGTCTGCGACACGCCGGGGCTGCGCGAGGTGGGGCTGTGGGGTCTCCCGGCCGCGTCGATCGACCACTGCTTTCCCGAGTTCCGCCCGGTGCTCGGCGAGTGCCGGTTCGCCGACTGCGCGCACGAGGTCGAGCCCGGCTGCGCCGTCCGCGCGCTCGTCGAGAGCGGCGGCGCGAGTCGGGAGCGGTGGGAGAGCTACCTCAAGCTGCGGAAGGAGCTGGAGGAGGAGGAGCGGGCGTGGTAGGGGGTAGGGCGGGCCCTGGGCGCTCGGCGCTCGGCGCTCGGCGGGGCGGACGGGACTCGCGTGAAGGGGGGAGCCATCTCTGACGGGAAGGCTCCCCCTGTTGCTGTGGGGTTCACGCGGAGACGCGGAGATCCGCGGAGGACGGCCGCTCGGGCCGGCATCGACGAAAAAGGGAATCGGATGCATCCGATGGATCGGATGCATCCGATTCCTCATTCTTTGGTGCCGGAGTGGCGACTCGCCGGATTCGGCCACGCGAGGCCGTGCGGGTGACGGGTGGGGGTGCCGGGCGAGTCCGTGTCGCGACGGCGGGAGGGGTCGCGGTCGCACGCAGCTCATCGGGCCGCGCGACGGCCCCGCCGGCTTGGAAACCAATTCGCCCCTCGCGAGCTTTCTCCGCCATGCCGCACGCTTCCGCCGCGCCGTCGCGCGCCCGCATCCTCGCCGCGTTCGCCGCGGTGTACGTCGTCTGGGGGTCGACGTATCTCGCGATCCGCATCGCGATCGACACGATGCCCCCCTTCCTCATGGCGGGCGTGCGCTTCCTCGTCGCCGGCGGGCTCCTCTATGCGTGGGCGCGCTCGCGCGGCGCGCCGGCGCCGACGCGCCGGCAGTGGATCACCGCGGCGATCGTCGGCGGGTTCCTCCTCCTCGGCGGGAACGGCGGCGTCGTCTGGGCGGAGCAGCGCGTCGCGTCGGGCGTCGCGGCGCTGCTCGTCGCGACCGTGCCGCTCTGGGTCGTGATGCTCGAGTGGCTGCGCGGCGGGACGCGCCCCGGGCTCGGCACCACGGCGGGCGTCGTGCTCGGGCTCGCGGGGCTCGCGATCCTCGTCGAGCCGGGGAGCCTCCTCGGCGGCGGACGCATCGACACGCTCGGCGCGCTCGTCCTCGTCGGCGCCTCGCTCTCCTGGTCGATCGGCTCGCTCTACTCGCGCCGGCACAAGTCGGGCGACACCCCGCTCCTCGGCAGCGCGACGCAGATGCTGATGGGCGGCGCCCTCCTCGTCGTCTTCAGCCTCGTGACGGGAGACGCCGCGCGGCTCGACCTCGCCGGCGTGACGCTCGCCTCGATGCTCGCGCTCGTGTACCTGATCGCCTTCGGCTCGCTCGTCGGCTACACGGCGTACATCTGGCTGCTCGGCGTCGTCGCGCCTTCCCGCGTGGCGACGTACGCGTACGTGAACCCGGTGGTCGCGGTCTTCCTCGGCTGGCTGATCCTCGACGAGCCGGTGACGTCGCGCGTCCTCCTCGCCGCGGGCGTCATCGTCGCCGCGGTGGCGCTGATCACGACGGCGGTCTCGGGCGCGAAGACGCGCGTCGAGCGCGCGCCGAGCCCGGAGTCGGAGCCCATCACGCCGGCGCCGGAGGCGGAGCGGCGGCTCGCGAGCTGAGAAGGCCGGCGGGGCGGGCCGGACTCGGGGCGCCTGGGATCCGGGCGGCTGATCACGGCGCGCCGCGCCGGCGAGGGAAGCGTGGACGACGCCGCATGGTGGCGGTGTGTTTCACGCGGAGGCGCGGAGATCCGCGGAGCACGGCGCCGTGTGCGTGTTCGAAGCGTCGCGCCACG
>DASUSM010000195.1:0-5628 GCA_036375115.1 Gemmatimonadaceae bacterium | reverse complement strand
GGTCTACAGCCAGAGCCGCGCGAGCCTCGCCGGCCTGCACGGTGAGCGGCTCGCGGCCATCGCCCGCTCGGCGAGCGTCGCCATCCCCGCCGAGTCGCTCGACGTCATCGCCGCCACGGGCGGGATGGACACGGAGACCTTCGGCTACGGCAAGAACCGCCTGCGCCGTCTCTGGTTCGCCAACGGGGGCAACCTCAGCGAGCTCTCCGACGGCATCGCCGTCGTGCGACGACAGGGGAACGGCTACCGATACCTGCTGCACTCCGCGTGGCCGGCCAACGCGCCGCAGTACGCGCGACGCTTCGAGCCGCCCCCGGAGCTCGCCGACAGCATGCAGCTCAACCGGAGCGCCTACACCGGCGTCGTCGTCGGGATGGACGGCAAGGTGATCGTCGCCGCGGCGCCGATCGTCCGCGAGGACAGGTCCACCGCCGGCTTCGTCGTGACGACGCTGCGCGCCGACAACTTCCTCGAGGCGCTCTGGAAGCAGATCGTGAGCTTCATCTCGTGGTCGGCGATCGCCTTCATCCTCGCCGTCGCCCTCGCGTGGTGGCTCGCGATCCGGTTGACGCGCGGGATCGAGGCGGTCTCGCAGCACGCCGAGGCCGTCGCCCAAGGCTCGCTGCGCGCCGACCTCGCGTGGGCGTCGAACGACGAGATCGGCCGGCTCGCCGACTCCTTCCGCCGCATGACGACGAGCCTCCGCATCCTCCTGCGCGACATTGAGAGCGGCGCGACGGAAGTCGCGGCGACGGCCGAGGAGCTCGCCTCGGGCGCGGAGGAGATGAGCGCGTCGACGCAGGAGGTGGCGTCGGCCGCCCACTCGATCGCCGACTCGGCGGCCGTCCAGACGAAGGGGATCACGACGATCGTCGAGACGTCCACCCGTGTGGCGAGCCGCGCCACCGCCGTCGCCGACCACGCGCGCAGCGCCCAGAACGCCGCCGACGTCGTCGCGAACTCGGCGCGCCGCGGCACCTCCGCGGCGGAGCAGGCACTCGAGAGCATGGCGGCGATCACCGCCGTCACCCGCGAGGCGGTCCCCGCCGTGTCCGAGCTCGGCGAGAAGTCGCAGCGCATCACGAAGATCTCGGACACGATCGCCTCGATCGCCCGCCAGACGAACCTCCTCGCGCTCAACGCGGCGATCGAGGCGGCGCGCGCGGGAGAGAACGGCAAGGGCTTCGCCGTCGTCGCCGACGAGGTGCGCAAGCTCGCCGCCGAGAGCCAGCGCGCGCTCGACAACATCCGAAAGCTCGCCGCCGAGATCCGCGCCGTCGCGCTGCGCACGGGGGAGCGGATCATGCAGGTGAGCGACAGCGTCGCCGGTGGCGAGTCGGTCATCCGCGCCTCGACATCGGCGCTCCAGCAGATCGGCGTGGAGATCGAGGCGAGCCGGAGCGCGGTGCTGCGAATCGTCGAGACGGCGGAGCAGCAGAAGTCGGAGGCGGAGGCGCTCGCCCGCGAGATCGAGTCGATCGCCCTCGTCGCCGAACAGAATGCCTCGACGTCCGAGCAGGTCAGCGCGGTCGTCGAGGAGCAGACCTCGTCGATGACGCACGTGACCGAGTCCAGCCAGCACCTCGCGGAGATCGCCACCCGGCTCAAGGGGTCGATGACGCGCTTCACCCTGTGACCGACCCGCTCTCCCTGCTCCCGCTGGCCGTCGCGGCCGGCGGGGGCACGATCGACGAACACGAGACGCCGCAGCTCGTCGCCGCGGGGTTCGCGCTCCTCCAGCGCTCCGCGCCGCTCGTCCGGGCGCTCTCCGGCCGCCGCGCCGGGATCCTCCTCCCCGCCTCGTCCCGCTTCCTCGTCGCCCTCGCGGCGAGCGAGGGGCGCGGCGCCGTCCTCGTCAACCCGCTCGCCGCGAGCACCGAGATCGCCTACCAGCTCGCGGATGCGCACGTCGGCGCGGTGTTCACGACCGCGGCGCTCGCCCCACGCGTGCCGGACGGCATCGTGCGCGTGCTGCTCGACGAGGCGCCGCGCTCGGCGCGGGTGATCGCGAACGGCGGCAGCGCCGAGGTCTCGCTCTCGACGCACGGTTTCCGCGTCGCCGGCGAGGCGGGGACCGCGGGGCGCGACGAGGAGGCGGCCGTCGTCTACACCTCGGCGATGGCCGGGCGCCCGCTCGGCGCCGTGCTCTCCCACCGCAACCTGCTCGCGAACGCGCGCTCCACGGTGGAGGCCGCGCGGCTCGGCCCGGAGGATCACGCGCTCGCGCTCCTCCCCTTCGCGCACCTGTTCGGTCTCACCGTGACGGCCAACGCGCCCCTGCTCGCCGGCGCGTCCGTGACGACGATGGAGCGGTTCCACCCGCTCCGCGCGATCGAGGCGCTCGAGCAGCGGGACATCACGATCGTCGTCGGCGTGCCGGCGATCTATCTCGCCATGCTCGCCGCGCTCGAGCGGCGCGACGGCCGGCTGCAGCCGCGCGCGCTGCGCCTCTGCATCTGCGGCGGCGCGCCGCTCGCCGCGGAGGTCCAGGAGCGCTGGCTCGCGGCGACCGGCGTCGACCTGCGCCAGGGCTACGGCCTCACCGAGGGCGGCCCGGTCTGCCTCTTCAACCGCGTCGACGAGCCGAATCGCCCCGGGACGCTCGGCGTCCCCTTTCCCGGCGTCGAGGTCGAGATCCACGAGCCCGGGACGACCCGCGCCGTTCCCGACGGCGCGGAGGGGGAGATCGCGGTGCGCGGCGACAACGTCTTTCGCGGCTACGTCTCGGGCGGCGAGGACGGGCTCCAGCTGCGCGACGGCTGGCTCGCGACGGGCGATCGCGGCGCGCGCGGCGCCGACGGCGCGGTCACCTTCCGCGGGCTCATCAAGCCGATGTTCACGCGCAACGGCTTCAACATCTATCCGCGCGAGATCGAGCGGGCGATCGCGGCGATGCCGGGGGTGCGCGCGGTGCGCGTGCGCGCCATCCCGGAGCCGTCGCGCGAGCACGACATCGGCGTCACGGTGACCGGCAGCGTGACCGAGGACGAGGTGCGCCGCTGGTGCGAGGCGCGGCTGAGCGGATACAAGCAGCCGAGCGAGGTGGAGATAGACGGGGGGTAGGGGTGGGGACTGGGGGTGCGGATGTCGTGTGGGGAGCGAGTCGCTGCGCGACGCGCGCCCCACGGTCGTTCCTCGCCGCACCTCTTACCCCCCGGGTCCCATCCCCCCGTCGCTTCGCCCCCCAGGCCCCATCCTCCGCCTCGCTAGACCGTTCTCCGCAGCGGCGTGACGAGCGGGACGCCGAGGGCGGGAGTCGGGAGCCGCGGCACGATCGCGATCTCGCCGCGCTCGACGGCGGCGCCGAAGGCGTGCACCACGTCCGGATCGAACTGCGTCCCGGCGCAGCGGCGGATCTCGGCGAGCGCATCACCGATCGTCATCGAGCGCGCGCGGTAGGGCCGGCCGCTCGTCATCGCATCGAGCGAGTCCGCGACCGCGGCGATCCGCGCGGCGAGGGGGATCGCCTCGCCGGCGAGGCCGTCGGGGATCCCCGTCCCGTCCACTCGCTCGTGGTGCGAGCGGACGATGGCGAGGGCGAGCGGCGTTTCCCGGAGCAGCGGGCGCAGGATCTCCCACCCGACGACCGGGTGCGACATGATGTGCCGGTACTCCTCGTCGGTGAGCGGGCCGTGCTTGTTGAGCACCGCCTCGCGCACGCCGATCTTGCCGATGTCGTGGACGTGTCCGCCGAGCTCGACCTGGCGCACGGTGTCGTCGTCGAGGCCCATCGCGTGCGCGATGACGACCGAGTACTGGCTGACGCGGCTCGAGTGGCCGCGGGTGTACGCGTCCTTCACCTCGAGCGCCTGCGCGAGCGACTGGATGCTGGCGAAGAAGAGGTCCTCGAGGCGCCGGGCCTGCGCGCGCACCTTCTCCTCCAGCCGCTGCTGGTAGTCGCGGTTCTCGAGCAGGAGGCGGCGCTTCTCCATCGCCTGCCGCACGCGCGCCCGCACCTCCTCGAGGTGGAACGGCTTCGTCAGGTAGTCCATCGCGCCGATCGCGAGGCAGCGCACGGCGACGTCCACGTCGGCGACCGCCGTGATCATGACGACGGCGGTGTCGGGATGGCGGATGCGCACCTGCTGGAGCAGCTCGAAGCCGTCCATCTGCGGCATGCGCAGGTCGGAGACGACGAGCGGAAACTCCTCGCGCGCGAGCTGGGCGAGCGCCTCGGTCCCGGTGCCGGCCTCGGCGCAGGTGAAGCCGTCGGCCTCCATCAGGCGCACGAGCACCTGCCGCAGCCGCGGCTCGTCGTCCACGACGAGACAGCGGCGGTCGGGCCGTGCCGCCGCCGTCGCCGTTCCACCCACGTGCCCTATCACCCCGTTGGCGCTCATTCAGGATTCGCTCGTCTCTCGCATCGGACCGGCCGCGGCTCGCCCGCGCCGCACCGCGCCGTTAAGTTACTCGACGACCCCACCCACCCGCTCACCGGACCTCCGCATGACGCGAGTCTTCGACGACGACCTCGACAGCGGCTTCGGCACCCGCGCGATTCACGCCGGCCAGCGGCCCGAGCCGCTCGCCGGCGCGATCATGACGCCCGTCTATCTGACCTCCACCTACGTGCAGGAGGGGCTGGGCGTCAACAAGGGCTACGAGTACGCCCGCGGAAAGAACCCCACCCGCGAGGCGCTGGAGCGCAACGTCGCCGCCCTCGAGGGCGGCCGTCACGGCTTCGCCTTCGCGAGCGGCACCGGGTGCATCGACTCGATCATGAAGATGTTCCGCGCCGGCGACCACATCGTCTGCGGCGAGAACGTGTACGGCGGGACTTTCAGGCTCTTCGACCGCATCCTGCAGCACTACGGCCTCGCGTTCACCTACGTGGACACGCGCGATCCGCAGCGGATCGCCGACGCGATGACGCCGGCGACGAAAATGGTGCTCGTCGAGACGCCGACGAACCCGCTGATGCGGATCACCGACCTCGCGGCGGCCGCCGAAGTGGCGCATCGCGGTGGTGCGATCCTCGTCGTGGACAACACCTTCGCGACGCCCTGCTTCCAGCGCCCGTTCGAGCACGGCGCGGATGTCGTCTACCATTCGACGACCAAGTACCTCAATGGGCACAGCGACATGATCGGCGGGATCGCGATCGTGCGCGACGACGCCCTCGCCGAGCGCCTGCAGTTCATCCAGAACGCGGGCGGCGCGGTCCCCGGCCCCTTCGACTGCTGGCTCGCCCTCCGCGGGACGAAGACGCTCCACCTCCGCATGCCGCGCCACGACGAGAACGGCCGCCGGATCGCGGCGATGCTCGCCGCCCGGCTGGGCGAGGAGCGGGTCATCTATCCGGGGCTCGCCTCGCACCCACAGCACGCGCTCGCGCGGAAGCAGATGTCCGGCTTCGGCGGGATGATCTCGATCGAGCTCGGCACGAAGGCGCGCGCGGGCAAGTTTCTCGGGGCCGTCCGCGTCTTCTCCCTCGCCGAGTCGCTCGGCGGCGTCGAGAGCCTCATCTCCCACCCGGCGTCGATGACGCACGCCTCGGTGCCCGAGGCCCGGCGCCGCGACCTCGGGATCACCGAGGGGATGGTGCGGCTCTCGTGCGGCGTGGAGGAGGTGGGGGACCTGGAGCAGGACATGGAGCGGGCGCTGAAGGCGGCAGGGGTGGGGGACTAG
>DASUSM010000194.1:0-3595 GCA_036375115.1 Gemmatimonadaceae bacterium | reverse complement strand
CCTCGCGCATCGCCGTGCGACGGGCGGTCCGCCGCCTCGCCGGGGAGCGCGTCCGGGTCGAGATCCGCCATTCTCCGCGGCGCCCCCCGCTCGCCCGCATCCGCGCCGAGGGGGCCGACGCGCCGGCGATCCCCCTCGCCGTCTCGCTCACTCATCGCGATGGGCGCACCGCCGCCATCGCCGCCCCCGCGGGCGCGCACGTCGGCATCGACATCGAGCGGCTCGGCGCGGTCGCCCCGGGTCAGGAGCGCTGGTTCCTGACGTCCGGCGAGCGCGAGCGCGCCGAGCGATGCGGCGCGCTGCTCTGGGCGCTCAAGGAGGCGGCGTGGAAGGCGCTCGCGCTCGACGGGAGCGTCGCCTTCCACGAGCTCGAGCTGGACCTCGACGCCGATGGCGAGCTGCGCGCGGTCTTCTTCCGCGACACGCGGTGGCGCGCGGCCGCGTCGCTCGCCGCGCCGTGGGCCGGCTACGTGCTGGCGACCGTCGTGCTCGAGGAGGAGCGATGACCGCCGCCCCGGGGATCGCCGCGGTCTCGTACGCCGTCCCGGCGCGGTCGTCGAGCGTCCGCGAGCTCGCCGCCGCCGGATCGCTCGAGTCCGATCCCGGGATGCTCGAGCGCTTCGGCTTCGACCGGGTGCGCATCGCGGTGGACGAGACGCCGTACGACCTCGCCCGCACGGCCGCCGAGTCGCTGCTGCGCGAGCACGACATCGACCCGCGCAGCATCGACGCGCTGCTCTACGGCGGCGCACCCGGCTCGATCGCCTTCTCGCGGCCGCGCGACGCGCTCGCCGGCGCGCGGGCGCTCTGCGACGAGCGACGCTTCCAGTATCCGGCGACGCGGCTCCAGTTCGACCTCGGCCTCGAGCGCGCGTCCGTGCTCGGCCTCGACCAGCTCGCCTGCACGGCGATCCTCGGCGCCGTGCGGCTCGCCCGCGCGCTCTGCATCGCCGAGGGACTCGAGCGGGTGCTCTGCGTGTCGAGCGAGTTCTATCCGTCGGACGCCGGGCGCGAGGCGATCACCAACTGCACCTCGGACGCCGCCTGCGCGGTGCTCGTCGAGCGGAACGCGGCGCGCAACCGCATCACCGCCGGCGTGACCGTGACGAAGGGCTACTACTGGAGCGCCTCGGCGATGCGCGACGAGGTCATGGCGTCGTACTTCCCGACCGCCGCCCACGTCATCCGCCGCACCGTCGCCGAGGCCGGGTGGACGGCGGAGCAGGTGGACTGGGTGATGCCGCACAACGTCAGCGCGACGAGCTGGGAGATCCTCTTCCGCCTCGCGGCGCTCCCGAACGCGCGGCTCTATGGCGACAACATCCCCCGCATCGGCCACACGCTCGCCGGGGACAACTTCATCAACCTGCGCGACGCGCTGGACGGCGGCGCCGTGCGCCCGGGCGACAAGGTGCTGCTCTTCGCCTACGGCTACGGCGCGCACTGGACCGGGCTCGCGCTCGAGGCCTGAGCGATGCGGATCACCTGCTTCGTCACCGGCGCGACCGGGCTGCTCGGCGCCCGGGTCGTCCGACGCCTGCTCGAGGACCCGGACGTGCGCGCGGTGTACGCGCTCGTGCGCGCGCCGGCCGTCTTCGACTCTCCCGCCGTCGTCCCCGTCCTCGGCGACGTCGGCGCGGAGGGGCTCGGCATCGCCCCCGCCGTCCGCGCGCGTCTCGCGCGCGAGGTCACGACGGTCGTGCACTGCGCCGCGACGACGTCGTTCTCGCAGACGCTCGACGAGGCGCGGGCGACGAACACCGAGGGGACGCGTCGACTCCTCGACCTCGCCGCCGGCTGGCACGGCGTGACGCGCTTCGTCTTCGTCAGCACCGCCTTCGTCGCCGGCGCGCGCACCGGCGTCGTCCCCGAGCGCGCCGTCGCCGCCGACGGCTGGATCAACGCGTACGAGCGGTCGAAGGCGGAGGCGGAAGTGCTCGTGCGCGCCGCGCGCGGCGATTGGACGATCGCGCGTCCCTCGACCGTCGTCTGCGACGACGCGAGCGGGCGCATCTCGCAGGTGAACGCGGTGCACCGCGCCCTGCGCCTGTACTTCGGGGGGCTCGCGGCGATGCTCCCCGCGACCGCGGACTCCGCGCTGGACGTCGTGACGGCGGACCACGCCGCCCGCGGCATCGCCCGCGCCGCGCTCGCCCCCTACGTCGAGGGGGAGACCTTCCACCTCTGCGCCGGGCGCGGCGCGATGCCGCTCGAGGAGCTGCTGGACGTCAGCTACGACGCCTTCCAGCGGTCACCGGCGTGGCGGCAGAAGGGGATCGCGCGCCCCGTGCTCACCGACCTCGCGACGTACCGGCTCTTCGAGTCGGCGATCGACGACGCGGGGAGCGTGCGCGTGCGCCAGGCCGTGCGCTCGCTCGGGCACTTCGTCCCACAGCTCGCCTACCCGAAGCGCTTCGAGACGACCGGCGCGGACACGCTGCTCGGCGCGACGGCGCCCGCGGTCGCGTCGTTCTGGGGGAGCATGGTGCACGCGCTCGTCGGCGCGCACCCGGCGCGGGAGGCGGCATGAGCGAGCGCGCACGCTTCGTCGAGCGCACCGTCGAGTGGGTCGCGGCGCGCCTCGCGCCGCCCGGCGTCGTCGTCACCGCCGAGACGCCGCTCTTCGCGAGCGGGATCGTCAGCTCGATCCGGGTGCTCGACCTCATCGCCTGGACCGAGCGCGCGATCGGGCGCGAGATCGCGGACGTCGAGATCCGACTCGACAACTTCCGCACGGTGGCGCGGATCGCCGAGGTCTTCGTCCGGGAGGAAGGCCATGCGGCGGCGTGAGCGCATCGTGCGCGCCCTCGCCGAGCGCGGCGAGCTGTGGGAGCCGGCGCCGGGGATCGTCGGGCTCCGCGGCGGGACGCTGCGCCGGCTCGGCGCCATCGAGGCGCGCATCGCCGCGCTCTGCGCGCGGCAGACGGGGGACGAGTGGCGCGTCCCCGCCGCGCTGCCGCTCGAGACGCTCGAGCGCGCGGGCTACTTCGCCTCCTTCCCGCAGTGGCTGACGCTGGCGTCGCACCTCCCCGACGACGAGGCCACGCTCGAGCGGATCGCCTCCGACGCCGCGCCGGCGCGCGCCGCGGCGGCATCCGGCGCGCCGGCAGCCGCGGCGCTGCCGCCTGCCGTCTGCTGGCACGTCTTCGCCGCCCTCGCCGGGTCGGTCGTGCAAGCGCCGCGTCTCGTGACGGCGCAGGGGTGCTGCTGGCGGCACGAGGGAGACCGTCACGCGGCGCTCGAGCGCGGGTGGGCCTTCACGATGCGCGAGGTCGTCTGCATCGGCACCGAGGCGGAGTGCCTGCGCTTCCGCGACGCGGGCGCCGAGGCGGCGCGCGCACTCGCCGCCGAGCTCGGGCTGGCGGGCGTCGTCGAGCCGGCGGAGGACCCCTTCTTCATGCCGACCGGACGCGGCCGCGCGCTGATCCAGCGGCTGAAGGAGCTCAAGCAGGAGCTGCGGCTCGACGCCGGCGACGGCGACACGATCGCCGCGGCGTCGTTCAACCTCCACGAGCGCCACTTCGGCGAGGCGTTCGGCATCCGCCTCCCCGACGGCTCCCCCGCATGGTCGGCGTGCATCGCCTTCGGCATCGAG
>DASUSM010000193.1:0-6933 GCA_036375115.1 Gemmatimonadaceae bacterium | reverse complement strand
CCGCTGCGCAGCGGCCGGATGCTGCTCGGCGAGGACGACTTCGCCGTGGTGGCGGCGAGCTACCATGCGAAGTCGGCACAGATCCGCGAGCTCGCCTCGCGCCTGAATCTCGGGCTCGACGCCTTCGTCTTCGTGGACGACAACCCGGTCGAGCTCGCGGAGGTCTCTGCCGTCCTACCGGAGGTCCGCTGCCTGCCCTTCCCCGCTCGCGACGATGGACTGCCGGCGCTGATCGGCGAGCTGCGGTCGGCGTTCCCGCGGGTCTCGGTGACGGACGAGGACCGCGCGCGCACCGAGCTCTATCGCGCGCGGCTCGCCGGCATGGCACCCGCGACGGCGCAGGGAGCCGACCTCTCGGAGTTCCTGCGCGACCTCCGCATGACGTTGACCGTCTTCGACCGGACAGCGGGCGATCGGACGCGGGCCGTACAGCTCGTCAACAAGACGAATCAGTTCAACCTGAATGGTCTGCGGCTCGACGATGCGCAGGTGGACGAGGAGCTCGCGCGTGGCGGGCGGCTCTACACGGCGTCGCTCGAGGACCGGCACGGCGCGCACGGGGAGATCCTCGCCTGCCTCATCGGAGCCGATGGCGGCGCGCGCGCGCTCGTGATGTCCTGCCGAGTGTTCCAGCGCCGCGCCGAGCATGCGTTCCTCGCGTGGCTGGCGCGCCGCGAGCTGGCGCCGCGCACCCTCGCCTGGTCCCCGACACCGCGGAACGGACCGGCGAGGGACTTCCTCCTCGCGGCCGGAGTCGCGGACGAGGTCGCGCTGGCCGCGGCGAACGATGCGGTGCCCTTCGACGCGCGGCGGTTCCTCGACCTGCATGCGTCGGCGCTGGAGCTCATCGTCGTACGGGATGGCGGAGCGGTCGCGCCCCCGTCGTCCCCGACGATCGGGATGGCTGCGGCCCGCTGAGCATTCGCTACCGGTGCGTCGACCGACCGGACCGGCTATCTTCGTCCGGACGTGGCGCCGCCGTCGCGGCCACGCCTGAACTCGTGCACACCGCATGCTCGAAGCGCTCGCCCTCCTCGGTAGCGGTTTCCTCCTCGGGATGCTCCACGCGGGCGACCCGGACCACGTCGTCGCCGTGACGACGATCGTGAGCGATCAGCGCTCGGTGCGTCGCGCGGGGCTGATCGGCGCGCTGTGGGGCGTCGGCCACACGGTCCCGCTCCTGCTGCTCGGCGGCGCGATCGTCGCGCTCCGCGTCGTCGTCCCCCCGCGCCTCGCCCTCGCGCTGGAGTTCGGTGTGGCGCTGATGCTCGTCGCGCTCGGCGTCGCGAACATCGTGCGGCACCGCCACGCGCACGCGGCGCCTCCGGCCGCCCCGGCAAGCCGCATGCGCCCGCTCGTCGTCGGCTTCGTGCACGGGCTGGCCGGGACGGCGGCGGTCGCGCTCTACGTCCTCACGCGCGTCGAGTCGCCGCTCCTGGCTGTGGGCGCGCTGCTCCTGTTCGGGCTGGGCACCGTCGCGGGGATGATGCTGATCACCGCGCTGATCGGCGCGCCGGCGTCGTACATGTCGAGCCGCTTCCCGGGAGCGGCGCCGTATCTGCGCGTCACGTCAGGCGTCGTCAGCGTCGGCGTCGGTCTGCTCCTCGCCCACCGCATCGGCATCGAGGATGGGCTGTTCGTGGGGGCCGGGGCGTTCGGGGAGTGAGGCCGGCACTCAGCGCTCGGCGCTCGGCGGGCGAGGCCGGCGCTCGGCACTCGGCGCTCGGCTCTCGGCGACGCGAGAGGTCCGTCGCGCCGATCTGGTCCGCGCATCATCCGATGCATCGCCCGTCGCGGCCAGGGCGGCCGTGACCCCGCCTGTGGCAGGCGACCCGGACACACCGACGCTACGCGAGTTCGGACGCCGGCTGCGGCGCTGGTACCGGGCGAAGGCGCGCGACCTGCCGTGGCGCCGGACGCGCGACGCCTATCACGTCCTCGTCTCGGAGCTGATGCTCCAGCAGACGCAGGTGAGCCGGGTCGTGCCGAAGTATCACGAGTTTCTCGCACGATTCCCGACGCTCGACGCCGTCGCGCGCGCGCGGCCGGCGCGCGTCATGGAGGCGTGGACGGGGCTCGGCTACTACGCGAGAGCGCGAAACCTGCACCGGCTCGCGCGCGCGGTGACGCGCGGCGCGCACGGCGGCACGCTGCCGCGGGAGCCGGAGGCGCTGCGCGCGCTACCGGGGATCGGCGCCTACACCGCGGGCGCGGTGGCCTCCTTCGCCTACGAGGTGCGCGCCCCGCTCGTCGACACCAACGTCGCGCGCGTGCTCGGCCGCGTCTTCGCGCCTGGCGTCGACGTCAAGCGCGGGACGGGGGCGCGGCTCGTCTGGGACCTCGCCGCGCGCTCGCTCCCGCGCACCGGGCGCGCGACGTGGACGCACAACCAGGCGCTGATGGAGCTCGGCGCCCTCGTCTGCACGGCGCGGGTGAGGAGGTGCGGAGAGTGCCCGGTTCGGGCCGTATGCCGGACGTACGAGGTCGGACGAACGGCCCGGGGAGCAGGGACAGGGCCAGGGCCAGGGTCGGACGTGCGTCGGGATGCCCGAATCCGCCGTTCCTGACCCTGTCCCCGACCCTGACCCTGGCGGCCGAGCCGTTCGAGGCGATCCTCAGCCCTTCCCGAGCTTCGACCGGTATTCCCGCTCTCCCGGCCCCACGTAGATCTGCCGCGGCCGCGCGATCTTCTGCTCCTTGTCGAGCAGCATCTCCTCCCACTGCGCGAGCCAGCCGGCCGTGCGCGCGATCGCGAAGAGGACGGTGAAGTAGTCCGTCGGGAAGGCCATCGAGCGGTAGATCAGTCCCGTGTAGAAGTCCACGTTGGGGTAGAGCTTCCGCGACTTGAAGTAGTCGTCCTCGAGGGCGATTCGCTCGAGCTCGTGCGCGATCTCGAGGTCCTTGTCCATGCCGACCTGCTTGAACACCTCGTCGGCGAGCGACTTCACGATCCGCGCGCGCGGGTCATAGCTCTTGTAGACGCGGTGGCCGAAGCCCATCAGCTTCCCCTTCCCCTGCTTCACGCTCTCGATGAAGGCGGGGATGTTCTTCTTGTGTCCGATCTCCGCGATCATCCGCAGCACCTGCTCGTTCGCCCCGCCGTGGAGCGGGCCGTAGAGCGCCGCGATCCCCGCGGAGATCGCCGAGAAGGGGTCCACCTGGGAGGAGCCGACGACGCGCACCGTGCTCGTCGAGCAGTTCTGCTCGTGGTCCGCGTGCAGGATGAAGAGGATCTCGAGGGCGCGCGTGAAGACCGGGTTCGCCTCGTACTTCGGCTCCGACATCCGGGCGACCATGGAGAGGAAGTTCTCCGAGTACGAGAGCCCGTTGTCCGGATAGACGTAGGGAAGCCCCTTCACGTGCCGGTAGCAGAACGCGGCGATGGTCGGGACCTTCGCGAGGAGGCGGACGATGGAGATGTCGCGCTGCTCCTTGTCGAAGATGTCCTTCGCCTGCGGGTAGAACGAGGAGAGCGCCGCGACCGTGCTGCAGAGCATCGACATGGGGTGCGCGTCGTAGCGGAACCCCTCGATGAAGCGCTTGATGTTCTCGTGCACGTACGTGTGGAAGCGGATGTCGTTCTCCCACTGCTCGTACTCGGCGCGCGTCGGCAGCTCCCCGTTGCGCAGCAGCCAGGCGACCTCGAGGAAGGTCGCCTTCTCGGCGAGCTGCTCGATCGGGTAGCCGCGGTAGCGCAGGATCCCCTTGTCGCCGTCGATGAAGGTGATCGCGCTGCGGCACGACGCCGTGTTCATGAACGCGGGGTCGTAGCTCATCAGCCCGAACTCGCCGGGATCCTGCTTGATCTGGCGCAGGTCGAGGCCGCGGATCGCGATGTCTCCCTCGGTGCCCGGCTCGAGGATCGTCGAGGAATATTCGTTCCCCGTCCGGCTGTCCACGATCTGGAGCGCGCCCGTGGCGGTCTCCCCGGTGCCCGGCGCCTTCTCGACCTTGCTCATTGCCCGTTCTCCCTGGTATTCCGACGCGGCGGCCGGACGATGCCCGCGGCCGCTCGAGTCCCGGCTGACGATTGACGGATGGGTTCCGGTCGCAACTTTCGCGCGCGCCCTCGGGGCGCCGACCGGACCGCGAAATTTACTTCGATCACCCGCGAAACGATATTGCGCCTCCGCCCTCGCGAGCCGCGCGCTCCTCACCCCACCCGCCAATGCGAGCCATCCGCTACCACGGTCCCGGCCGTCCCCTCGCCCTCGAGGAGGTCCCGCGCCCCGCGCCGTCCGCGCACGAGGTCCTCGTCCGGGTCACCGCCGCGGGCATCTGCCACACGGAGCTTCATTTCACGAGCGGGCTCCTGAACCTCGGCGTCGCGCCGCTGACGCTCGGTCACGAGATCGTCGGACGCATCGAGGCGGCCGGCGACGCGGTGCCCGCGTCGCGCGTCGGCGAGCGCGTCATCCTCTATTACTACGTCGGCTGCGGCGCGTGCCGGCACTGCCGTACCGGGGACGAGCAGCTCTGCCCCGCGCTGCGCGCCGAGTACGGCTTCCTCAGCGACGGCGGCTGGGCCGAGTACGCCGTCGTCCCGGCACGGAACGCCGTCCCGCTCCCCGCCGGGATCGGCGACGTCGAGGCCGCGCCGATCGGGTGCGGGGTGACGACCGCGGTGCATGCGGCCAACCTCGCCGGGCTGCGGCAGGGCGAGTGGACCGTCGTCTACGGCGCGGGGGGTGTCGGCTTCGGTCTCGTCCAGCTCGCCCGCGCTCGCGGCGCGCGGGTGATCGCCGTCGGCCGGAGCGCGGCGAAGCTGCGGCTCGCGCGCGAGCTCGGCGCGGAGGTCGTCGTCGACGCGTCCGCCGAGGACGTCGCCGCCCGCATCCGCGAGGAGACCGGCGGGAGCGGGGCGGACGTCGTCTTCGAGTGCGTCGGAACGTCCGCGACGATGACGGCGGCGAGCGCGGCGCTCGGACGGCGCGGACGGCTCGTCTTCGTCGGCTACTCCGCGGACGCCTTCACCGTCCACCCCATCCAGCTCGTCGTCTTCGAGCAGCAGGTGCTCGGCTCGGTCGGCGCGACGCTCCAGGAGCTGCACGAGGCGGTCGACCTCGTCGCGCGCGGCGTCGTGCGAACGGTCGTGGACCGAACGCTGCCGCTGGAGGCGTTCCAGGAGGGACTCGACCTCGTCGAGCGCGGGGAGCTGGTCGGGAAGGCGGTGCTGGTGCCGTGAGGCGGGGGAGAGCGGCAGGTTCGCGCCGCGCGCCCGCGGGACGGCGGCCTAGCGGCTCATCCCCAGCTGTCGCACGATCTCGAACTCCTTCTCCGTGACCGGCTGAACGGAGAGGCGGCTGCCGCGCCGCAGCAACTCCATCTTCTCGAGCCCGCGCACACCGCGCAGCGAGTCGAGCGGGAGCGGACGGGGGAACGCGTCGCGGGCGCGAATGTCCACCATCATCCAGGTCGGGGCGTCCGGGCGGCTCTTCGCGTCGTAGTGCGGGTCGGCAGGATCGAACGCCGTGTGGTCCGGATACGCCTCGCGCACCACCTCGGCGATCCCGACGACCGCCGGCGGCTCCGCGCTCGAGTGATAGAAGAGCACCAGGTCGCCGCGCTTCATCCCGTCGCGCATGAAGTTCCGGGCGGCGTAGTTGCGCACGCCATCCCAGCACGTCGTGCGGTCCGGCGCGCGCCAGAGGTCGTCCCAGGAGAAGCTCGAGGGCTCGGTCTTCACGAGCCAGTGCCCGCGGCCGCGCGCCGGGGCGGACTCGGCGCGCGGAGTCACCGACTGGCGACCCTCGTCAGGCGGAGCGTCGGGTCCGACTTCGCGCCGTCCTCGCGGACGCTCAGCCAGAGCGGCTGGGCGACGCACTGCTCGAACGACGCGCCGCCGCAGAGCGCGAGCGCGCCCTCCTCGACCTCGCGCTTCACGAGATCCGGGTAGCTGTGGCAGTTCGGCGTGTTCGTGCCGCGCACGCAGCCGTTGTAGCGGAGGAGCGCCGTCCGCCATCCGTCGCCCATCCCGGCGGAGTCGGGGACGCGGGCGATGAGGTGCCGGAGGATGTAGACCCCGTAGCGCAGGTTCGTCTCGTCGTCGCGCAGGTTCGTGCCGAAGTAGCGGCCGAGCGAGCGCTTCCAGGCCGGCGGGTGGATCTGCATGAGCCCCACCGCGCCGACGTTCGAGCGGGCGGAGGAGCGCAGTCCGTCGTTCTCCGTGAGGAGGACGCCGAAGACGAGCGCCGGCGGGACCTTCCGCGCGTACGCCTCGCGCACCGCGAAGGTCGCGAGCGAGTCCGCACGCTCCGCGGAGATGCGGCCGGTGCGCAGGAGGTCGAGGGCGAAGGCGCGCCGGTCGAGCTCGAAGCGCGGATCGCTCGTCGCGAGCTCGGGCTCCGCCTCGATCCACGGCGCGCGCAGGTGCGTGGAGTCCTGCCAGGACATCTCGACGAGCCGCTGAACGACCGGCTCGCGGCCGAGGAAGACCGGGCGGACGTGCATCGCGGTGACGGCGATCGAGGCCGTCGTGGCGCACGCGAGGGCGATCGAGCGCGCGGCGCTGGGAAGTCTGGTGAAGGTGTCGGCTCCTCTTGGGGGACCTCTAAAGCAAGCGGGTTCGGGGAGCTGAGGCGAGCTCGGCAGGGGAGTTGTTACGAAGATATTCGGCCTGGCGCCGCGACCATAACTGACTGTCGCACCAGGTTTTACAGCGACGACTGGAGGATGCGCCGGCTAGCGGCCTCGGCCGTGGCGCGCACCCTGCACCTGGTGGCGCCGCACCCCGGGCACACGCACGCCGCTCCGCCGCTAGTGATGCGCGGCACCGTTCTGGCACCGACTATTTGCCACGAGCGGAGCCGGCCGCGCTCGTCCCCGCGGCGCTCCACCCGCCACCGATCCATCGATGCCCACGAGCCAGACCGACAGCACAGGGCGGACGGGACTCTCGCGCCGAGCCCGCTTCGCGCGCGGCGCGACGGCACG
>DASUSM010000192.1:0-8935 GCA_036375115.1 Gemmatimonadaceae bacterium | reverse complement strand
GGGGAGGCATGTGTCCTGCCGAGGGCGCCCGGGTCCGCGCGAATTGCATCGGGCGGTCCTTGTGAATAGTTTCACATGTCGCT
This sequence comes from Gemmatimonadaceae bacterium, assembly GCA_036375115.1. Classification (GTDB taxonomy): domain Bacteria; phylum Gemmatimonadota; class Gemmatimonadetes; order Gemmatimonadales; family Gemmatimonadaceae; genus DASUSM01. Next base: position 8,852 of record DASUSM010000192.1, on the reverse strand, counting down.
CCGCGGGCGCGGAGCGCAACCACCAACTCTGTCGTACCAGGTACGGCTCCGGAGGCTCTTCAATGCGGTTCACCCGACTGGCGCTCGTGGTCAGCACGATCGCCTTCGCCGCCTGCGGCGGCGGCGAGTCCAGCAGCAATGCAGCGGCGACCACCACCGACACCGCGGCCGCGGCCGGCTCCGCCGCCACCGGCACTGCCGGCTCGGCGTCCGCCGCTCCCATCACCGGCACCACCCACGTCGTCCGCATGGTCGGCGACGCGCAGGGCTACCGCTACGAGCCCGCGAACATCACCGTCAAGCAGGGCGACGGCATCCGCTTCGAGATGGTCTCCGGCGGCCCGCACAACGTCGCCTTCAATCCCGGCGACATCCCGGCCGACGTGAAGCCGCAGCTCTCGGCCAACATGCCGAACCAGATGACCGAGCTGTCGAGCCCGATGTTCATGAACGCCGGCGAGAGCTACACGATCTCCTTCGCCAACATCAAGCCCGGCGCCTACAACTACCACTGCACGCCGCACCTCGCGATGAACATGCGCGGCGTCATCACGGTCGAGTAACGCCGCACGCTCCGCCCGGCGGAGCGCGCACGACCGACGGGGTGGACGCGGCGACGCGTCCACCCCGTCGCCATCGTCCCCCACGACACTCCGCCCGACTCGGCCCGCCGCCGGCTGGCCGCGTCCTTGCCCCACGTCTCCTCGCTCGCCTCCCCGGTCTTCCGATGACGCGTTCGAGTACGGACCGTTCGCGCGCGATCGACCTGCGGATCGCCTGGATGCGATCGCGCGGGCGCAACCTGCTTCGGCGCCCGCTCTTCACGGGCGCCGTCGCCGCGCTCGCCTTCGTCGCCGCCCTCCTCGTGCTCGTCCTCGTCCCGCGGTCGGCGGACCGGCGCGCGCAGCTCCTCGCGCCGCGCCCGGAGGAGCGTCCCGACACCGCGGCCCTCGTCGCGGAGGTGCGCCGGCGCGCCGCGCGGAGGGGCGAGGCCGACTCCGCCCTCGCCCGCGCCCGCCGTGCCGTCCTCGCCGCGACGACGCGGTCCGTCGCCGTGGACACGATCCCGGCCGAGCTGGCGCGGCGCCGCGACTCGCTCGCGCGCGAGTTCGGCGCCCTCGACGTCCTCGTGACGCGCGCCGAGAACGCGCCGCTGACCAGCTCCTATCGCGCCCTCGCCGAGAGTCCGGCGCTCGCCGGAGACGGCGACGTGCGCGCGCTGCTCGACTCCCTCACCGAGATCGAGCGCCAGCGCGAGGCGATCGCCGGCGCCGGCGGCGTGAATCCCGCCTTCGTCGGCCTGACGACGCAGGCGGTGACGATCGGTCGCGCGATCCAGGCGATCGCGGAGCGTCGTCGCGACGCGATCCGCGAACGCATCGACGCGCTCGACGACGAGGCCGCGCCCCCGCCCCCTCCGGTCGTCCTCGACACGATGCCGCATCGGCAGGCGAGCCTCGCCGCCGCGGCGGCGCTCGCCGTCTCGACCCGGAGCCTCGATTCCGCGCGCCGCGTGATGGCCGACATCGACCGCCGCGCGGCGCGCGCGCGGGAGCTGGCGAACGTCGCCGCGCCCCCCGTCGCCCGGCTCGCCGCCGCGCTCGTGATCGGCCTCGCCATCGGCTTCGGCGCGACGCTCTTCGGCGAGCTGCGGCGGCCGCGCGTCGCCGATCCGCGCGAGGCCGAGCGCGTCACCACCTCTCGCACGCTCGCCGTCATCCGCCAGGCGGCCCGCGACCCCGCGCGATCGCGGCGCCGCAGCGACCGCGAGCTTCCGCCGCTGCTCGATCCGGGGGCGGACCACTACCGGCTCCTCTGGCTCTCGCTCCACGGCGCCGACGCGCCGCTCTCGTTCGTCACCGTCACCGGCGACGAGCCGGCGGTCGCCGCGGTCGTCGCCGCGAACCTCGCCGGCGCCGCCGCGCTCGAGGCGCGCAGCGCGCTCGTCGTCGACACCGACGTCGCGGGGTGCGGCATCGCCGCGATGCTGCGCCGCCGCTCCGCGCCGGGGTACGCGGAGGTGCTCGCCGGCTCGGCCGAGTGGGCGGAGGTGATCACCGCGGCTCCGGTCGGACGCGACCAGCAGATCGACGTCGTCCCGAGCGGCCGTGCCGCCGCGCTGCCGCCCGTCGACGAGGCGCTCGCCGCACGCGTGCGGCTCGACCTCGCGCGCCTGGCGCGACGCTACGACATCGTCGTGCTGCTCGCGCCGCTCGCCGCGGTCAGGGATGCCGCGAACAGCGTGCTCCCCGCGCCCGATGTCGTGGTGACGGCGCGCGCCGGCCACACCGCCGTCGCCGCGCTCCGCGCCGACGCCGCCGCGCTCCGGCACGCGGGCACGCGCCTCCGCGGCGTGGCGCTGTGGAGGACCGATGCGCCGATCCTCCTCACGCCGACCGACCTGCTGGAGGAGGGGCGCGGCGTCGCGGCGCCGCGCGCCCCGGGTTCCGAGCGGGACGCGCCCTCGCGCGCGGGGGCCTGAGATGTGGGCCGACACGCTGCTCGCCGCCGAGCGGGCGCACCTCCTTCGCCTGCTCGCCTGGGGCGCGCTCAGCGTCCTCGCCGGCACGGCGCTGCTGGCCGTCGCCGGCGGACGCGGCGCCCGGGAGCGGACGGACGCAAGCGGCGCGAGCGGAGCGGACGCCGGGACCGGGCTGCTGCGTCACTTCGCGCTCCAGACCGTGGCGTGGGGGATCGCCGAAGGAGCGATCGCTGCCCTCTCCCTGCGCACCCTCGCGCTCCGCGACTACGTCGCCGCGATGCGGCTCGACCGCGTGCTCTGGCTCAACGTCGGACTCGACTCCGGCTACATTGGAATGGGCGTCACGCTCGCGATCGCCGCCTGGACGCTCGGCCGACGGGCCGCGCCGGTCGGGGCCGGGATCGGCATCGTCGTCCAGGGGTGCGCCCTCCTCGCGCTCCACCTCCTTCTCCTCTCCGTCACATCGCGCTTCGCGTAGCGCGCGTTTCCATGGCCGAAGTCACCCTCGATCTCCGCGCCGAGTCCAAGGCGCACGCCTACCCCGAGCTCGAGCGCCACGTGCGCGCCGTGCTCGAGGGGATCTCCGACGAGATCGCCGCGATGGCGACGATGAGCTGTCTCGTGCACCACGCCTTCGGTCACCTGTGGACGGGCTTCTACCGCGTCGTCGAGCCGGACCGGCTCCTGCGCGTCGGGCCGTACCAGGGAACGCTCGGCTGCCTCGAGATCGTCTTCGGCCGCGGGGTCTGCGGCACCGCCGCCGCCGAGCGGCGCACCGTCATCGTCCAGGACGTGCACGCCTTCCCCGGCCACATCGCCTGCGACGCGCGCGCGCGCTCGGAGATCGTCGTCCCTGTGACGAACCGCGCGGGCGAGCTGATCGCCGTGCTCGACATCGACTCCGAGCGCATCGGCGCGTTCGACGACGAGGACCGCCGCGCGCTGGAGCGCATGGTCGGCTGGTTCGCGGGACGGTGAGCACGGCGCCGGGCGGGCGGCGCGCCGCCCTGCTCCCGTCTCCCGCCGCCCTCCTCGTTCACGGCGCCTTCCCTTATCTTGGCCCCATGCCCCCCGGCTACTCGGACCGCATCAACCACGCGTTCGCCTTCGCGGCGAAGCACCACGACCAGCAGGTGCGCAAGGGAACGCGCGTCCCCTACTTCACGCACCCGGCGAACGTCGCCCTCATCCTGACGCGCTACGACCAGGACGAGGAGACGGTGGTCGCCGGCATCCTGCACGACGTGGTCGAGGACTGCGTGCGCGATGGCTACTCGCGCGAGATGCTCGTCGAGCGCATCGGCGACAAGTTCGGCGCGGACGTCCTCGAGTCGGTGCTCTCGGTGACCGAGCGCAAGCGCGACGAGAACGACGTGGAGCTCGACTGGGAGGAGCGGAAGTCCGACTACCTCGAGCGGCTCGGCGCGGCGTCGGCGCGGGCGCGGTGGGTCTGCGCCGCGGACAAGATCCACAACGGCGGCTCGCTGCTCGCCGACCTGCGCCGCACCGCCTTCCCGGAGTCGGTCTGGAGCCGCTTCAAGCGCGGCCCCGAGGAGACGGTGCGCTGGTACCGCCGCGTCTACGACCGGCTGGCCGAAGTCGGCTTCGTCGCGCCGATCATGGACGAGTTGGGGGACGTCGTCGTCGCGCTCGAGGGGTACGTGCGGTCCACGTAATCCTCGAGGATCTGCAGGAACTCGGCGACGATTCCGTCGCCGCGGAGCGTCGTGACGAGCTTGCCGTCCACGTAGACCGGCGCCTTCGGCTCCTCGAACGTCCCGGGGAGCGAGATCCCGATGTTGGCGTGCTTCGACTCGCCGGGACCGTTCACGACGCACCCCATCACGGCGACGGTCATCGTCTCCACACCGGGGTGCTCCCCGCGCCAGATGGGCATCTGCTCCTTCAGGTACGTCTGGATGTCCTCCGCCATGCGCTGGAAGAAGGTCGACGTCGTGCGCCCGCACCCGGGGCAGGACGTCACCTGCGGCGTGAAGCTGCGGAGTCCGAGCGACTGGAGGATCTGCTGCGCGACCTGCACTTCCTCGGTGCGGTCGCCGCCGGGGCGCGGCGTCAGCGAGACGCGGATCGTGTCGCCGATCCCCTCGGCGAGGAGGATCGCGAGCCCCGCCGTGCTCGCGACGACCCCCTTCGTGCCGAGCCCCGCCTCGGTGAGGCCGAGGTGCAGCGGGTAGTCGCAGCGCGCGGCGAGCCGGCGGTAGACGTCCACGAGGTCGGGGACCTGCGAGACCTTCGCCGAGATGATGATGCGGTCGTGTCCGAGCCCGACCTCCTCGGCGAGCGCCGCCGAGCGGAGCGCGCTCTCGAGCATCGCCTCGATGTAGACGTCGCGGAAGTCGAGCGGCTCCGGGCGGCGCGCGTTCGCATCCATCATCTGCGTGAGCAGGTCCTGGTCGAGCGAGCCCCAGTTCACGCCGATGCGCACCGGCTTCCCGTTGTCCACGGCGACCTGGACGATCGTGCGGAAGTGCTCGTCGCGCCGCTTCCCGCCGACGTTGCCGGGATTGATGCGGTACTTCGCGAGCGCCCGCGCCGTCTCCGGGAACTTCGTGAGGAGGAGGTGGCCGTTGTAGTGGAAGTCGCCGACGATCGGCACGGCGACGCCCATGTCGGCGAGGCGGCGGGCGATCTCGGGGACGGCCGCCGCGGCGTCGTCGTTGTTCACGGTGATGCGCACGAGCTGCGACCCGGCGCCCGCGAGCGCGGCGATCTGCTCGGCGGTCGCGGCCGCATCGGCCGTGTCCGTGTTCGTCATCGACTGCACGACGACCGGCGCGGCGGATCCGACCGCCACGCCGCCGACGTCCGTCGTCACCGTCGCTCTGCGTCTACCGAAGGACAAACCGGGATTCCTGTGAAAAGTGGGGCCCGGGAGAAAGTTAAGCGGCGCGCGGGGGAGAAGGAGGGGTGGGCGGCGGCCGGACGCGTCTTTGCGTTCCACGCCGGTGCGCCGTATGATCGTCGCGCCTGCTGTCCGGTCGCCCACGCGCGCAGCGCCGCTGCCGCCAGAGCCCCTCCCGCCGATGACCGCCGCCGACACCGCGCCCCCACCGACCGCGAAGGCCTCCGTCTGGGAGGACTTCATCGACATCTACTACGCGCCGAGCCAGGTCTTCGAGCGCCGCCGCGACGGGCGCTTCGGGCTCGCGCTCCTCGTCATCACGATCGTCCTCTCGCTGCTGTTCTGGCTCTCCCAGACGTACCTCGAGCCGATGTACACGGCGGAGATGAACCGCCAGATCGCCGCGGCGATGCGCGACAACCCGCAGATGACGCAGGAGATGGCCGACCAGATGCGCGGCTTCCAGCGCTTCGGCGTGATCTTCAGCATCATCGTCATCCCGATCGTCGCGATGCTGACCGGATTCGTCCTCTGGCTCGTCGGCAAGCTCTTCGACAGCACGCAGACGCTCGGGCAGGCGCTGATGGTCGGGACGTACGCGCAGTTCCCGCGCGTCTTCGACTGGATCGTGCGCAACGTCCAGGGGGCGGTGCTGAGCCCCGAGGCGATCGAGCCGAAGTACGGCGTCTCGCTGAGCCTCGCGCGCTTCCTCGACCGCGAGGCCGTCTCGCCGGTCATGTACGAGCTCGCCGGCCGGCTGGACCTCTTCACCCTCTGGGTGACGGCGCTCCTCGCGATCGGGCTGCACGTGACCGGTGCCGTGCCGAAGGCGCGCGCCTACATCGCCGCGGGGATCGTCTGGCTGATCGGCGCGCTGCCGATGGTGCTCGGCGCGCTGCGGGAGGGGTGAGCGGACGTCGCCCCCGGTGCTTCCGCGGCGACACGCGGTGCCAGGCGCGCGCGTCCGCCAGCGCGCACCGGTCGTGACCACCGTCGTCACGTCGCGCGCGCGCCTCGGCGCCTAACGAGAGTCGCCCGGGCGCGGTGCCGGCGCCGGCGTGCTCCGGCGGATCACCCCGCGCGGGCGCGGCGCCGCGGCGGGCGGCCGCGGCGCCGCGGCGCGAGCGCCTCCGCGGCATCGACGAGGCGGGCAGCGAGCTCGCGCTCGAGCGCCGCGCGGTCCAGCCGGAAGGCGAGGACGCCGTCCACGGCGACCTCCCCGTGCGGGCCGGCGGCGAGGCGCGCGGCGAGCGGCAGGGCCGCGGCGATCGGGGCACCGAGCGCCGCGACGAGCCGGTGGAGCGCGGCGACGACGAGCAGCCCGCTTCCGGAGACGGCGAGCTCCACGCCGCGCCCGCCGCGGACGACCCCCGGGACATCGTGCCGGGCGAGGAGATTGTCCACCCACTTGGTCTCCGCGCCGATGGCAAAGGCAACGGTGGCAACGGAATACGATCGGCTCACTAATTCTCCTCGTTGGTGAGGATATTTACTCCGACCGCGACACCGCGGCGCACGGTGAATGTTCCTCGCGACGAAGGAGAATAATAGCACGGAGAGCGGAGCGCGCGGTCGCGAGTGCGAGCAAGGCGATCTCCACACTCGTCCCGGCGTGACCGCGGCTCGCGTGACCTCCCCGAAGTGTCCTCGTCCGTTAGTACGAACGTGCAGAGCGTTCGGAAGTGTGCAGTGCCCGCAGTTCAGCAGGTCTCCCTCCTAAGGCAGTTCCCGCCACCGCAGGACCACACGCAACCAGGAGTACCAATGTTCCGCACGTCGATTCGTCTCGCTGCCATCGCGCTCGTCGCCTTCGCGTCGGTCGCGCAGGCCCAGCGCCCCGTGTTCGGTGTCGCCGCCGGTCTCACCGCGCCCCAGGGCGATTTCGGTGATGTCGTCGACAACGGCTACCACATCGGTGCCGCGATGGGCTTCAAGGTCCCGGTCCTCCCGGTCGCGCTCCGCGCCGACCTGGCGTACACGATGTTCGATGGCGTCGACGGCGCCGACCTCTCCGTCAACACGCTGAACGTCTCGGTCAACGCCGTGCACGCCTTCGCGGGCGTCGCCGTCCGCCCGTACGTCATCGGCGGCCTCGGCATGTACCGCTCGACGGCGGAGATGGGTGACCTCGAGGACTCGAGCACCGACCTCGGCCTCAACGGCGGCGCCGGCATCCAGTTCAAGCTCGCCGGCCTCCAGTCCTTCGTCGAGGCGCGCTACACGCACATCATGACGGACGACGAGGCGACGAAGGTCATCCCGATCTCCTTCGGGATCATGTTCTAAGATCGCTCCGGCGATCCACGCACGACGGCACGGCCCCGCCCACCCGGGCGGGGCCGTGTCGCATCCGGCTCCCCCGCGACCCGACCGCCGCCGCCCGGCGCGCCGGCCGCGCCGCGTCCGGGCGCTGTCCCGTCCGCCGTACGACGGCACGTCACCGGCGGGGCACAGCCCGTCCCCACGCGCCTTCCTCCGCGCCGCCGATGCCGCGCGCCGACAACGACTTGCCCCGCCCCCAGGGCCGGGCCTCGCGCGTGCATCGGGGGAGCGTCGCCGCTCGCTTGACGCCCCCTCGCACGCCCCGCTATCGTGGCGGCGACGCGCGTCACCGTGCCGGCACCGACCCGACACCACGCGTCCCAACCCTCCGCGGAGCCCCCGCCATGACGTCCCCGATCCACGCCCCCGCCCGTCGCGCGACTCGCGCCGCAGCGCTGGGCGCGGCACTGCTCTTCGCTACCGCCGCCGCCCCCGCGTCCGCCGCCGCGCAGATCTTCGACGAGGACGGACGCCGCGTCGGCGGCGACGAGGCCGCCGACCTCCGCGAGCCGTGGAAGGGGCGCTTCGGGCTCGACTTCGTCGTCGCCCAACCAGTCGGCGAGTTCGCCCAGTACGTCGATGCGGGCTTCGGCGGCTCGCTCCACGTCGTCGTCCCCGTCGAGCCGAGCGGCGCGCTCGGCATCCGCGTCGGCCTCGACTACATCGTCTACGGACACGAGACGGAGTACGACTATTACGCCGGCTTCCCCCTCGAGATCACGACGAGCAACAACATCCTCGCCGCGAGCGTCGGCGCGCAGGTGACCTCCCCCGCCGGCCCGCTGCGCCCCTACCTCAACGGCACCGTCGGCCTCGGGTACTTCTTCACGCAGTCCTCCCTCTCTGGTCGCTACACCGACGAGGCGTTCGACAGCCGCACGAACTTCCAGGACGTGACCTACGCCTGGACCGGCGGCGCGGGCCTCTACATCCCGGTGACCACCGGCGACACGCCGGTCTCGATCGACCTCGGCGCCCGCTACCACGCCAACGGCCGCGCGCGCTACCTCCGCGAGGGGAGCATCGAGGAGACGAGCGGCGGCGGGCTCACCTACACGCCGATCGAGAGCGAGACGAACCTCGTCGTCTATCAGCTCGGCGTCAGCATCGGCGGCGGCCGCCGCTGACGGTCGACGCGGGAATGCGGGTGGGGGACGGCGCCGCGCGCGTCCCGCCTCCCCGTCT
>DASUSM010000191.1:0-27515 GCA_036375115.1 Gemmatimonadaceae bacterium | reverse complement strand
CGATCTGCGGCGGCGGGCGCTACGACAACCTGCTCGCGGCGCTCGGCGGCGCCGACCTGCCGGCGCTCGGCTTCGGCATGGGCGACGTCGTGCTCGGCGAGCTGCTGCGCGCGCGCGGGCTGATGCGCGCGACGGAGGGGGGCGTGGACTACTGGGTGGCGGGGGAGGGGGAGGGCAGCGAGATCGACGTCGTGCGCGTCGCCGCCGCGCTGCGGGCGCGCGGGCGGTCGGTCGAGTACGCGCTTCGCGCGCAGAAGGTGGACAAGCAGCGGAGGGCCGCGCAGTCGGCGGGCGCACGGGCCTTCGTCGTCCTCCGCGCCGCGGGCGGGAAGGGCGACGTGATGGTGCGGTCGCTGGAGGACGGCACCGAGCGCACGGTGCGGCTCGAGGAGTGGCTCGCCGGCGCCTAGCCCGGCAGCGGAACACTGACGCGCGCTTCGGCGCGCCGGGACCACATGGCAGACGACAAGAAGCTGACGACCCGCGCGGCCGACTTCAGCGCGTGGTACAACGAGGTGGTCCTGCGGGCGCAGCTCGCCGACTACGCCCCCGTGCGCGGATGCATGATCATCCGCCCGGAGGGGTACGGCATCTGGGAGCGGATGCAGCGCGCGCTCGACGACATGTTCAAGGCCACCGGGCATCGCAACGCCTACTTCCCCCTCTTCATCCCGCAGAGCTACCTGGCGAAGGAGGCGCAGCACGTCGAGGGCTTCGCGCCCGAGACCGCCGTCGTCACGCACGGCGGTGGGAAGGAGCTCGAGGAGCCGCTCGTCGTCCGCCCCACGTCGGAGACGATCATCTACGCCTCCTTCGCGAAATGGGTGCAGAGCTACCGCGACCTTCCCCTGCTCATCAACCAGTGGGCGAACGTCGTCCGCTGGGAGATGCGGACGCGCCTCTTCCTCCGCACGCTCGAGTTCCTCTGGCAGGAGGGGCACACCGCCCACGCCACGCACGACGAGGCCGAGGAGGAGGCGCGCCGGATGCTCGGCGTCTACCGCGACTTCGCCGAGGGGTGGATGGCGATGCCCGTCATCACGGGGCGGAAGACGGAGAGCGAGAAGTTCGCCGGCGCCCTCCGCACGTACGCCATCGAGGCGATGATGCAGGACAACAAGGCGCTCCAGGCCGGCACGTCGCACAACCTCGGGCAGAACTTCGCGAAGGCGTTCGACCTCACCTTCCAGAGCGAGGCGGGGACGATCGAGCACGCCTGGAACACGAGCTGGGGCGTCAGCACGCGGCTCATCGGCGGGCTCGTCATGACGCACGGCGACGACAAGGGACTCCGCGTCCCGCCCCTCCTCGCGCCGATCGAGCTCGTCATCGTCCCGATCTGGCGCTCCGACGAGGAGCGTGCGCAGGTGCTCGAGGCCGCGACGCGCATCCAGCGCGAGCTCGGCGACTGGGAGCGCCGCGAGCCGAACCGCCTGCGCGTGCATCTCGACGCGCGCGAGGGGATGAAGCCCGGGGCGAAGTACTACGAGTGGGAGCTCAAGGGGATCCCACTCCGCATGGAGCTCGGCCCCCGCGACCTCGCCGCGAACCAGGCCGTCCTCGCGCGCCGCGACACCGGCGAGAAGAAGACCGTCTCGCTCGACGCGATCGGCGAGGAGGTCGAGGAGCTCCTCGCGCGCATCCAGACGGAGATGCTCGCCGCGGCGCGCGAGCGGCTCGACCGGAACAGCGTGCGCGGCCTCGCCGACTACGGCCGCTTCCGCGAGCTCATGGACGGCGAGGGCGCGTTCGTCTACGCCGGCTGGTGCGTCAGCGCGGAGTGCGAGGCGAAGGTGAAGGAGGAGACGAAGGCGACGATCCGCGTCCTCCCCGACGAGGAGTTCCGCTCCGCCGAGGCGCCGGCGACGTGCCTCCGGTGCGGCGGAGCGGCGACGGTGGAGGCGCTGTGGGCGAAGGCGTACTGACGCCGCCGTCGCTCCGCGGCGACGCGGGCGGGCACGCCGGCATCGCGCGGCGCGGCGGCACGCTGTTCGTCGACGAGCTGCCGCTCGAGGGGATCGTCGCCGCCGTCGGGACGCCGGTCTACGTGTACAGCGCGCGCGCGATCCGCTCGCAGTACCGGCGCCTCGCCGGCGCGCTCGCCGGCGTGCCGCACAGGCTGCACTACAGCGTCAAGGCGAACTCCAACCTCGCCATCCTCGCCCTGCTGCGCGAGCTGGGCGCCGGCGTGGACATCGTCTCGGGCGGCGAGCTGCGCCGCGCGCTGCTCGCCGGCTTCGCCGGACGGGACATCGTCTTCAGCGGCGTGGGGAAGACCGAGGAGGAGCTGCGGCTCGCCGCGGAGACGGGCGTGCGCTTCGTCAACGTCGAGTCCGAGGGGGAGCTGCGCCTGCTCGACGAGGTCGCGCGGCGGCTCGGCGTGCACGTCCCCGTCACGCTGCGCGTCAACCCCGAGGTGGACGTCGACACGCCGCACCCGTACACCAACACGGGAAGCAAGGGGATGAAGTTCGGCATCCCCTCCGATCAGGCGGAGGACGTCGGGCGCCTCGCGCTGACGCTCCCCGGGGTGCGCCTCGTCGGGCTCGACATGCACATCGGCTCGCAGATCTCCGACGTCGCGCCGTACGAGCACGGCGTCGCGCGCCTGCTCGCGCTCGTCGAGTCGCTGCGGCGCGCCGGCGCGACGGACATCGTCACGCTCGACGTCGGCGGCGGCCTCGCCGTGACCTACGACGACGAGCCCCCCGCCGACGTGGACGCCTTCGGCCGGCTCGTCTCGCGCCTCCTCGGCCCGACGGGGCTCGAGATCGTCCTCGAGCCCGGGCGCTTCCTCGTCGGCAACGCGGGCGTGCTCGTGGCCCGCGCGCTCTACCGGAAGCACAGCGGCGGAAAGGACTTCCTCGTCACCGACGCGGGCATGAACGACCTGCTCCGGCCGTCGCACTACGAGGCGTACCACCGCATCGAGGCGCTGGCGCCGAGCGGCCGCCGCGCGACGGTGGACGTCGTCGGTCCGATCTGCGAGTCGGGCGACTTCCTCGCCCTCGACCGCGAGATGGACGACGTCGCGCCGGGCGACCTCGTCGTCGTCCACACGGCGGGCGCGTACGGGCACGTGATGAGCTCCAACTACAACTCGCGCCCGCGGCCGCCCGAGGTGCTCGTCGACGGCGCGGCCTTCGCCGTCGTGCGCGAGCGCGAGACGTTCGACGACCTCGTGCGCCACGAGCGCATCTCCCTCGACTGGAGGACCGCCTGATGAGGATCGGGCTGCTGGCCGACACGCACGACCGCGTCCCGGCGATCGCGGAGCTCGTGCGCCGCCTCCAGGCGGGAGGCGCGAACATGATCCTCCACGCCGGCGACTACTGCTCCCCCTTCTCGCTCGCGCCGATCCTCGACGCGAACATCGCGATGGCCGGCGTCTTCGGCCGCAACGACGGCGACCGCGAGGGGCTCCGCGCCGCGGCGGCGCGCGGGATGGGGACGGAGCTCTACGAGTCCCCGCACAGCATCGAGCTCGCGGGGACTCACATTCTCCTCGTGCACGACGTCGGCGAGGTGAGCGAGCGCTCGATCGAGGGGCACGAGGTCATCGTCTGCGGCTGCTCGCACCGGAAGGAGGTGCGCTCGCGCGGCCAGTCGCTGATCGTGAATCCGGGCGAGGGATGCGGCTGGCTGTACGGCGCCGCCACCGCGGCGCTGCTCGACCTCGAGACCAAGCAGGTGGAGTTCGTGGAGCTGGAAGGACACTAGGGCATGTCATCGCGCATCCTCATCCTCGACTTCGGCTCGCAGTTCACCCAGCTCATCGCGCGGCGCGTGCGCGAGGCGCGCGTGTACTCGGAGATCCACCCCCCGACGCGCACCGTCGAGTGGATCCGCGAGTGGAAGCCCACCGGGATCATCCTCAGCGGCGGCCCGTCGTCGGTGTACGGCGAGGACGTGCCGACCGCCGACCCGGCGCTCCTCGACATCGCGCCGGTCCTCGGCATCTGCTACGGGATGCAGCTCGTCGCCCACCTCGAGGGAGGCGCCGTCGTCGGGGCGGGGAAGCGCGAGTACGGACGCGCGGAGCTCGTCGTCGATCGCGCCGAGGGGCTCTTCGACGGATTCGCCGAGGGCGAGCGGATGAACGTCTGGATGAGCCACGGCGACCACGTGGACGCGGCGCCGAGGGACTACGTCGTGACCGCCAGCAGCACGACGGTGCCGATCGCGGCCATGCGGCACCGCGCCAAGCCGATCCACGCGGTGCAGTTCCACCCGGAGGTGGCGCACACTCCCCGCGGGGCCGAGCTGATCGGCAACTTCCTCTTCAACGTCTGCCACGCCGAACCGTCGTGGACGCCCGGCGCCTTCATCGCCGAGGAGATCGACCGGATCAGGGCGCTCGTCGGCTCGTCGCGCGTCATCTGCGGACTCTCGGGGGGCGTGGACTCCTCGGTCGCGGCGGCGCTGGTGCACCGCGCGATCGGCGACCAGCTCACCTGCATCTTCGTGGACACGGGGCTCCTCCGGCTCCACGAGCGCGAGCAGGTCGAGCGCACCTTCCGCGCGCACCTGGGGATCGACCTGCGCACGGTCGACGCGGCCGACCGCTTCCTCGACAACCTCGCCGGCGTCTCGGATCCGGAGCGCAAGCGCACGATCATCGGCCACACCTTCATCGACGTCTTCGAGGATGCGGCGGCCGAGGTCGGGGACGGGGTGAAGTTCCTCGTGCAGGGGACGCTCTACCCCGACGTCATCGAGAGCGCGTCGCCGAAGGGCGGCCCGTCGGTGACGATCAAGACGCACCACAACGTCGGCGGCCTGAAGCCCGGAATGAAGTTCGAGCTGATCGAGCCGCTGCGCGAGCTCTTCAAGGACGAGGTCCGCAACGTCGGCCGCGAGCTCGGCCTCCCCGAGGAGATGGTGGGAAGGCACCCGTTCCCCGGTCCCGGCCTCGCCATCCGCGTGCTCGGCGACGTGCGGCGGGACGCGCTCGAGGTGCTCCGCCGCGCCGACTCGATCTACCTCGAGGAGATCCGCGAGGCGGGCCTCTACGACGAGATCTGGCAGGCGTTCGCCGTGCTGCTGCCGGTGCGCAGCGTCGGCGTGATGGGGGACCTGCGCACCTACGAGAACGTCGTCGCGCTCCGCGCGGTCACGAGCACCGATGGCATGACGGCCGACTGGTTCCCCTTCCCGCACGACGTCCTCGCCCGCATCTCGAACCGGATCATCAACGAGGTGACCGGGGTGAACCGCGTCGTCTACGACGTCAGCTCCAAGCCGCCGGCGACGATCGAGTGGGAGTGAGGGGGGCGGGGGACGGGGGACCGGGGACCGGGGACCGGAAGGGCGGAGTGGAAGCGGCGATGATCTCGTGCCGCACTCCGTCTCCCGAGCCGCACCCTCCGGTCCCTGGTCTCCGGTCCCTGGTCCCCGCCGTCAGACTCCCTTCTCCTCCAGCAGCGCGAGGAACTCCTTCGGCTCCTTGAGCTGAAGCAGTCGCGACGGGACGTCGGACTCCTTGCTGAACTGGGCGATCTTCCCGAGCACGGGGAGGTACTGGTTCGAGACCTCGAGCGGCGGGGCGACGATCAGGAAGAAGAAGTGGACCGGCTTCTCGTCGATCGCCCGGAAGTCCACACCCTGCGGCTTCCGGCCGAAGGCGACCCGCAGCTTGTTCACGACGAGCGAGCGGCAGTGCGGGATCGCGATCCCGCGGCCGATCCCGGTCGAGCCGAGGTTCTCGCGCCGCTTCAGCATCTTGAAGAGCATCCCTTCCGACTTCTCGTCGAGCTTCAGCAGCCCGATCAGCTCCTTCAGGATCTCGTCCTTCGTGTTTCCGTCCAGCTCCAGCTTGATCGCATCTTCGGAGAAGAACTCGCGCAATTCCATCTATCGGGGTCCCCTGTGGTCGTCGTGCACCGCGGGCGCTAAGAGGCGTCGCATTCGTGACCCGCGAAGTTAACCAGACACGGCAAGTCGTGTCAAATCTTCACGTTGCACGCCTCCGAGCGGCTCGGTATCTTCCATCGTGATGCGCTTTCCGTATCCGACCCGCTCCGCGGTCCCGCTCTTCCTCGCGCCGATGGCCGGCGTCTCGGAGTCGCCGTTCCGGCGGCTCTGCCGCCGCTGGGGCGCGGACGTCGTCGTGACCGAGTTCCTGAGCGCCGAGGGGATCCGCCGCGAGAACGAGGCGACGATCGCCAAGCTCCGCTTCGGCGACGACGAGCGCCCGATCGGCGTGCAGATCTTCGGCGCCGAGCCGGAGGCCATGCGGGACGCCGCCGCCCTCGTGACCGAGGTCTTCGCGCCCGAGTACATCGACATCAACTTCGGTTGCCCGGTCAAGAAGGTCGTCAAGCGCAACGGCGGGTCGGGATGCCTCCGCGACCTGAACCTTGTCCAGGACGTCATCCGTGCCGTGCGCGCGGGGACGCACCTCCCCGTCACGGTGAAGATCCGGAGCGGCTGGAACGAGGAGATGCGCGACCCCGTCGCCATCGGGCTGCGCTGCCAGGATGCCGGTGCGCAGGCGCTCGCGCTCCACCCGCGCACGCGCACGCAAATGTACACCGGGCAGGCGCGGTGGGAGGAGATCGCGCGGGTGAAGGCGGCGCTCGACATCCCCATCATCGGCAACGGGGACATCAAGACGCCGGAGGACGCCGTCCGCATGCATCGCGACACGGGGTGCGACGGTGTGATGATCGCGCGCGGCTCCTTCGGCCAGCCGTGGATCTTCGCGCAGGCGCGCGCGATGCTCGACGGCACTCCGGTCCCGCCGACGCCGCCCGTCGAGGAGCGCTTCGCGATCGCCCTCGACCATGCGCGGATGGTGCGCGCCTACGAGGCCGATCCGCGCGGTGCGGCGATCGAGTTCCGCAAGCACCTCGGCTGGTACGTGAAGGGGCTCCCCGGCTCGGCGGACCTCCGGCGCGCGCTGCACCTCGTCAACGACTTCTCCGAGATCGAGGGGATCTTCGCGGACTACCTCGCGCGCCGCGACGAGATCCGCGAGCGCGCGCGGGCGGACGAGCCGGACGAGCGGGAGCTCGAGACGGCCGACGCCTGATGCGCGACCGCGTGCGCTCCGTCCTCGAGGAGGTCGCGGCCGGCCGACTCGATGCGGAGGCCGCGCTCGAGCGACTCGCCCTCGCGCCGTACGAGGCGCTCCCCTTCGCCACGATCGACCATCATCGCGGGCTGCGCCACGGCTTCCCCGAGGTGGTCCTCGCGCAGGGAAAGACCGTCGGCCAGGTCGTCGCGATCGCCGAGCGCATCGCGGCCCGCGGCGACGGCGTCCTCGTCACCCGCGCGGACGACGCCTGCCGCGAGGCGCTCGGCGCGGCGCTGCCGCGGATCGAACTGAACGCGCTCGGCCGCACGGCGTATCTCGCGCCGGATGAGCCGGTCGCGGCCGGGGAAGGGACGGTCCTCGTCGTCACCGCCGGCACGAGCGATCTGCCGGTCGCCGAGGAGGCGGCGGTCACGCTGCACGCCTTCGGCGCCGATGTGGCGCGGCTCACTGACGTCGGCGTCGCCGGGATCCATCGTCTGCTGCACCAGACCGACCTGCTCGCGACGGCGCGCGTGATCGTCGTCGTCGCGGGGATGGATGGCGCGCTTCCATCGGTGGTTGCCGGACTCGTCCGTACGCCCGTCATCGCCGTGCCGACGAGCGTCGGCTACGGGGCGAGCTTCGGAGGACTCTCCGCGCTCCTCGCAATGCTCAACAGTTGCGCGTCGGGGGTGCTGGTCGTGAACATCGACAATGGCTTCGGCGCCGCCGTCGCCGCCTCCCGCATCACGCATCGCTGACGTCCCGCCGCACCTCGTGAAAACGCGTCGCCTCCCGCCGCCCCTGGCGATCGCGCTCGGGTGGGCCGCCTGCGTCGTCGTGCTTGCGCTGCTGCGCGGCCGGCTGTCGAGCTCGCCTCCGGCCGGTTGGCTCGCTGCCGCGCTCCTCGTCGCAGGGGCCATTCTGCTCTGGCTCGTCGTCGAGGGCCGGATCGGTCCCTCCGGGCGCGGGCGGCTCGCCGCGGCGATCGTCCCCGGGCTCCTGCCGCTCGCCATGCTCGTCTCCGCCGCGGGTGGACTGCGCTCGCCGGCCATCGGCGCGCTCGCGTTGGCCGTTCACGCGCTCGCGGCCTGGCGCGGGCTCGCCTCGGGCGCCCTCGCCGCCGCGGCCGGCCTCGCCGCGGTCGCGCTCACCGACCTCTGGCTCGGCAATCCGCCAGGCCTCTCCGCTCTCGCCGCCGCGTCGGCGGTGCTCTTCGTCGGCGGGCTGCTCCCCGTGCGCCACCTCCGGCGATCGCTCGCCGACGGCGCGGCGGCGCGCCGCGAGCTCGCGCGCGTGGAAGGGTACGTGGTGAGGAGGCGGCCCACGCCGCCGCACGCGGCGATGCAGGCCGTCTCGTCGCCGGAGGAGACCGCGGTCGCCGAGCGCGCCGACCGCATCCTGCGTCTCCGCTCGCTCGAGCAGTACCTGCGCGAGGTGCGCGACCGGACCGGAGCGGACGAGGTCGTCCTCTGGCGGGAAGGCGCTCCGAACGACGCGCCGCGGGCGCGCGCGACATCCACCGAGGGAGCGGACGGCCCGCGCTACTTCGACGAAGCGCGATGGGGACCGCTCCGCGGCTGGGCCTCGGAGGCCGAGATCGTGCACGCCGACCGCAGCGACGACGTCGTGTACTGCGCCGCCGCCCCGGTCGTGCGCGACGGGCGCCGCTACGGCGCGCTCACGATCACCGCGCGCGCCGGGCTCACGCTCACGCACCAGGGTGCGCTCGAGTGGGCCGCGCGCTACGCACGCCACATCGGTCTGCTCGTCGAGCTGTTCGAGATCCGGGCGGATCGCGGCCGGGTCCGCGGCCGCGAGCGGGCGCTGCTCGCCTTCGTCGAGGCCATGCATCAGGTCGGCACGGCCGAGGGAGCGGCGCGCAGCGCCTGCGACGCCGCGCTCCGCGTGACCGCCGGGGACCGCGCCGCGCTCGTCCAGTGGGACGCGCGGCTCGAGGAGGGGACGGTCCGCGCCGTCACGTCCGGGCATCACGTCGCCGAGCGCACGCGAGTGCCCGCGGAATCCGTCGTGGGGACGCAGTGCGCCGGGCGGATGCCGCTGCACCTCGCGGACGCGCGCTCGCTGGTGCTGTCGGGGGCGGCGATCTACGGCGCGGAGGAGCGGCTCTCGGCGATCGGGTCGCTGTCCGTGGTGCCGCTCGTCCGCGACCGCGCCGTCGTCGGGGCGATCGTCGTCGAGTCCGCCGAGCCGGAGGCGATCTCCCTCGCCGCGCAGGGAAGCCTCGGTCTCCTCGCCTTTCTCGCGGCGGCGTCGCTCCCGACCTTCGAGCAGAAGGACGAGGCCGCCCAGAGCGCGCGGACCGACGCCCTCACGGGGCTCTCCAACCGGCGGCACTTCGACGAGGAGCTGACGCGGGTGCTCGCCGACGCGAGCCGCCACCGGGACGAGACGGCGCTCGTCATCGCCGACGTGGACCACTTCAAGCGGGTCAACGACAGCTACGGGCACGAGGCCGGGGATGCGGTGCTGCGCCACGTGACGCGGCTCCTTCAGGAGCGCGTGCGCCCCGCGGATCTGTGCGCGCGGTTCGGGGGGGAGGAGATCGTGATCCTCTGCCCCCGGACGGGGCTCGACGGCGCGCGGCTCCTCGCCGAGCGGCTGCGCGAGGCGATCGCGGCCTCGCCGATGCGCCACGGCGGGCTCGACATCACGGTGACCGCGTCGTTCGGCGTCGCCAGCCATCCGCGCAGCGTCGGCGACTCGGACGGGCTGCTCGGCGCCGCGGACGACGCGCTCTACGAGGCCAAACGGGATGGGAGAAACCGCGTGAAGGTCGCGTCGCCAAAACACGATGCCGCATTGGCTTGACGGTCGGCAGCTCGTGTCGCCGGAGAGCGGCTCGGGCTTGACCAGGGCGCCCCGACCGAGTAGCTTTCTCGACGTTGGGGGGCGACTGGCTTCGACGGGGTCAGTGAAGCCGTGGCCGCGTGCCCAGGTGCTCGAGTCCTGGTTAAACCTTCGGGCAAACTTTCAACTGCCAACGACAACCTGGCTCTGGCTGCGTAACTTCTAGTTACACCAGCAGTGCCTGGAGAGAAGCCCTCCCGAGGCGGCTTTCCAGGTATCGCAAATTCGGGATAGTCCGCCGCTGCGTTCTCCGGCGTCGGGCGAAGCTCTAGAGGACTCATCCAGACGTGGGCCGCCCTTCGGCCAGCGGCTGGAGACACCAATCGAAGGGCTACGCACGTAGACGCTGTGGTCGATCTTGTCTCGGACCGGGGTTCGATTCCCCGCGCCTCCATGACCTGACACGCCGGATCGGTACGCCGATCCGGCGTGTTCGTTTTCTCCGGTGCCCCATTCTCCGGTGCCCCGCTCGCGCGACGGCCGCTTGACGGCCGATGGGCCGACGCGAATGATTGGGCCGCCCGCTCGATCTCTCCCGCACGTCCGCACCGCCCTCCCGCACCCGACCAGACCACACCCCAGCTCGCCGACGGACCGACGTCGATCCGGCGCGCGACCCCCGTGCACCGCACTGGAGGAGTCATGCCCGCCATCGCCGTTCGCGCACCTCGCGGCCGCAGCCGCCGCCATCCCATCCCCGCCGGGTCACGCCGGCCCGCCGCGCTCGCGGCCATCGTCGCGCTCGCCCTCGCCGTCGCCCCGTCGCCGGCGGCCGCTCAGCAGTCCGGGTTGCTCACGGGGCGCGTCACCGAAGAGGGCGGCGGACCGCTCGTCGGCGCACGCGTCGGCATCGTCGGATCCCGGCTCGGCGCGACCACCGCCGCGGACGGGGTGTACCGGCTTCGCGTCGAGCCCGGCCGTCTGGTCGTCCGCACCGTCTTCCTCGGCTACGCGGCGCACACCGACACCGTCGACGTCCCCGCCGGCGGCGACGCCCGGCTCGACGTCGCCCTCCGGCGCGCGCCCGTCGCGCTCGATCAGGTCGTCGTCCTCGGATCCCGCGCCGCGGTTCGTACCGTCACGGAGTCCCCGGTCCCCGTCGACGTCCTCGGCATCGCCGAGATCGAGGCGACGGGGCTCACCGAGACGGCGGCGATCCTCCAGCGCCTCGCCCCGTCGTTCAACTTCCCGCGCCCCTCGATCACCGACGGCACCGACCACGTCCGCCCCTCGACGCTGCGCGGCCTCGGTCCCGACCAGGTGCTCGTCCTCGTCAACGGGAAGCGGCGGCACACGAGCGCCCTCGTGAACATCAACGGATCGATCGGGCGCGGCTCGTCGGGGGTGGACCTCAACGCCATTCCGGCCAGCGCGATCGAGCGGATCGAGGTGCTGCGCGACGGCGCCGCCGCGCAGTACGGCTCCGACGCGATCGCCGGGGTCATCAACATCGTCCTGAAGTCGGACGCCGAGCGCTCGCTCGGCGCCGAGTACGGGTCGACCGCCGAAGGGGACGGCCGCGTGCTGCAGGGCGACGTGAACTTCGGCCACGAATTCGCCGCCGGCGGGTCGCTGCACCTGACGGCGGAGCTGCGCGACCGGAACCCGACGAACCGCTCGCGCCCGGACACGCGACAGCAGTACTTCGACGGCGATCCGCGGAACGCCGATCCGTCGCTGAACGGCCGCGTCAACCACCGCTACGGCGACGCCTCGACCACCGATGGGATCCTCTTCGGGCAGCTGCTGCGCTCGATCGGCGGCGTGGAGGCGTACGCGTTCGGCGGCCTCGGCATGCGCCAGGGCGAGGCGGCCGGCTTCTTCCGGCGGCCGAACGACGACCGGACGGTGCGCGCCATCTATCCCAACGGATTCCTTCCGCTCATCGAGACGGACATCCTCGATGGCTCCCTCGCGGTCGGCGGCCGCGGCGAGTCCCGAGGGTGGAGCTGGGATCTCGGCGGCGTCTACGGCGGCAACTCGCTCGACTACGCCGTCGCCAACTCGGCCAACGTCTCGCTCGGCACCGAGTCCCCGACCTCCTTCGACGCGGGGTCGCTGACGGCGACCCAGGGGACGATCAACCTCGACGTCTCCCGCCCGTTCATCGTCGGCCTCCGCACGCCGCTGAACGTCGCGGCGGGCGTCGAGTACCGCTTCGAGAGCTATCACATCGAGGAGGGCGAGGAGGCGTCGTGGGTGGACGGCGGGGTCCCGATCCTCGATGGGCCGAACGCGGGGAACATCGCCCCCGCCGGGGCGCAGGTCTTCCCGGGATTCCGTCCGGCCGACGCGGGCTACGACACGCGCAGCAACGTCGCCGCGTACGCCGACCTCGAGGCGAGCTTCACCGAGCGCCTGCTCGTCGGCGTCGCCGGGCGCTTCGAGAACTACACGGACTTCGGCAGCACCGCCACGGGCAAGCTCTCCGCGCGCGTCGAGCTCCTGCGCGGACTCGCGATCCGCGGCGCGGCGGCGACGGGATTCCGCGCGCCGTCGCTCGCGCAGTCGTTCTTCTCCTCGACGGCGACGAACTTCATCAACGGACAGCCGTTCGAGATCCGGACCTTCCCCGCGGGAAGCGCGGAGGGCGCGGTGCTCGGCGCGGAGCCGCTGAAGGCCGAGGAGTCGCTGAATTTGAGCGCCGGCGTCGCCTTCAAGCCGTCGGGGAGCTTCTCGCTCACCGCGGACTTCTACCACATCGAGATCGACGACCGCATCGTGCTCTCGGGGAACTTCCTCGGCGCCGAGATCCGCCAGCTCTTCATCGACCGCGGCTTCACGAACGTCGCCGGCGGGCGCTACTTCACCAACGCGATCGACACGCGCACGGAGGGCGTGGACGTCGTCCTCAACTACGGCGTGCTCCTCGGCGAGGGGACGCTCCGCTTCACGAGCGGCTACAACTGGAACAAGAGCCGCGTCCTCAGCGTGGACCCGACGCCGCCGGAGCTGAGCGAGCTGCAGAACATCCTCTTCGATCGCGTGGAGCGCGGGCGGATCGAGGTCGGCCAGCCGCGGGACAACCTGCTGCTCGCCCTCAACTACGGCCGCGGCGCCTTCGGCGCGAACGTCGCGACCCACCGCTTCGGCAAGGTGACGAACGTCGGGACGACCGAGGCGAACGACCAGACGTTCGGCGCGAAGTGGATCACCGACCTCGATCTGTCGTGGAGCCTGATGGGCGCGCGGCTCTCGCTCGGCGCGTCGAACATCTTCGACGTCTACCCGGACGAGCAGATCCCGGCGAACAACTTCAGCGGCATCCTCCCCTACAGCTCGATCACGCCGTTCGGCTTCAACGGGGCGTACTACTACACGCGGCTGTCGTACGACATCAGGTAGCGCCCGACTCCGTCTCCGCCGCGGCCGCGTCGTCGCGGCGGAGGACGATGCTCGGCACGAGGAGCGCGCCGAGCATCGTCGTCGGGATGAGCTGGACGACGAGCTGGATGAGGACGGCGACGGCGATCGCCGGATCGCGGGCGAGCCCCATCGCGCCGGCCGCGAGCGCGTACGTCGCCTGGAAGACGCCGACATTCCCCGGCGTCGCGCGCAGGAGGAAGCTCAGGTTCACGGCGAGGAGCGCCGCGATCGTCCCGGCGAGCGTGATCGGAAAGTCCACCGCGGCCGCGGTCAGATGGTACGTCGCGACCTGGACGATCCACGAGAGCATCGAGAGGGCGAGCGCGGCGGCGAGCCGGCTGCCGGTCGTCACCTCGGCCATGTTGCGTCCGAAGCTTCGGAAGTAGGCGGCGGCCCTGCCGAGCAGCGTGCGCGGCCGCTCGTCGAGCGTCGCCGCCGCCGCGATCGTGCGACGCTCCGGCGGCCGGCGCATCCGGAGCAGGATGACGGCGAGCATGACGGCCACGAGGATCGCCGCCGGCAGGCGCCAGCGCGCGACGAGCGCGGGCATCGGAAGGAGAAAGGCGGCGGCGACGAGCAGGACGACGTACCCCGCCGCGTCGAAGATCCGCTCGAGCGCGAGCGCGGCGAGCGCCAGCGAGCTCGGGCGGCGCATCGCCCGCGAGACGAGGACGACGCGCGCCGCGTCGCCGCTGTGCGCGACGAGGAAGTTGTTCACCGCCGCGCCCGCGATCGTCGCCTTGACCGTCAGCCAGAGGGAGACGTCGCCGATCGGGCGGAGGAACAGCCACCAGATGCCCCCCTTCGCGACGAGCGAGACGAGGTTGATCGCGGCGGCGAGGAGGAGGATCGCCGGCGACGCGGCGCGGATCCGCGACCAGGTGTCGGCCCAGTCGATCTCGCGCGCGAAGACGACGAGTAGGGCGAGCGTCGCGGCGGTGAGGAGCCATCGAGCGCCGCGGCCGAGCGCCCGCCGGCGCCCGCCGGCGGCGCGTTCGGCGGCGCTCGGCGGGGCGGCGGGCGCGGTCAGGCGCGCGTCTCCTGGAGCGCGGCGTGCGCCGCGGCGAGCCGCGCGATCGGCACGCGGTACGGCGAGCAGGAGACGTAGTCGAGCCCCATCGCGTGGCAGACCGCGATCGAGCGCGGCTCGCCGCCGTGCTCGCCGCAGATCCCCGTCTTCAGGTCCGGCCGCGCGCGCCGGCCGTCGGCGACCGCCATCCGCACGAGCTTCCCGACGCCCGTCGCGTCGAGCACCTGGAAGGGGTCCTCGGGCAGGATCCCCTTCTCGACGTAGAGGGGGAGGAAGCGCCCCGCGTCGTCGCGGCTCAGCCCGAGCGTCGTCTGCGTGAGGTCGTTCGTGCCGAAGGAGAAGAACTCCGCCGTGCGCGCGATCTCGTCCGCCGTCAGCGCGGCGCGCGGCAGCTCGATCATCGTGCCGATCATGTAGTGCACCGGCTCGCCCATTCCGCCGAGGACCTCCTCGGCGACGCGCTCGATGATCGCGTGCTGATGCTCGAACTCCTTCGCCGTCGCGACGAGCGGCACCATGATCTCCGGGTGCACGTCGATCCCGCGGCGCTTCGCCTTCACCGCCGCCTCGAAGATCGCCCGCGCCTGCATCTCGGTGATCTCGGGGTACGTGATCCCGAGCCGGCAGCCGCGGTGCCCGAGCATCGGGTTCGTCTCGCGCAGCGACTCGACGATGTGCTGGAGGGCGGGGCGGGTGAGGCCGAGCTGCCGCGCGAGGAGCTTGCTCTCCTCGCCGCCGTGCGGGAGGAATTCGTGCAGCGGCGGGTCGAGGAGGCGGATCGTCACGGGGAATCCGCGCATCGCCTCGAAGATCCCCTCGAAGTCGGCGCGCTGCATCGGCAGCAGCTTCGCCAGGGCGCGGCGCCGCCCCCCCTCCTCGCGCGCGACGATCATCTCGCGCATCGCGACGATGCGGTCTCCCTCGAAGAACATGTGCTCGGTGCGGCAGAGCCCGATCCCCTCGGCGCCGAAGCCGCGCGCGACGCGCGCGTCGTGCGGCGTGTCCGCGTTCGCGCGCACCCGCAGGCGCCGCGTCTCGTCCGCCCATCCGAGGAGCCGCTCGAAGGAGCGATAGACCGGGGCGTCGGCGGCGCGCAGCCGCCCGCCGATGACGCGCACGATCTCGCTCGGGACGGTCGGGAGCTGGCCGTTGTAGACGCGGCCCGTCGCGCCGTCGAGCGTGATCCACTCGCCCTCCTCGACCGCCGCGCCGTTCACCTCGAAGCGGCGCCGCTCGAGGTCCACCGCGATGTCCTTCGCGCCGACGATCGCGCACTTCCCCATCCCGCGCGCGACGACGGCGGCGTGGCTCGTCATCCCGCCGCGCGTCGTGAGGATCGCGCGGGCGGCGACCATCCCGTGGAAGTCCTCCGGCGTCGTCTCCTCGCGCACGAGGATGACGCTCTCCCCCTTCGCCGCCCGGCGCTCCGCGGTGTCCGGGTCGAAGACGGCGTGCCCGCTCGCCGCGCCCGGGCTCGCGGGAAGGCCGGTCGCGATCGGCGTCGCGCGCACCGCCCCATCGATGATCGGGTGCAGGAGCTGGTCGAGCTGCTGCGGCATCACCCGCCGCACCGCCTCCTCGCGCGTGATGAGCCCGTCCTCGACCATCTCCATCGCGATGCGCAGCGCCGCCGCGGCGGTGCGCTTCCCGGTGCGCGTCTGGAGGAGGTAGAGCTTGCCGCGCTCCACGGTGAACTCGATGTCCTGCATCTCGCGGAAGTGCCGCTCGAGCCGGTCCTGCGTCTCGAGCAGCTCCGTGTACGCCTCGGGGAGGCGGTTCGCCATCTCCGAGATGCTGAGCGGCGTGCGGATCCCCGCGACGACGTCCTCCCCCTGCGCGTTGATGAGGAACTCGCCGTAGAACGTGCGCTCGCCGGTGGACGGGTCGCGCGTGAAGGCGACGCCGGTCCCCGAGTCGTCCCCCATGTTGCCGAAGACCATCGCGACGACGTTCACGCCGGTGCCGAGGTCGTCGGGGATCCCGTTCACCTTCCGGTAGTCCACCGCCTTCTTCAGCGTCCACGAGCGCCAGACCGCCTCGACGGCGCCCCAGAGCTGCTCGACCGGGTCCATCGGGAAGGGCGCGCCGGTGCGCGTGCGCACGAGCCCCTTGTACTCCTCGACGAGGTTGCGCAGCGACTCCTCGGGCAGATCGGCGTCGCTCTCGACGCCGGCGGTGAGCCGTTTCGCGCGGAGCAGCTGCTCGAAGTCGTGGACGGGGACGCCGAGCACGACGTCGCCGTACATCTGGATGAAGCGCCGGAACGAGTCGTAGGCGAAGCGCGCGCTCCCGCTCTGCTGCGCGAGCCCGACGACGGTGCGGTCGTTCAGCCCGAGATTGAGGATCGTCTCCATCATCCCGGGCATCGACACCGGCGCGCCCGAGCGCACCGAGACGAGCAGCGGATTGCGCTGGTCGCCGAAGCCGCGCCCCGTCGTCTCCTCGACCCGCCGCAGCGCGCCCATCGCCTCCTCGCGCAGCGCAGCGGGGAAGGTCCCCTCGCGCAGGTAGTCGATGCAGGCGTGGCAGGCGATCGTGAAGCCGGGGGGCACGGGGACGCCGAGATTGGTCATCTCGGCGAGGTTGGCGCCCTTCCCGCCGAGCGCCGCCTTCATGTCCTTCGTGCCTTCCGCGCGGCCGGCGCCGAAGAAGTAGACCGATTTGCTCGTCACGTGAGATGGCGCATCCGCCGGCTGTTCAGCAGCCGCAGCCGAATCGGAGCTTGTCGGGGTCGGTTGGTGGAGGCGTGGGGTAGTCACCGGAGAAGCATGCATGGCAAAATCCGTGCGGACCGGTCGGGACCGCTTCCAGCATGCCGTCCAGCGAGAGATACCCGAGCGAGTCCACCCCGAGGTGCGCGGCGATCTCGTCGATCGAGAGGTTCGCGGCGATCAGCTCTTCGCGGCTCGGCGTGTCGATGCCGTAGTAGCACGGCCCCGTCACGGGGTGCGAGCTCACCCGCATGTGGACCTCGCGCGCCCCCGCGCCTCGCACCATCGCGACGAGCCCGCGCGTCGTCGTCCCGCGGACGATCGAGTCGTCCACCATGACGACGCTCCTCCCCTCGAGGATCTCGCGCACCGCGTTGTATTTCACCTTCACCTTGGCGTCCCGCCCCGCCTGCGTCGGCTGGATGAACGTGCGCCCGACGTAGTGGTTGCGGATGAGCGCGAGCTCGAAGGGGAGCCCCGACTCCTCGGCGAAGCCGAGCGCCGCGGAGTTCGACGAGTCGGGGACGCTGAAGACGAGCTCCGCGCCCGGGGCGGGGTGCTCCCTCGCCAGGCGCCGGCCGAGCGCGCGCCTCGCGCGGTCCACCGAGCCGCCGAAGATCCAGCTGTCGGGACGCGCGAAGTACACGTGCTCGAAGATGCACCGCTTCAGCGGCAGCGGCGCGAAGGGGGACGACGAGCGGATCCCCGCGCCGTCGATCGTGACGATCTCCCCCGGCTCCACCTCGCGCACGAGCGTCGCGCCGACGATGTCGAGCGCGCACGTCTCCGAGGCGACGATCGTCGCCTCGCCGAGCGTCCCGATGACGAGCGGGCGCCACCCGCGCGGGTCGCGGGCCGCGACGAGAGCGCCGTCCACGAGGACGACGAGGCAGTACGCCCCCTCGACGCCGGCGAGCGCCTCGGCGAGCCGCTCCCCCGGCGTCGGCGCGGTCGAGCGCGCGATGCGGTGCACGATCACCTCGGAATCCATCGTCGAGGCGAAGATCGACCCGCGCTCCTCGAGCTCGGCGCGCAGCTCGGTCGCGTTGATGAGGTTCCCGTTGTGCGCGAGCGCGATGTGCCCGCCCCGCGACCGGGCGAGGATCGGCTGCGCGTTCTCGAGCGTCGAGGACCCCGCGGTGCTGTAGCGCGTGTGGCCGATCGCCGCGTGCCCGTGCATCGCCTGGATCCGGTCGGCGAGGCGCTCCGAGACGAGTCCCATCTCGCGCACCGCCGCCGCGCCGCCGTCGGCCACGGCGACGACACCCGCCGACTCCTGTCCCCGGTGCTGGAGCGAGTACAGCCCCAGATGGGTCAGCTCGGGGGCCTGCTGGTGCCCCCAGACTCCGAATATCCCGCACATGTTCGCCGCTCAGTGATTGACTGCCGCGGCCTCGGTGGCCGCGGGCGACCGCCGCATGATCGCCGGGATGGCGTCATGATAGGCGGTCGCGAATCGCGCGACCGGCGACTGGATGCTGCGTGCTCCCGCCGCGATGCGGACCCCCGCCGCCGGGTCGGTGACGCAGCCGATCTGGCGCGCGGGGACGCCGTGCCGCCGCGCCGACTCGAGGATCGGCGCCGCCGACGGCCCGGAGAGGATCACGCGGCCGTGCGCCTCCCCGAAGAGTAACGCGCGCGGCGGCAGCGCGCTCCACGGCGAGAGATCGACGTCGAGGCCGAACGGGCGCTCGGGGTCCATCATCGCGCACTCCACGAGGGCGACGGCGAGCCCGCCGTCACTGCAGTCGTGCGCCGAGGCGACCGCGCCCGAGCGGATCGCGTCGAGCACCGCCTCGACGAGCCGGCGCTCGTGCTCGAGGTCCACGCGCGGCGGCGCGCCGGCGACGAGGCCGTGGACGCGCGCGAGGTACTCGCTCCCGCCGAGCTCCGCCGTCGGCTCGCCGAGGAGCACGATCGCGTGCCCCGCCGCCTGGAAGGGGGCGCGCGTCGCGTGCGCGACCGAGTCGAGCAGCCCGACCATGCCGACGACCGGCGTCGGGTACACCGCGCCGGCGGGGTTCTCGTTGTAGAGCGAGACGTTGCCGCCGGTGACCGGCGTACCGAGCGCGCGGCACGCCTCGCCCATCCCCGCGATCGCCTCGCGGAGCTGGAAGTAGACCTCCGGCTTCTTCGGGTTGCCGAAGTTCAGGTTGTTCGTGATCGCCATCGGGCGTCCGCCCGTGCAGGCGACGTTGCGCGCCGCCTCGGCGACGGCGCCCTTCGCCCCCTCGCGCGGATCGAGCCAGACGTGCCGGCCGTTGCAGTCCGTCTTCAGCGCGAGCGCGCGGTCCGTCCCGCGCACGCGCACGACGGCGGCGTCGCCCCCCGGACCGACGATCGTGTTGGTGCGGACGGTCGTGTCGTACTGTGTCCAGACCCACGCCTTGCTCGCGATCGTCGGCGAGGAGAGGAGCCGCTCGAGCGTCCAGGCGGCGTCGCGCTCCTCGGGGCGCTCGGCGACCGCGTGCGGGTCGCGCGCGCGGAGCGCGCGGATCGCCTCGCTCTCCCGCGCCTCCGGCGTGTACGTCGGGCAGTCCGTGACGAGCCGCGTCCCCGGGAACTCGGCCACGACGCGGTCTCCCTCGGTGACGCGGTAGACGGGCTCGGCGATCACCTCGCCGATGACCGCGGCCGCGAGGTCCCACTTCCCGAGGATCTCGCGCACCGCGTCCTCGTGCCCCTTTCTGGCGACGACGAGCATCCGCTCCTGCGACTCGCTGAGCAGGATCTCGTACGGCGTCATCCCCTCCTCGCGCACCGGCACGAGCGAGGTGTCGATCGTCACGCCGACGTCGCCGCGCGCGGCCATCTCGGCGGACGAGGACGTGAGGCCGGCGGCGCCCATGTCCTGGATCGCGACGATGTGCCCGCTGCGGATCAGCTCGAGGCTCGCCTCGAGGAGCAGCTTCTCGGTGAACGGATCGCCGACCTGCACGCGCGGCCGCTTCGCATCGCTCGCCTCGGAGAGATCCTCGGAGGCGAACGAGGCGCCGTGGATGCCGTCGCGCCCGGTGCGCGCGCCGACGGCCATGATCGGGTTGCCGACGCCGGCGGCGACGGCGCGCATCAGCTCGTCCTCGTGCATCAGCCCGACGCACATCGCGTTGACGAGCGGATTCCCCTCGTATGCGGCGTCGAAGACGATGTCGCCGGCGACGGTCGGAATGCCGACGGCGTTGCCGTAGTCGCCGATCCCCTTCACGACGCCCGCGAAGAGGTAGCGCACGCGCGGGGTGTCGAGCGAGCCGAAGCGCAGCGAGTCCAGCATCGCGATCGGGCGCGCGCCCATCGTGAAGACGTCGCGGAGGATGCCGCCGACGCCGGTCGCCGCGCCCTGGTACGGCTCGACCGCCGACGGGTGGTTGTGCGACTCGATCTTGAAGGCGACCGCGAGACCGTCCCCGATGGAGATCACTCCCGCGTTCTCGCCGGGCCCCTGGAGGACGTGCGGCGCCTCGGTCGGCAGCGTGCGGAGGAGCGGGCGCGAGTGCTTGTACGAGCAGTGCTCGTTCCAGAGCGCGCTCACGACGCCGAGCTCGGTGAAGGTCGGCTCGCGGCCCAGCATCGCCACGAGTCGCTCGTACTCTTCCGGCGTCAGCCCGTGCTCGGCGACCAGCGCGGGGGTGATGGTCGGATCGCCGGAGCGCGGACGCGGGCTGGCGGCTGCGGTCACTTTCGGAAGCTGCTGAGCATGTCGTCGATGAAGCGCGTCACCGCGCTCTGCTGCACGAAGCGGATCAGCTCCAGCTCGCCCGCATCCAGCCACGTCCCCTTGCATTCCGGGCAGACGTCGACGCGCAGGTTCTGGAACTGCACCTCCTGAAGGTCCGCGCCGCACTTCGGGCACTTCATGTAGTGCGCCTTCCGCTCCTGCGCCCGGCGCGCGGCGTCGAGCTCCGCGCGCCGCGCCTTCATCAGCTCGGCGTCCTGCCGGGTGAAGTACTCGTCCTCGTTGCGGCTCGGCTTCTCGTCTATCGCCATCGCTACCTCTGCGGGCGTGAAGTGGTGTCGGCGCGCGCGGCGCCCGTTGCGCTGTCCGGCACGATCGGCACGACGCGGAACGCGGCGGCCGGCGGCCGGCGGGTCTGCGTGGGCGCGGCGGCGGGCGCGGGCGTCGCCTGCGGGGCCGGCGTCGCCGCCGGGGTGGCCCGAGCCGCCGGTGCGGCGGCGGGGAGCGCGGTGCGCCCGGCGTCCGGTGCCGGCGCGTCGGGCTCCGGCATCGCGACCATCGACGGGGCGGGGGCGTCGAACGCGCGCGGCGTGCCGGTGGCGCGCGGCGGGCGGGCGCCGAGCGTCGCGGCGGGGACGACGCCGACCGGCGAGCTGCTTCGCCCGGTGTAGCGGCGGCCGACCCCGCGGAAGATCGCATCGCTCACGCGCCCGTCCTCGAGGATCACGAGGTCGTCCATCCCGCACGTCCGCGGACAGCCGTTGGCGAAGAACAGGTAGGTGAAGGTGCCGGAGGTGCGCACCGCGGCGGGCGTGCCGAGCCGGGCGACGACCTGCTCGCGCGACATGCCGGCGTCGATCGTCACGGCGTCGTCCGCCGAGTACGCCGCGGCGACCGGCTCGTCGAGCGGCTGCGTCTCCTGGGCCCCGAGGACGGGCGCGGCGAGGAGCGCGAGGAGGAGGAGCGAGCGATGCATGGGTGGCCTCTTTCGGTTAGGCCGCGACCCGTGCGAGGATCGACTCGAAGAGGGGGAGCCCGTCGTTCGAGCCGAGCAGCGAATCGACCGCGCGCTCCGGGTGCGGCATCATTCCCAACACGTTGCCCTGCGGGTTCACGATCCCGGCGATGTTCCGCATCGAGCCGTTCGGGTTCGCCTCCGCCGTCGCGGCGCCGTCGGCGTCCACGTAGCGGAAGACGACCGCGCCCTCGCCCTCGAGCCGATCGAGCGTTTCGGCGTCGGCGGTGAAGCGACCCTCGCCGTGCGCGATCGGGATCCGGAGGATCTGTCCCTCGGCGTACCGGTGCGTGAACAGCGTGTCGGTGTTCTCGACGCGCAGGCGCACCGGCTTGCAGACGAAGCAGAGACTCTCGTTGCGCAGCAGCGCTCCGGGCAGGAGCCCCGCTTCGCAGGCGATCTGGAACCCGTTGCAGACGGCCAGTACGGGCCCCCCCCGCCGGGCGTGGGCGGCGACCTCCTGCATGATCGGGCTGAACCGCGCGATCGCGCCCGCCCGCAGGTAGTCCCCGTAGCTGAATCCCCCCGGCAGGATGACGACGTCGGAGCCCTCCAGGTCATGGCTCTTGTGCCAGAGGTAGACCCCCTCCTCGCCGAGGGCATCGACGACGGCGTGGTAGGCGTCGTAGTCGCAGTTGGACCCGGGGAAGGTGACGATGCCGAACTTCACGTGACGCTCCTCACAGCGAGTCGACGGAGGCGATCTCGAAGTCCTCCGTCACCGGGTTGGCGAGCAGCCGCTGGCACATGTCGCGGACGGACGCATCCACCGCGGCGCGGTCGGCGGCGTCGAGCTCGAGGACGACGTGGCGGCCGATGCGGGCGTCCGTCACCGAGGCGAAGCCCAGCGTGTGCAGGGCGTCGGCGACGGCCTTCCCCTGCGGGTCGAGGATGCCGCGGCGCGGCACGATGTGGACGGCGACTCGATATCGGTTCATGTGCCGTCCTCCTCGACGGCGGGATTGATCGGCGGGGTCGGGCGGTCGCCGCGGGAGCGGCGCCGGCGCTTCCGGCGGCGGCGTCCCGTGACGGCCTCCTCGTGCGGCACGGCGAGCGCGGCCGGCTCGAGGCCGTCCATCTCCATGTCGTCCTCCTCGTCGTCGTAGGCGCTCGGGCTCCCCGTGGGGATCCGCTCGACGAGGCCGGCGAAGAACGAGGCGAGGATGCCGTACGCCACGTAGAGCATCGCCACCGGGAAGAAGAACTCGCGCGGCAGGAGGATCAGCCCGGCGAGGATCGCGATGACGAGCAGCAGCGACAGTATACCGCGGAGCGACCGGAAATTCACCGTCGGCACCGCGGGGTAGGCGACGTTCGAGATCATGAGGAAGCCCAGCGCCACCATCAGGAACCGCAGCATCTCCTGCCAGGGGAGATTGGCGAGGTTCGTCTGGCTGTAGAGCGGCGTCTGGCTGAACCAGTAGTAGACGGCGAGGGTGCCGCCGGCCGCGGGGCTCGGGAGCCCGATGAAGTGCGTCTTCGCCGTCCCCGCCTGCTGCACGTTGAAGCGGGCGAGGCGGAGCACCGCGCAGGCGGCGAACCAGAAGACGAAGAACCAGTTCCACGGGCTCGACTCGAGCACCGCGAAGTACATGATGAGTGCCGGCGCGAGGCCGAAGGAGATCGCGTCGACGAGCGAGTCCAGCTCCTCGCCGAGCCGGCTTCCCGTTCCCGTCGCGCGCGCGATGCGGCCGTCGAACATGTCGCAGACGCCGCCGAGCACGGTGTAGACGCCGGCGCGCGCCGGATCGCCCCCCGCCGCGGTCACGATCGCGAGCACCCCGAACATCAGGTTCGCGAGCGTGAAGCCGCTCGGCAGGAAGAGCGCCGCGCGGCGGAGCTGGGGCGGCCGGACGCGGCGTCTCACGGGCCGGCGATCTCGCCGACGACGGTCGTTCCCGCGATCGTCACGTCGCCGACCTTCACGCGCGACGTCGAGCCCGCGGGGAGGAAGACGTCCACGCGCGACCCGAACCGGATGAGCCCCATGCGCTCGCCCTGCTCCACCTGCTGTCCCTCCTCGCTGTACGTCACGATGCGGCGCGCGATGAGCCCGGCGATCTGGCGGACGAGGATGCGCCGCCCGCCGGACTCGATGCCGACCGAGGTCTGCTCGTTCTCGAGGCTCGACGCCTCGGTCGCCGCGTTGAGGAACTTCCCCTCCGTGCGCGCGACGTGAGCGACGCGGCCGCTCACCGGGTAGCGGTTCACGTGCACGTCGAAGACGTTCATGAAGATCGAGATGCGGAGCGAGCGGCCGCCCATGAACGTCGGCTCGTCCACCTCCGTGACCATCACGACCCGTCCGTCGGCGGGCGCGACGGCGAGGCGCTCGCCGCGCTCCCCGGTGCGCTCCGGGTCGCGGAAGAAATAGGCGACCCAGAGGGCGACGAGCGTCACCGCGAAGGCGAGCAGCCAGAGCGGCCAGCTGCGCCGGGTCAGGGCGGCGGCGAACGCCGCGACGGCGAGGAGCGCCGCGATCCCGATGAAGAGCAGTCCTTCCTTCGCGAAGTTCACGTCGTCGGCTCCGGGACGTTCAGGGTCTCTCCGGTGATGCGGCGATAGGCGTCGAGGTATCGCTCGCTCGTCGCCCGCACGACCTCGGGCGGCAGCGTCGGCGGCGGGGCCTCGCCGTTCCAGCGGCCCGCGCCGCGCTCGGCGTCGAGCCAGTCGCGCAGCGGCTGCTTGTCGAAGCTCGGCTGCGGGCGCCCCGGAGCGTAGCCGTCGGCCGGCCAGAAGCGCGAGCTGTCCGGCGTCAGCACCTCGTCCACGAGGGCGAGCGTGCCGTCGCCGAGGACGCCGAACTCGAACTTCGTGTCCGCGATGATGATCCCGCGCGCCGCCGCGAGGTCGCGCCCGCGGGCGTAGACGAGGCGCGAGAGACGCTCGAGGCGCGCCATCGTCTCTCCGCCGACGAGGTCGGCCGCGCGCGCGATCGAGATGTTCTCGTCGTGCCCCGTCTCCGCCTTCGTCGCCGGGCTGAAGATCGGCGGCTCGAGCCGCTCGCTCTCGCGGAGGCCGCCGGGGAGCGGCTCGCCGGCGAGCGTGCCGTGCGCGCGGTACTCCTTCCACGCCGAGCCGCTGAGGTAGCCGCGGACGACGCACTCGATCGGCACGACGGTCGCGCGGCGGCAGAGCATCGCGCGCCCGGCGAGGGCGGCGCCGTGGTCGGCGAGCGCCGGCACCCGGCGCACGATCTCGGCGATGTCCGCCGTGACCATGTGGTGGGGGACGTCCCCCTCCAGCCGGCGCAGCCACCACGCCGTGATCTGGGTGAGGACGGCGCCCTTCCGCGGGATCGCCTCGCGCATCACGACGTCGAAGGCGCTCACGCGGTCGGTCGCGACGAGGAGGAGGTGGTCCGCGTCCACCTCGTAGACGTCGCGCACCTTGCCCTGCCGCACGCGCGGCAGGGGCAGGTCGCTGCGCGCCATCGCGGCGCCGGCGGTCATACGCGCACCTCCTCGCGCTCGACCGGGGGCGCGGTCTCGCCGCGCGCGAGCGCGGGGCCGACGACCTCGGCGAGGAACTCGTCCACCTGCTGCGGTGCGCGGCCGACGAAGCGGCGGGGGTCGAGGATCGCCCGCAGTTCGTCCAGCGCGATCCCCGTCTCCGGGTCGCCCGCGAGCCGCTCGAGCAGGTCGTTCTCGCCCCCCTCGTGCTTGACGACGCGCGCCGCGGCCTGGCTGTGCCGGCGGATCAGCTCGTGGGCCTCCTGCCGGTCGCCGCCGCGCTTCACGATGCGGACGATGATCTCCTCCGTCGCCATGAACGGAAGCTCGTCCTCGACGCGCCGGCGGATCCGCTCCGGGTGCACCTCGAGCCCGCCGGCGACGTTGGCGGCGAGGATGAGGATCGCGTCCGCGGCGAGGAACGCCTCCGGGATGACGAGCCGCCGGTTCGCGCTGTCGTCGAGCGTGCGCTCGAAGAACTGGACGGCGTGCGTCCCGTTCGCGTTCGCCTCGAGCGACATGACGAAGCGGGCGAGCGAGGCGATCCGCTCCGAGCGCATCGGGTTGCGCTTGTAGGCCATCGCCGACGAGCCGATCTGCTCGCTCTCGAACGGCTCCTCGATCTCCCCGAACGCCTGGAGCATGCGCACGTCGGCGCTCAGCTTGGACGCGCTCGCGGCGATGCCGGAGACGGCGCCGAGGACCTGGGCGTCGAGCTTGCGCGTGTACGTCTGCCCGGTCACGGCGAGCGGGCGCGCGAAGTCCATCTTCGCCGTGACGAGCCGGTCGAGCTGCCGCACCTTCTCGTGGTCGCCGCCGAACAGCTCGAGGAAGCTCGCCTGCGTCCCCGTCGTCCCCTTCACGCCGCGGAAGGGGAGGGCGGCGATGCGGTGCTCGACGTCGGCGAGGTCGAGGAGGAGGTCCTGCATCCACAGCGTCGCGCGCTTCCCGACGGTCGTCAGCTGCGCCGGCTGGAGGTGCGTGTAGCCGAGCGTCGGCACGTCGCGCCACTCGCGCGCGAACGCGGCGAGCGCGCGCAGCACGTCGAGCAGCTTGCCGCGGAGCAGCTCGAGCCCGCGCCGCATGAGGATCAGGTCCGCGTTGTCCGTGACGAACGCGCTCGTCGCGCCGAGGTGGATCACCGCGCGCGCGGCGGGGGCGACGTCGCCGAAGGCGAGGACGTGCGCCATGACGTCGTGCCGCTTCCGCCGCTCGTACGTCGCCACCGCCTCGAAGTCGATGTCGTCGAGGTGGGCGCGCATCTGCGCCAGCGCCTCGTCGGAGATCTCCGCGCCGATGCCGAGCTCGCGCTCCGCCTCGGCGAGCGCGAGCCAGAGGCGGCGCCAGAGCCCGTAACGGGTCCGGGGCGACCAGAGCTCGAGCATCGCGCGCGAGGCGTAGCGCTCGGCGAGCGGGGAGGACCAGCGCGTCTCGGCGCTCATTGCAGCACGAAGTCGGTGAAGTAGATCCGGCCGTTCCGCTCGAAGTACATGCGCATCGGACCGCGGCCGGCGTAATAGTCGATGGCGCGCTGCACGTCTTCGGCATTCGACACGCTGGCGCGGTTGACCTGCACGATGACGTCGCCCTCCTGGAGGCCGAGCTCCGTCGCCATGCGGTCGGTGACCCGGTAGACGAGGGCGCCGGCGCGCGCGCCGATGCCGCGCTCGGCGCGGATCGCCGGCGTCAGCGTGACGAGCTGCAGCTCGCGCAGCACCTCCAGCTTCGGCGCGCTGACCTCGGGGAGGTCCGCGACGACGACCGTCGCCTCCCGCTCACCGCCGCCGCGGCGGACGACGAGCGGCAGTCGCTCGCCCGGGCGCGCGTCGAGCAGGACCGCCTGCCAATCGTAGGTGTTGCGGACGGTGCGCGCGCCGGCACGCACGATCACGTCGCCGGCCCGGAGGCCGGCGCGGTCCGCCGGCGACCCGCGCACGACCGAGGCGACGACCGCGCCCTGCTGCAGCACCTCGCGCGGATTCCGGCTGCTCGGCGTGAGGAGCTGCGCCCCGATCCAGGGGCGGCGCACCTCGCCGTAGCGGAGCAGGTCCTCGACGACGTTGCGCGCCCGGTCGATGGGGATCGCGAAGCCGAGGCCGATCGACCCGCCGCTCGGCGAGAAGATCGAGCTGTTCACGCCGATCACCTCGCCCGCCGCGTTCACGAGCGGCCCGCCCGAGTTCCCGGGGTTGATCGCCGCGTCCGTCTGGATGAAATCCTCGAACCGGTTCACACCGAGGTAGTTGCGCCCGAGCGCGCTCACGATGCCCATCGTCACCGTGTTGCCGAGACCGAACGGGTTGCCGATAGCGAGCACCACGTCGCCCACTTGCAGGTGATCCGCGGGGGCGAAGGTGATGGCCGGCAGGTTTCCTTCGT
>DASUSM010000190.1:0-4333 GCA_036375115.1 Gemmatimonadaceae bacterium | reverse complement strand
GGCGGTCAGCGCGTCGTGACGAGGATCGCGCCCTCGTCGGGGCCGAGTGCGCCGCCCGGCGCGAGGTGCATCTCGGTGCGCTGGAGGCGGCGGATCCCCGTGATGTTGCGGACGTACAGCGTGCGCAGCGCGGAGACGTCGCCCGCGTAGTTGCCGTTGATGTAGACGCGGAGCCTCGGCCGCTCGCCGCGCATGATCGACGTGCCCGGACGCACGCGCAGGAAGTCCGGCCGGAGCTGCTCGAGCGCACGGTAGGCGTCGAGCTCCGGCGCGAGCTGCGCGAGCTCGACGAGCCCGAGGGTGCCGTGCGGCGCGAGGACGCCGTACGGGCGCGCCTGGAGTGACCCGCGCGACGCGGCGGGGGTGGAGCATGCGGCGGCGAGCAGGCACGCCGCGGCGATGCGCGAGAGCGAGAAGACCATGCTCGGACCCTCCGGATCGAGTGGACGACGGATGTCGAATCGTCGCCGACACGATGGGGCGAGCCGATGTCGCGCGCCGCGCGCGAGTGACGAGGCGTGCGCGAGGACGGCCAGGGCGTGGCGTCGCGGGGACGAGGCGCGCGCCCGCGGGGACGAGCCGTGTCGCTCGAGGGGCGAGTTGTTAGCGCCCTGTTCCCGAGATGATGCGAAGCTGGGTGCGACGTGCCCGGAAGACGTAAGAAGTGATGGCGGCCACCAACGCTCGCGTGACGACGCGGGTCATATTCGGCACGCGGCGAAGCGGCCGCGCGGCCACATCACGGGAGGCGCTGCCATGAAGCTTCGGGTGCTGGTGGTGGAGGAAGAGCCCCTCGCGCGCGAGCGCGTGCTCTTCGAGGTGGATGCGGCGGACTACCTCCTGCGCCCCGACGGCGGAGAGCGCTTCCAGCGCGCGCTCGATCGCGCCGGCACGGGGATCGAGCCGTCAGCGCATCCCGCCGGAGCCGCCCTCGCCGCCGGCGAGGGGGGCGCGCCGGCCGCCGCGAGCCCGTCGTGGGTCGAGCGCATCATGGTGAAGGCCGACGACCGCACGCAGTTCGTCCGCGTCGCGGACATCGACCGCATCGAGTCGGCGGGGAACTACGCCCGGCTGCACGTGGGCCGGACCGCGCACCTCATCCGCGAGACGCTGTGCGCGCTCGAGGCGCGTCTCGATCCCTCGCGCTTCGGCCGCATCCATCGCCGCGTGATCGTGAATCTGACGCGCGTCCGCGAGATCCAGCCCTGGTTCGGCGGCGACCAGATCGTGATCCTCGCCGACGGCCTGCGCCTCCGTCTCAGCCGGAGCTACCGCGAGGCGTTCGTCGGCCGCCTCTCCCGCGCGCCGTAGCGCTCGGCGCCTCACGCGCGGAGGCCTGGGCTCTCTCGCGCCGGGACCTGTGGCTGGGGTTTCACGCGGAGGCGCGGAGGGAGCGGAGGACCGTGAAGGCCCTCTTTCGGTCTGGTCGTCGCGCCGCGATGGCTCCGCGCGGATCGGAGCTCCGATGCTGTTGTGTGAGACGGCAGTTCCGGAGTCGTGCGTTCAAGCGGAGACGCGGAGGCGCGGAGAGAAGCCTGCCGAGCCGGCCATCGCCGTCACACATCAGGCGCCGTTCTCCGCGCCCTCTCGGTCCTCTCCGCGTCTCCGCGTGAAACGCCGAGCCACAGGGCCCCGGCGCGAGCCGCCGCGCGACAGGCTCGCGAGCCCCCCACAAACGAAAAACCCCCTCGCCGAGACGAGGAGGACTCCGACGGCGAGGGGGTTTCGTTATGGTCGGGGCGACTGGATTTGAACCAGCGACCTCCTGCTCCCGAAGCAGGCGCGCTACCGGGCTACGCTACGCCCCGCCGAAATACCCGTGTCGTGCCGCGAGTGACGAGGACGCGCCCGGAGAGACTCGAACTCCCAACCTTCTGATCCGTAGTCAGATGCTCTATCCAATTGAGCTACGGGCGCCTGTCACGCGTCGCGCACCACGAGGGCGGTGGCCCGAACCACAGGCCATCGACGGCAGATGAAAAAGTTAGGCCGGCGGTGGAGGCGAGTCAAGTCCCGGCGCGCGCGGCGACGAGGGGGAGACGACCGCGCCCTCGCCCGAATCCTCCGGCTCGCGATCGCGCTCCGCGGAAAGCTCGCGCGCCGTCTCGGCGGCCGGCTCCGCCGCTCGCTCCGCCGCTCGCTCCGCCGCGCGCGGCACGGTCGCGGTGCGCGTCGTCGCGAGCACGAGCGCGGCGCTCGCCCCGGAGATCTCCGCGCCGTGCCGCGGCGCCTCGACCGGCAGACGCAGCGTGAACGCGGAGCCCTCGCCCTCCCGGCTCTCGAGGAAGATGTCGCCGCCGAGCAGCCGCGCGAGTTTGCGCGAGATGGCGAGGCCGAGGCCGGTGCCCCGCTGAATCGAGTCGCCGCGCGCGCTCGAGCTCACCTGCTCGAACTCGTCGAAGATCCGCTCCTGGTCCGTCTCGGCGATCCCGATCCCCGTGTCGCGCACGACGAGATCGACGTGCGTCTTCGGCGCCGACGGCGTGCGGTGCGCGCTGATCGTCACCGCGCCGCGCTCCGTGAACTTGATCGCGTTCGTCGCCAGGTTCAGGAGGATCTGGCGCAGGTGCCGCGCGTCGGTGCGCAGCCGCGGCAGGTCGCGCGCGCAGATGAGGTCGAGCCGCACGCCCTTCGCGTCGGCGATCGGATCGAGCACGGTGCCGATGCCGTCGAGCGCGGCGCCGAGGTCCACCTCCTGGACGTCGATCTCGAGCCGCCCCGACTCGATCTTCGAGAGGTCGAGGACGTCGTCCACGAGCCCGAGCAGGTGCTCGGCCGCCGCGCGGATGCGCTGGTGCGCCCCCTCCAACGACGGCGCGAGCGGGCCGTACACGCCGTCGAGCGCGAGCGAGTTGAAGCCGACGATCGCGTTGAGCGGCGTGCGCAGCTCGTGCGAGACGTTCGCCAGGAAGCGGCTCTTCGCGCGGTTCGCCTCGGTGATCTGCCGCGCCCGCTCCTCGAGGCGCACGTTCGCGTCGAGCAGCTCGCGCGAGAGCCGCTCGAGGTCGAGCGAGTGCAGCGCGAGCCGCAGCGCGCGCGCCTCCTCGCGCAGGACCAGCAGCGCCACCGCGGCGAGCAGCGCGAGCCCGACGAGCCAGGTGACGAGGCGCGGCACCACCGGCGCGAACGGGGGGATCGCGACCTCGAGCTGCCAGGAGAGGCCGCCGGGGAGCGCGATCGGTCGCTCGATGATCCGTGACGGGCTCTCCGGAAAGTCGGGCGAGACGGCGATCGGATCGCCCGCGGCGTCGCTGATGCGATAGCCGAAGCTCCCCTGGAGCTGTCCCGCGAGCGCGTCGGAGAAGAGCGCCTGATGGTCGATCGCGCCGCCGACGAATCCCGTCACCTCCCCCTCCTGCACGACGGGGACGTAGGTGACCATGCCGCGGGCGCCGCTCATCAGGCGGATCGAGCCCGTGCTCGCCGGCGTCCGGTGCATTCGCGCGACGGCGATCGCCCGGCCCCGCTCGGCGAAACGTGAATGGTCGAGGCCGCTCTCCGCGAAGTCCGCGTCGCTGCGACGGTCGGCGTACACGACGCGGCCGGACGCGTCCAGCAGATACAGCGCGAAGAGGTCGGGCGACTCCCGGACGAGCTCGCGGCTGAGCGTGGAGAAGCGAGCCTCCGCCTCGCGCGCCGTGCGCGACGTGGCGATCTGCGCCCGCAGCCCGTTGAGCAGGGCGACGCGCTGCTTCAGGAAGCTCTCGAGCAACGCCTCGGTCTGGATTGCCTGCGTCGACGCCTCGGCGATCACCTCGCGAACCAGCAGCCGATCGACGCCGACGAGGGTCGCGATGCCGATGACGACGATCGCGACGAGCGGGAGGCGCCAGAAGAAGGGGCGAAGGTCGCGGTCCTGGACCACGGGGTCCCGGCGAAGCTCGGCCATCGGGGTCAGGTCGCCGACGGTGTCGGCTTCGACGCTCGGGTCATGGGCGGCTCGCGGCGCTCCTCGTTCGGCAGGGGTGGTTGGTGCGCCTGCCGTAGAGGCAAATGACGCGCCGTGTGTCGCACGTCACCCCGGAGCGCGCGCCCGCGGCGGGGACCGCCGGGAGGGGGAAAAACGAAATCGCCGCACGGGGATCCGTGCGGCGATGCGCGGTACAAGACTCGAACTTGTGACCTCCACGATGTCAACGTGGCGCTCTAACCAACTGAGCTAACCGCGCTCGACAGGAGCATCCGGCCGAAGTGCGCCGGCGTCCTCCGTGCCGCACCGGCTCACGCCGGCTCGGCAGAGCGGGAAACGGGACTCGAACCCGCGACCCCAACCTTGGCAAGGTTGTGCTCTACCAACTGAGCTATTCCCGCGTTACCCCGGACCACGGCGCCT
>DASUSM010000189.1:0-6772 GCA_036375115.1 Gemmatimonadaceae bacterium | reverse complement strand
GCATCCGCGGCGCGCGACACGTCGCGCAGGAAGCGCCAGCGCGCCGCGCGGAGCCCGGCCTCGTCGGAGGCGGGCGCCGCGGCGCGACCGACCACCGCCTCGAGGCCGAGCTCCGCCGCGCGGCTCGCCGCCAGCTCGGCGGCGGCTGCCGCGTGCGCCCCGGTCGCGTGGTCGAAGGCGGCCACGCGCAGCGGCCGGTCGGCGGCGCGCGCGGCCGCCTCGAGCAGCACCATCGAGTCGATGCCGCCGGACACGGCGAGCACGGCGCCGCGCCGCCCGCGCAGGGCGCGTGCGACCTCCCGCTCGATCCGCCGTGTCGTGGCTCCGGTCGCCTCGCTCACGACTCCAACTTACGGGGCGCGCACGCGCGCGGCACGCGCCCTGCCGGTCTGGACCGCTCGTCCGGGCCGCGCTACATTCCGCGCACCACCAGACTCACAGGATCCCCCCTCGTGGACTTCAACACGAACGGCCCCCTCGGCCTCATCTGGGTCGGCATCGGGCTCGCCTGCTTCTTCACGGCGCTCGTCTGGCTCAACACGCTGCTCGGCGTCTTCCTCACGCCGCTCTTCCTGATCCCGCAGACGTGGATCCTCG
Source organism: Gemmatimonadaceae bacterium (assembly GCA_036375115.1). Taxonomy (GTDB): domain Bacteria; phylum Gemmatimonadota; class Gemmatimonadetes; order Gemmatimonadales; family Gemmatimonadaceae; genus DASUSM01. Next base: position 6,175 of record DASUSM010000189.1, on the reverse strand, counting down.
AGCGCCTCAAGGCCCGGCGCGACGCGAAGCGCGCGCGCACCGCGAGGACGGAGCGCACGCCCGCCGCCTGACGCGCGTCACGAGCGGGAGGACGCGACACGAAGCGGAACGGCCGGGTGACCCCGGGCCGTTCCGCTTCGTCGTTCAGGGACCGGGACGCGCGGCCGCGCGCCCTTCCCCGCGCACGAGGAGCCTCGCATGCTCGGCACGATCTTCCTGCTGGTCATCGTCGGTGGCGCCGTTCTGTGGGTCGTCGGCGCCTACAACGGGCTGATCGCCCTGAAGAACCAGGTCGCGAACGCCTTCAAGCAGATCGACGTCCAGCTCCTGCGGCGGCACGACCTCATCACCAACCTCGTGGAGACGGTCAAGGGCGCGATGCAGTTCGAGCGCGACACCCTCGAGGCGGTGATCTCGGCCCGAAACCAGGCGGTGAAGGCGCAGGGGAGCGGGAGCGTCCCGGCGATGGCCGCCGCGGAGCAGATGCTCACCGGCGCGCTCGGCCGACTCTTCGCCGTCGTCGAGGCGTACCCGGAGCTCAAGGCGACGGCGAACGTCGCCCAGCTCCAGGAGGAGCTCGTCTCCACGGAGAACCGCGTCGCCTTCGCCCGGCAGCACTACAACGACGTGACGACGCAGTACAACACGCGGCAGGCACAGTTCCCGACGAACCTCGTCACTGGGCTCGCCAACGCGACGCCCGCCGAGCTGTGGGAGCTGGAAGACACGGCGAAGCGCGCGCTGCCGAAGGTCGACCTCGGGCTGCGCGCCACGCCGCGCGCCTGACCCCCGACCCCCCGCCGGTGTCCGAGCCGGTCGATCTCTTCGCGCAGCAGGAGGCCAACCGCCGCCGGACGCGGCGGCTGGTCCTCCTGTTCGTGCTCTTCTTCGCCTGGCTCGGCTTCGGCGGCGACTGGATCCTCCGGCTGGCGACGCTCGACGCGCCGGCCGCCGCGTATCACCACACGGTGCCGTGGGGCGGGATCGGGCTCACGCTCCTCGCCATCGGGCTCGCCTGGTGGACGCGCCGCACCGGCCCCGAGAGCGTCCTGGCCGCCGCCGGCGCGATGGAGCTGGAGCACCCGACGAAGGCGGAGCACGTCCAGCTCTTCAACGTCGTGAACGAGATGAGCATCGCGGCGGGCATCCCGCGTCCCCGCATCCACATCGTCCCCGACGCCGACCCGAACGCCTTCGCGACGGGCTTCGCGCCCGAGCAGTCGCACATCGCCGTCACCGAGGGGCTGCTCGCGCTGTGCAGCCGCGACGAGCTGCAGGCGGTGATCGCGCACGAGATGGGGCACATCGTCAACCTCGACGTCCGCCTCATGACGCAGCTCGCCGGCCTCGTCGGCGCGGTGGCGCTCGTCTCGGACGGCGTCGGCCGGATGCTGCGCCAGGGCGCGCGGGGGCGCGTCCCGCTCCGCCTCGCGTCGCGCAAGAAGGGGGGCGGCCTCGGCCCGCTCGTCCTCGTCCTGCTCGTCCTCTGGATCGTGAGCTGGCTCGTCGCGCCGCTCGTCTGCCGGATGCTCGCCCTCGGCGTGAGCCGGAAGCGGGAGTTCCTCGCCGACGCGATGAGCGCGCAGTTCACGCGCAACCCGGGCGCGCTGGCGAGCGCGCTCGAGAAGATCGAGCGGGCCGCGGCGCCGACGATGTCGATCCGGCAGGCCTCGGCGCACCTCTGCATCGCGGATCCGCTCGGCCGCCGCGTCAACCTGCGCGAGGGGCGGCTCGCCGACCTGTTCGGCACGCACCCGCCGATGCCGCTGCGCGTCGCCCGGCTCCGCGCGATGGCGTATCAGTCGCTCAAGCGCGCCGGCGGAGTGCCCGTCCCGACCTGACCGGCGCGGGACCGGGGAGTATGTTGTCGGGGCGCCGCGCACCGCGGCGCCCTTCGTCGTCCCCCACCGCATGCCGCGCCGACTGATCCTCTCGCTGCTTCTCGCGCTCGTGCCGGCGGCCGCCGTGCGCGGCCAGACGCTGACGCGCGCCCACCTCGACTGGCGCACCGTCGAGACCGCGCACTTCGTCGTGCACTACCCCGCGCAGTACGAGGCGTGGACGCGCGACATGGCCTCGCGCCTGGAGCCCGTGCACGAGGCGGTGACGCAGCTCGTCGGCTTCGCGCCGCCGCGCAAGGTGACGATCGTCGTGGACGATCCGTACGCGACGTCGAACGGCTCGGCGTGGCCGTTCCTCGACCGCCCCGCGATCTTCCTCTGGCCGACGCCGCCCTCCCCGCGCGCGTCGATCGGTCACAACCGGAGCTGGGGCGAGATCCTCGCCGTCCACGAGTTCGCGCACCTCGCCCACCTCACGCGCCCGTCGCGCAGCCGGTGGCAGCGCTTCCTCTGGCGGCTGAGTCCCGCGCAGTTCGGGCCGATCATGCGGAAGGCGCCGCGCTGGGTCACCGAAGGGTACGCGACGTACATCGAGGGGGAGCTCACAGGGAGCGGACGTCCGCACGGTGCCTTCCGCGCGGCCGTCCTGCGCCAGTGGGCGCTCGAGGGAAAGCTGCCGACGTACGGCCGGCTCGGCGCCACGGACGGATTCCTCGGTGGGAGCTTCGCCTACCTCGTCGGCTCGGCGTACCTCGAGTGGCTCGTGGAGCGCGGCGGCGACTCGAGCCTCGTCCACCTCTGGCGCCGGATGTCCGCGCGGCAGGACCGCTCCTTCGACGAGGCGTTCGCCGGCGTCTTCGGCGGCTACCCGGCGGACCTCTACGGGCGGTTCACGACGGAGGTCACGGCGAACGCGCTCGCGATCGCCGGGACGCTGCGCGAGGCGGGGCTCGACACCGGCGAGGTCGTGCAGCGGCTGCAGTGGTACACGGGCGATCCCGCCGTCTCCCGCGACGGGTCTCACCTGGCGATCGTGCTGCGCGCGGAGCGGCGGCCGTCGCGCCTCGTCGTGTGGAGCACGGCCGAGGAGCCGGAGGACAGCGCCGTGACGCGGGCGCGCGCGCGCATGCTCGAGCGCGACCCCGAGGACGTGCCGGCCATCGAGTGGCGGCCGCGCCCGAAGCGCGCGCTCGCCACGCTGCACCCGTTCAACGGCCTGGCGCCGACCGAGCCGCGCTGGCTCCCCGACGGCCGCTCGATCCTCTTCGTGCGCGCGGCCGGACTGCCCGACGGCTCGCTGCGCCCCGACCTGTTCGTCTGGGAGTGGGAGCGCGGCGACGTGCGTCGCGTGACACACGCGGCGGGAATCCGCAGTGCGGACCCCTCGCCCGACGGAGCGGTCGCGGTCGCCGAGCAGTGTCTCGATGGGAGCTGCGACCTCGTGCGCGTGGACCTGCGCACGGGCGCGATCGCTCCGCTCGCGACGGCGGGGCCGACGGAGAACTTCACGCGCCCGCGCTGGTCGCCGGACGGTCTGCGGATCGCGACCGCGGTGCAGAGCGAGGGGCGGTGGCGCGTCGCGGTGCTCGACGCGGACGGACGCGGCATGCGATTCGTCGGACCGGACGACGGCGCCTCGCGCTACGACCCCGCGTTCCTCCCCGGAGGCGAGGCGCTCGTCGTCGTCAGCGAGCGCGGCGGCATCCCGAACCTCGAGCGGCTCGCGATCGCCGATGGCGCGACGCAGCCGCTCTCCCGCGTGACGAGCGCGGCCGCGGCGCCCGACCCCGCGCCCGACGGATCGCTCTTTTTTCTGCTGCTGCAGTCGAAGGGGTGGGACCTCCAGCGGCGCGCGGCGGACGCGCCGGCGCCGCGGCGCGTCGTCGCCGTCGGCGACTCGCTCGCGCCGGCGGCGCCGCCGGCCGCGCCGGCGCGGCCCGCGTTCGAGCGCACGGAGCTTTCCGAGTCGCGGCCGTATGGTCTCGGTCCCGGCGGGCTCCTCTTCCTGCCGGGCGCCTCGCACAGCGCCGATGGCTCGGGCATCGAGGCGCTGGTTCTCCGCGCGGACCCGGTCGGCCGGCTGAGCTGGCTCCTGCAGGGGCGCTACGGCGAGCACGGCACCTGGAAGGGCGCATCGTTCGCGGCGACGTGGCGCGGGATGCGCCCGACGCTCACCGGCGACCTGTTCCTCGCCGAGCACGAGCCGTCGCGCCGCGCCGACGGCGCGTTCGTCTCGCCGGCGCTCGACCACCGGTACACCGGCGGCACCCTGCTCGCGGAGCTCGAGCGCGACTTCACCTGGCGGTCGCACCGCTATCGCCTCGGCGGCTCGGCGGGCCGCCTCGAGGGGGCGCAGATCGAGCGGACGACGCGCTCGCTCGGCTTCGGCGAGCTCCTCGCGAGCTACCGCTTCACGCGCCCGGGCGATGTCGCGCTCCTCTCGCGGATCGAGCTCCACGGCTCGGCCGGGCGCACGGCGGACGAGGAGTGGACGCGCGGCGTCGCCGCGCTCGGGCTGGGCTACCAGAAGCAGGACCGGGGAATCGCCGCGACGGTGCGCTATGGCGCGACCCCCGCGGACGCCCCGCCGTACGAGCAGTTCGTCCTCGGCGGCGCGCGTGCGCCGCTGGTGGACGAGGCGCTCGTGACGCAGCGGATCGAGATGCCCGCGCTTCCCTTCGGCATCGCCGGCGGACGACGCGTGCTCGTCTATCGGGGGACGCTCGCCCTCGGCGGGCTGGAGCCGTACTACTGGGGTGCGAGCTTCGACGCGGGCGACGGTTTCGATGCGTGGCATCGGGTCGTCGGTGCGGAGATGGACATCGCGCTTCCCGCCTTCCCCTTCCTGCGCACGCCGGCGATCGATGTGCGCGCCGGAGTCGGCTACTCGCTCGACGAGCCGTTCCGCAAGAAAACCCGCCTCTACTCGACCGTCGTCTACCGACCCTGATGCGCAAGCTCGTCAATTCCTTCCTTCGCGGTCTGGTCCTCCTCGCGCCGCTCGCCCTGACGATCTACGTCTGCTGGGTCGTCTTCGCCACGATCGACCGGTGGCTCGGCATCCCGGTCCCGGGCGTGGGATTCCTGCTCACGGTCGTGCTGATCACGCTGTTCGGGTTTCTCGCGTCGAACCTCATCACGCGCAGCCTGTTCGGGCTGGTCGAGAGCGTGCTCGGCCGTCTCCCCTTCGTGCGCCTGCTCTACACGTCCACGAAGGATCTCCTGAACGCCTTCGTCGGGGAGAAGCGGCGCTTCGAGACGCCGGTGCTCGTGCACCTCACGGCCGACGGCGCCGCGAGCGCCCTCGGCTTCATCACGCAGGAGAGCGTGGACCGCCTCGGCATCGCGGGGCACGTCGCCGTCTACCTGCCGCAGGCCTACAACTTCGCGGGGCAGATGCTGATCGTGCGGTCGGATCGCGTGACGCGCATCACCACGAGCAGCGCCGACGTGATGGCGTTCATCGTCTCCGGCGGCGTGACGGGGGTGCCGGACGACCGCGCGATCGAGGAGCCGACGGTCGATGCGCGTCGCTGATGCCGCCTGAGACCGCCTGACGAGCGATCGTGGCACGTACCCTGCCCCTCCGGATGTTCTTCCGCTGCTGGAGGATCCGATGACCGAACGGGACGACGATCGCGCGAACGAGGAACCGGCCGAGCGGCGTGCGCCCTCGCGCCTCGAGGACGCCTCGCACCATCTCGTCGTCAACGACGGCGAGCTGCTCGACATCGGACCGAACGCCGAGACGGTGGACGACGTCGCCGGCCAGGCGCACGACCGACGCGGCATGCGCTGGCCGCGCCGCGGGCGCCGCGCGACGGATCGCGAGCCGGACCCGGACCGCCCCTGATGCGGGGCCGGCTCGTCGTCCTCGCGTCCCGCCACCTTCACCCGACCGAACGATGACGAAGACCGTGCTGATCCTCGCCGGACCGGAGTACGAGGACCTCGAGGTCTGGTATCCGAAGCTGCGCCTCGAGGAAGCGGGCTATCGCACGCCGCTGGCCGGGATCGGCGAGCGCGAGTATCTCGGCAAGCACGGCTATCCGTGCGTCGTCGAGGGGCACGTGCGCGAGTGGTCGGCGGACGATCTCGACGGGATCCTCGCGCCGGGCGGGTGGGCGCCCGACAAGCTGCGCCGCGATCCCGACGTGCTCCGCCTCGTGCGCGACGTCCACGAGCGCGGGCGTCTCGTGGCGACGATCTGCCACGGTCCCTGGATCCTCATCTCCGCCGGCATCGTCCGCGGCCGGCGGCTGACGTCCACGGTCGGCATCCGCGACGACATCGTGAACGCGGGCGCGGAGTGGATCGACGCGCCGACCGTGACC
>DASUSM010000188.1:0-23346 GCA_036375115.1 Gemmatimonadaceae bacterium | reverse complement strand
CACGGCACCTTGCTCCGCGGATCTCCGCGTCTCCGCGTGAAACACACCGCCACCAGGCAGAGCCGTCCCGAGCGCCGAGCGCCGAGCGCCGAGCGCCCGCAGTGACCAGTTCGCCCCGGCCGTGGTATTCTTCCACCCATGCACCCGCTCGACGTCCTCTCCACCGCCTTCGCCCAGATCCGCGCCAACAAGCTGCGCTCGTTCTTCACGCTGCTCGGGATCATCGTCTCCGTCGCGTTCCTCGTCGCCGTGACGGCGATCATCCAGGGGATGAACGCATACGTGAAGGAGAACATCGCCGGCGCCGTCATCGGGGCGAACGCGTTCCAGGTCCGCCGCACGCCGCTCCAGGTGGGCCCGTTCGACGAGGAAGGGTGGCGGCGCGTACAGCGCCGGCCGCGCATCACCCTCGCCGACGCGCGCGCCGTGCAGGAGGCGCTCCCCGAGGCCGAGGCCGTCGCCGTCCAGTCGGGGTGGCCGACGCCCCAGAGCGACGTCGTCTGGCGCGACCGCTCGGTCGGCGACGTGCTCGTCTTCGGCGTGACACCGGAGTACCAGGTGGTGCAGGACTATCGCTTCGACGCCGGCCGTCCGCTCAACGAGCTGGACGTGACGCAGCGCCGCCGCGTCGTCGTGATCGGCGCCGACATCGCCGAGCGCCTCTTCGAGAACTCCGCGCCGGTCGGGCGCGACGTCCGCATCCGCGGCGAGCGGTTCGAGGTCGTCGGCGCCGTCGCGCGGAAGGGGCGCGTGCTCGGCCAGTCGTTCGACGGCTTCGTCCTCCTCCCCCTCCCCGTCTTCGAGATGCTCTACGGGCGCCGCCTGACGACGACGATCTCCGTGAAGATGCCGTCGGCCGAGGAGGTGGCCGCGGGGATGGCGCGCGCCGAGGAGGCGATGCGCCTCTCGCACCGCCTCCGGCCGGGCGAGGAGAACGACTTCTCCGTCGAGACTTCGGATGCGCTCGTCGCCTTCTGGCGCAACCTCACGCGCGTCCTCTTCAGCGTGATCCCCGCCGTCGTCGGGATCGGCATCGTCGTCGGCGGCATCGTGATCATGAACATCATGCTGATGGCGGTGAACGAGCGGACGAGAGAGATCGGGCTCCGCAAGTCGGTCGGGGCGACGGCGCGCGACATCCGCCGGCAGTTCCTCGCCGAGTCGGTGATGCTCGCGTCGCTCGGCGGCCTGCTCGGCGTCGCCGCGGGCGCCGGCTTCGCCTTCCTCGTCGCGGCCGTCTCGCCGCTCCCGGCGCGCGTGACCCCGTGGTCCGTCGGTGTCGCGATCGCGCTCGGCGCCGGCGTCGGCATCCTCTTCGGCGTCTATCCGGCGTCGCGGGCCGCGCGGCTCGACCCGATCACCGCGCTGCGGGCGGAGTGACGCGTGCGCCTCGCCGACAGCGTTCACCAGAACGTCGTCGTCGCGCTCGACGCGCTGCGCGTCAGCAAGCTGCGGTCCGGGCTCACGATCCTCGGCGTCGTCATCGGCGTCGCGACCGTCATGGCGATGGCCTCGATCGTCCAGGGCATCCGCGACCAGATCATGCGCACGCTCGAGGTCGCGGGACCGACGACGTTCTACGTAATGAAGATCTTCTCGCAGACGCCGATCAACCCCGACAATCCGCCGCTCGAGGTGCGCATCCGTCCTGACCTCCGGGAGGCGGAGGCGGAGCGCATCGCGATGCTCCCGGAGATCGGCTACGCGTCGATCTGGGCGCAGCTCTTCGGCCGGCTCGAGTACCGCGGGGAGCGGACGCAGCAGATCCTCGTCATGGCCGCCGACGACGGCTACGAGGAGATCCAGGGGGGCGGGCTCGTCGCGGGCCGCTGGTTCACGAAGGCGGAGCTCTCCTCGGGCGCGCCGGTCGTCGTGCTCGACCGCGAGATCGCCGAACGCATCTTCGGCCGCATCGATCCGATCGACGAGCTCGTCCAGGTCGTGGGCCGCCCGCTGCGCGTCATCGGCCTCTACGCTCCGCCGGAGAACATCTTCGCCCCGCCGGGCCAGGAGATCGGCGCGATCGTTCCCTACCGCTTCGCCGACCGCTCGTACTCGATCGACCGCACGAGCGCGCTCTACATTCCCGTGAAGCCGCGGCCGGACGTCGGCGTCGTCGAGGCGCAGGACGCGGTGACCGTGGCGCTGCGGGAGATGCGCCACCTCCGCCCGGGCGACAAGAGCACCTTCGACTTCATCACGCAGGACCAGATCCTCGACACCTTCAACTCGCTCACCGGCGTCTTCTTTCTCGTCATGCTCGCGCTCTCCGCGGTCGCCCTCCTCGTCGGCGGCATCGGCGTCATGGCGATCATGATGGTCTCGGTGACGAACCGGACGCGCGAGATCGGCGTGCGGAAGGCGCTCGGCGCGACGCGGCGGGACATCCTCCTCCAGTTCCTCGTCGAGGCGGCGACGCTCACCGGGCTCGGCGGCGCGATCGGCATCCTCGTCGGCCTCGGCTTCGGCCGCCTGATCACGCTTCTCATGGACATCGACGCCTTCCCGCCGGTCAGCTACACGATCGTCGCGGTCGCCGTCTCGGTGTCGATCGGCGTCGTCTTCGGACTCCTCCCCGCGCTCCGCGCGGCGCGCCTCGATCCGATCGACGCCCTGCGCTACGAGTAGCGTCCGCGCGAGCAGCGTCCGCGCGAGGAGGGTCCGCGCGAGGCGCGGCGCGGTCAGCGCGCGCCGGAGGGGGCCGCGTCCGCGTCGCCGGCGGGGGCCGGCGCGTCCGACGGATCCGGCGCGCCCTCCTCCTCCCCGCTCCGCGCCGTCCACGCCCAGTAGCCGACGGCGAGGAGGAAGAAGCCGGAGAGGAGATAGCTGCCGACCCGGAGGCCGATCGACGAGATCTGCGCCGCCTGGAAGATCGCCTTGAGGTCGGCGTAGACGGCGAGCGCGAGCCCCGCCTGACGAGCGCCGGCGATCGACCGCACGCGTCCGACGGCGATCGCCGAGACGCCGGCCACGGCGTAGTAGGCGATGAGGAGGAAGTTCGCGACGTCGGGAGAGACGGCGTGCGCGAGCTCCTCGCGCCCCCAGAGGAGGGCGAGCACCGCGGCCGCCGCCCACCAGACGCGAGGCGCCGCGAGCAGAGCCGCGAGCTCCGACGAGGCAACGTGCATCGGCTCGTCGTCGGCGCCGCGCCACTCGCCGCGCGCGACGAGCCCCGCGAGCACCCAGAGCGCGACGACGGCCGCGGCGACGAGCGACGGGATCGTCAGAAAGGGCACGTACGCGTACGGCGGACGCTCGACGAGCGGGCCGATCGCGCGGAAGGTGCCGAGCAGTATCGCCCCCGCCGCCGGGAGGAGCACGAGCGGAGCGCGGAGCCGCAGGGCGAGGAAGAGCACGAGCGCGCCGAACGCCGCGAGCGATGGCGCGAGCCAGGACGGACGGTCGGCGAGCGCGAGGACGATCGCCGTGATCCCGGAGAGCGCGGCGACGACGAGATGCACGTCGCGGCGACCGGGGCCCGCGAGCCCGGCGACCGCGCCGGCCATCGCCATCCAGACGAGCGCATGCGCGACGCCGAGCGGCGTCGTCGGATCGGCGAACGAGGCGAGCGCGGCGCCGAGGAAGAGGAGCGGCGCGACCATCCCCTCGACGAGGGCGCCCGATGGCTCGTGGCCGACGCGGAGACGCCGCGCGTACGCGGTGAGCGTGCCCGCGACGGCGGACCACCGCAGCGCGGCCGCGGGCTCGATCCCGGCGAGCGGGATGGCGAGCACGGCCGCGGCGAGAAGGGCGCCCCGGACGGCGCCGCGGAGCGCGCCGCGCTCGTCGAGGGCGAGCGCGAGCCACGCGCAGGCGAGCGCGAAGAGGACCGGCGACAGCGCGAGCAGCGGCGTGCTCCGGTCGCCGGATGCGAAGGCCGTCGCGGCGTAAGCGGAGACGGCGAGGGCGAGGACGACGTTGGCGACGAGCCAGTGCCGGCCGCGGATCCCGGCGGCGCCGCCGCCGAAGACGAGCAGCCCGAAGGCGAGCAGCACGGGGAGGGAGCCCTCGCCGCTCGAGGTCACGAACGGAGCCACGAAGGCGCCGCCGACGCCGACGACGAAGAGCAGCTCCTCCTCCGCGCGCCAGGCAAGCAGGGCGAGCGCCGCCGAGGCGAGCGCGGCGATGACGAGGGCGACGGGGGGCGAGACGACCTCGAGCTGCGGACCGGCGCCCCAGGCGACGACGTGCGTGATGGCGAGCGCGAGCGCGAGGAGAATCGAGCCGTAACGGCGGTGGCCGCGCCGGCGCAGCCAGGCGCCGGTCGCGGCGACCGCGGCGGCACCGATGGCGCCGGCGAGGACGCGCATCTCGGGGCCGAGGCGCACGTGCTCGATCGCCCACCGGACGAAGGCGCCGACCCCCATGAGGATCGTCAGGGCGGCGACGGCGACGGCGCCGTAGCGGCCGACGAGCGTCTCGACGTCCATCTCGCCGCGCGTGCCTCGCGGGCGCGCCGCCGCGGGCGCCGCGGGACGCCGGGGCGCCGAGCCCGGCGGCGCTGCGGCTCGCGCGGTCGGCGGAGTGGGAGGCGGCAGGACAGGCGCCGCGGCCGGCGACACGGCTCGCGTGGCGGGCTCGGCACTCGACGCCGTGCCGCCGGGCTCTGGCGCGGCCCGCGCCGCCTCGCCGGCGGCAGGCCGCGCGCCGGCGAGGCGATCCACGTCGGCGCGCAGCGCACGCACCTCCGCGGTCAGCGCGCGGACGATGTTCTCGAGGACCTCGATGCGTCGTTCGTCGGACATCGAATCGCCGGAGGATTGGAATCGCCTAACGTGCGTGTTCGTTAGTGGAGATTAATCTGTTTACGAATGGTAAACATGCTTGTACGAGCGCGCACGCCGTCGTAGTCTGGGCGCGCTCTTCACCCGCGGCGCTCGCCGTGTGACTCGCATTCATCATTCGTCGGAGGTTGGTCGTCGCATGAAGCTCTACCATTTCACCGCCATTCTCGCCGCCGCCACGATGGCGGCCGGGTGCTCGGACGACGATCCGACGGGGCTCAACTACGAGTTCTCGGTCTCGACCGATCCCAGCACGGTCGCCCTCGGGCAGGACGAGTACGTCCCCATCGACTTCACGGTGACGAACACGACGCTCGGCGAGGAGGTCACCGGCGTCAGCCCCGCCTGGCGCAGCGAGGACAGCGACGTCGCCATCGTGCGGCTGTGGGACCACGACGGGGACGGCGACGAGGACGAGCCGACCCCCGAGGTGCCGGCCGTCTTCGGCGTCGGCCCCGGCACGACCACGATCGTGGCGACGTTCCGCGGCGCCGAGACGACGATCGACGTCACCGTGACCGGCGACCCGATCACGAGCGGGACGCTCGACGCCACGGGTGACCGCACCACGATCTACGAGGGTGACACGGTGACGCTCGTCGCCGAGTTCCGCAATGCCGCCGGCGAGGTCGTGGACCGCCCGGTCACGTACACGTCGAGCGACGAGACGATCGCCACGGTGGACGAGGACGGCGTCGTCACCGCCGAGTACAAGACCGGTACGGTGACGATCACCGCCGTCTCCGACGCGGAGCACAACGACGTCGAGACGACGATCGCGATCACCGTCGTGCAGCGGCCGGTGGACTACATCGAGATCGAGCCGACGAGCGGCTTCCTCACCGCCGAGGAGGAACTCGAGCTGACGGCGCACCTCTTCGGCGCGAACGACGAGGAGCTCGAGGGGCGCGACATCACCTGGACGAGCAGCAACACTGCCGCCGCGACGGTGGACGAGAACGGCGTGGTGACGGCGCTCGCCGTCGGCGCCCCGACGCTCGTCACGATCACCGCGGAGAGCGAGGGCGTGACCGGCGAGGCGTACATCATCATCGCCCCGGCGAGCTGACCGCCGCGACCGGCCGGACACCACACCACGGGGGCGCCGCTCGCGGCGCCCCCGTGGTGCATCCGGCACGGTGCCGGGACGCGGTGGTGTGTCGAACGGCCCCGGCTATATTCCCCGCATGACGAGCGTGGACGTGCTGGCGATCGCGGCGCACCGCGACGATGTCGAGCTGACGTGCGGTGGGACGCTGATCGCCGCGGTGCGGCAGGGGCGCACCACCGCGGTCGTCGACCTGACGCAGGGGGAGATGGGGACGCGCGGCTCGGCGGAGCTGCGGGCTGCCGAAGCGAGCCGCGCAGCGGAGATCCTCGGGCTCTCCGCGCGCGAGAACCTCGGGCTTCCCGACGCGGGGATCGTGAACACCCCGGAGACGCGGGAGCGGCTCGCGCGCGTCATCCGGCGGTTCCGGCCGCGCGTCGTCCTCGCCCCCGCCCCGTGGGGGCGCCACCCCGACCACCGCGTCGCCGCGGAGCTCGTCCGCGACGCCTGCTTCGTCGCCGGACTGAGGAAGGCGGCCCCCGAGACGCCGCCGCACCGTCCGCACAAGGTCGTGCACTGCCTCGCCTTCCGCGAGGATCCCGTGAAGCCGACCTTCGTCGTGGACATCAGCGACGCCTTCGAGCTGAAGATGGACGCGATCCGCTGCTACGACTCCCAGTTCGCGGGGGTGACGCAGGCGGGCGAGGTCTATCCGACCGGCGAGCCGCTGTACGACGTCCTGCGCCACCAGGCGGCGCACTACGGCTCGCTGATCCGCACGCGGTACGGCGAGCCCTTCTTCACCTACGAGACGATGCGCGTGGACGACATCGCATCGCTGGAGGTCGCGACATTTTGAGCGAGACCGATCAGGCGCGGCGGGACGCGGGCCGCGGCGAGATCACCTACCCGAGCTACCTGGAGCTGGACGGGCTGCTCGCGCTCCAGCATCCGCGCTCCGCGCCGGAGCACCCGGACGAGCTGCTCTTCATCGTGGTGCACCAGGCGAGCGAGCTGTGGTTCAAGGTCATCCTCCACGAGCTCGACATGCTCGTCGCGCGCATGGAGGGGGACGACCCGCTCGGGGCGCTCGCGCAGGTGAAGCGCGTCAACGCGCTCACGCGGATCGTCACCGACCAGCTGTCGGCGCTCGAGACGCTGCCGCCGCAGCACTTCGCGCAGTTCCGCGGCTACCTCGGCACGTCGAGCGGGTCGCAGAGCGCACAGTTCCGCGCGATCGAGGCGGCGAGCGGGCTGCGCGAGCCGCACTTCATGCAGGCGCTCGCCGAGCACGGCGAGATCCCCGCCGTCGTGCGGCGCGCGCTCGAGCGCCCGACGCTCCAGGCGACGTACGAGGGGATGCTCGCGCGTCGCGGCGTGTCGCTCGAGGCCGTCTATCGCGAGGAGGCGCACCGCGACCTCCAGCTCGTCGCCGAGGGGCTCCTCGAGTACGAGCAGAGCTTCGCACTCTGGCGCTTCCTGCACGTGCAGCTCGTCGAGCGCATCATCGGCCCCGGTACCGGCGGCACCGGCGGGACGCTCGGCGCGCGCTACCTCCAGCGCACCGTGAACCAGCGCTTCTTCCCGAACCTCTGGGCGGTGCGCTCGGTCTTCTTCGAGGGCCCGCCGGCGCCGGACGCGGCGGCGCGAGGCTGATGCTGCGCGACATCTCGATCGTCGTCTCTCCGGAGACGCCGCCCTGGCCGGGCGACACGCCGTTCGACTGCCGGTGGACGTCGCGCATCGCCGACGGCGGGAGCGTCAACCTCACGGCGATCGGGGGGAGCCCGCACGTCGGGACGCACGCCGACGCACCGCTCCACGTCGCGGACGGCGCGCCGGCGAGCGAGGCGCTCCCGCTGGCGCCCTTCCTCGGCCGCGCCATCGTCGTCGCCGTCGAGGACGCGAGCGAGGAGGTGACGATCGAGGCGATCGAGCGCCGCGCGCCGCGACGCCGCATCGAGCGGCTGCTCCTGCGCACCGGACGCTCGATCGCCGGCGGCAGCTTTCCCGAGTCGTGGCCGGCGATCACGCCGGAGTGCGCGCGCGAGCTGCTCGACCGCGGCCTCAAGCTGCTCGGCGTGGACGCGCCGTCCGTCGATGCGCGCGAGAGCAAGGCGCTCGAGGTGCACCACACGCTCTTCGGCGGCGGCGCCTTCCTCCTCGAGAACCTCGACCTGCGCGAGATCCCCGACGGCGAGTACGAGCTCGTCGCCCTGCCGCAGCGCGTCGCCGGCCTCGACGCGGCGCCCGCGCGCGCGACGCTGCGCACGATCTGACCGGCGCACGCTCGGACATCCCGACCGGCTGACCGGTCGTCCTGTCCGGTCGCACGCGCGCGCGCGCCGTCGAGGCCGCGTGGAGCGCCGCGCGCGTGGGCTCGTGGGGGAACGGTGCTTGCCTCTGCCTGACGTGATGCTCGTCACGCGCCGCCGGCGCGCTCGACCACGGCAACGCAGCAACGGGACCCATCATGCACCTCGCCGCCGCTCGGCGCCACGCCGCCCTCGTCGCCCTCGTCGCGCTCTCCGCGAGCTGCTCGCCGGACGCGGCGACCGGACCCGCGGCGGCGGAGGCGCCGACCGTCGCGAGCCCCCTCCTCGGCGGCCTGATCGGCGGTGTGGTCGACGAGCTCCTCGCCTGCCGCGTGACCGAGAGCGCCACGACGACGCAGGTCGTCGGGCCGGAGGGCGGCACGATCGTCGTGGGACGCCACTCGCTGCACATCCCGAGCGGCGCGCTGCAGGAGCAGGTGGAGATCACGGCGACGGCGCCGGCCGGCGACCGCGTCGAGCTCCAGCTCTTCCCGCACGGACTGCAGTTCGAGCGGCGGACCCTGCTCCGCATGAGCTACGCCGAGTGCGGCGCCGTGCGCGGGCTGCTCCTCCGCATCGCCTACGTCGACGACGATGGCCGGACGATCCTCGAGGTGCTGCCGTCGGTCGTCGACCTGCTGCGCCGCGAGGTGTACGGGACGACGGATCACTTCTCGTCGTACATGCTCGCCTACTGAGATGAGCGCGAGCGAGCAGTCCGCGCCGCGCGCGGCGTCCCCGTACACCGCGGAGATCGCGCCGGCGGATCCACGGGTCCTGCTCGCCGAGGCGCGCGCGCTCGACGCGAGGGGCCAGGGCGACGACGCCATCGTCGCCTACGAGCGCGTCGTCGAGCTCGCGGAGCGGGCCGGCGAGGAGCGGGTGCTCGCCGAGGCGCTGCGGCGGCTCGGCATGGTGCACTTCCGCACGGCCGGGTACGAGCGCGCCGCCGCGCTGCTCGAGCGGAGCCGCGACGTCGCGACGGCGGTGCGCGACGGCGTCCTCGTCGGCGAAGCGCTGAACGCGATCGCCGTGACGCACATCCGCCGTGGCGAGTGGGAGGCGGCGCACGCGCTCCTCGAGCGCGCGCTCGACGCCGGCGCGGAGAGCGACGAGCTGCGCGGCCATGTCGAACAGAACCTCGGCACGATGGCGAACTGGCAGGGCGACATCGACCTCGCCCTCGTGCACTACCTTCGTTCGCTCGATGCCTACCGGACGGCGAGTGACGCGCGCGGCTGCGCGATCGCGAACCACAACCTCGGCATGAACGCCGCCGACCGCGAGCACTGGGAGGAGGCGGAGGCGCACTTCCGCGCGAGCCTCGAGACGGCCGACGCGATCGGCGACGTCGCGCTGCGCGGCCACGTCCTGCTCAACCGCACCGAGGTGCACCTCGCCCGGGCGCGCTACGAGGACGCGCGCGCCGGCGCCGAGGAGGCGCTGCGCATCTTCGACGGCCTCGGCGCGCAGGACCGCAAGTCGGCGGCGTACAAGTATCTCGGGGTGCTCTACCGCGAGACGGGAGCGCCGCTGCTCGCCGAGGCGCGCCTGCGCACGGCGATGGAGCTGGCGCGCGGCGTCGGCGCGGCCGCCGACGAGGCCGAGGCGGCGCGCGAGCTCGCGCTCACCTACCGGCAGGTGGGGCGCAACCAGGAGGCGCTGCACCTGCTGAACGAGGCGCACCGCACCTTCACGCGGCTCAACGCGCGGCGCGATCTCATGGACGTCGCCTCGCGCGTCGCCCGCCTGGAGGAGACGTACTTCGAGATCGTGCGCATGTGGGGGCGCTCGATCGAGTCCACCGACAGCTACACGTACGGACACTCCGAGCGCGTCGCGCGCTACGCCGGGACGCTCGCGCGCACGCTCGGGCTCGACGCCGGGGATGTCACCGCCGTGCGCATCGGCGCCCACCTGCACGACGTCGGCAAGGTGCGCGTGCCACACGAGGTGCTGAACAAGCCGGGGCGGCTGAGCGAGGCCGAGTACGCGATCATGCAGCTCCACACGATCTACGGCATCGAGCTCCTCGCCGGGATCGACTTCCCGTGGGACATCCGCCCGATCGTGCGCAGCCACCACGAGCGGCTCGACGGCACGGGGTACCCGGACCGCCTCCGCGGCGACGCGGTGCCGCTCCACGCGCAGGCGATCTGCATCGTGGACGTCTACGACGCGCTGACGACGACGCGGAGCTACCGGCCGGCGATGGACGAGGAGGCCGCGCTCGTCGAGATGCGCCAGACCGCACACTGGTGGTCCCGTGACGTCTGGGAGGCCTTCCACGAGGCGCTCGCCGCGCCGGAGTGGCGGGGCCGCATGGAGGAGTAGCGACGCCGCTGGCGGCGGTGCCGGGGAGCGGGCATCTTCAGGGACGGCGCCCGCAGGGCGGGCGCGCACGAGCCCCTCCACGCCCCCCGCGATGACGACCGACCTCCGCTACCCCATCGGGAAGTTCGCACCGCCGGCGTCCTCGACGCCGGACGACCGGCGCGGCCGCATCGAGGAGATCGCGGAGCTCCCGGCGGCGCTCCGAGCCGCCGTCGACGGCCTCTCGGCGGCGCAGCTCGACACGCCGTATCGGCCCGGCGGATGGACGGTGCGCCAGGTCGCGCATCACGTCCCCGACAGCCACATCAACGCGTACGTCCGCTTCCGGCTCGCGCTGACCGAGCAGGAGCCGACCATCCGGCCGTACGAGGAGAAGGCGTGGGCGGAGCTCGCCGACGCGCGTACCCTCCCGCCGGACGTCTCCCTGGCCCTCCTCGACGCCCTCCACGACCGGTGGACGACGCTCCTGCGCGCCCTCCCCGACGCGGCCTGGGGGCGGCGCCTGCACCACCCGGAGAGCGGGGTGCACACGCTCGACTGGATGCTGGCGCTGTACGCGTGGCATGGCCGCCACCACGTCGCGCACGTGACCTCCCTGCGCGAGCGCATGGGGTGGTGAGCGGCGCGGCGCCCGACCGACGACGACCATTCACGACCGGAGTGATGTGATGCACGACCGCGAGCAGTGGGTCCGCGAGATGTACGCGGCGATCGACCGCAAGGACAACGACACGTTCATCGCCGGGCTCGCCCCCGACGTCTGGGTGCGCTTCGGCAACGCCGACCCGATCGTCGGACGCGAGGAGAACCGCGCCGCGTTCGCGCAGTTCTTCGCCGCCATCGCCGCGATCCGGCACCGCATCGAGCACACCTACTACGTCGGCGACACGATCCTCCTCGAGTTCACGGTCACGTACACGCGGCTCGATGGCGGCGAGGTCACGGTGCCCGCCGCGGCCGTCTACGAGCTGAAGGACGGGCTGGCGACGCGCTTCCAGGTGTACGTGGACCAGACGCCGCTCTGGACGCCGGCGGTCGCCGCATGAGCGCCGCGGCGCGCATGGAGCGCCCCGCCCCCGGCGAGTTCTCGCCGTACTACGCCGGCTACATCGAGGGCATCGCTTCGGCGCCCGACATCCGCGCCCTCCTCGAGCGGCAGATGGACGAGATCCGCGAGGCGTTCGAGGCCTTCGGCGAGGCGCGGGGCGGACACCGCTACGCGCCCGGGAAGTGGAGCGTGAAGGAGGTCGCCGGCCACATGGGCGACGCCGAGCGCGTCTTCGCGTACCGCGCGCTGCGCGCGGCGCGCGGGGATGCGACGCCGCTCCCCGGCTTCGAGGAGGATGCGTGGGTCGCCGCGGCGAACTTCGACCGGCGGCCGCTGCGCGAGATCGTCGACGACCTCGCCGCCGTGCGCGCGGCGACGCTGCGCCTCGTCGCCGGGCTCGACGACGAGGCGGCCGCCCGGCAGGGCATCGCCAACGACAGCCCCTTCACCGTCCGCGCGCTCGTCTGGGTCATCGCCGGACACGCCGCGCACCACCTGCGGATCCTCCGGGAGCGCTACGCCTGAGCGCGAGGCGCGGCGCGGGCCGCGCGGCGCGCTCGGCGGTTCGACCCCATATATTTCACGGGTATGCCCCAGCCCATCTATCTCGACCACGCGGCCACGACGCCGGTCCGCGCCGAGGTGCTCGAGGCGATGCAGCCGTTCCACGGCCCTCGCTTCGGCAATCCCTCGAGCACGCACCGGTGGGGGCGCGAGGCGCGCGTCGCGCTCGACGAGGCGCGCGAGCGCCTCGCGCGATGTCTCGGCGCGTCCCCCGACGAGATCTGCTTCACCTCGGGCGGGACCGAGGCCGACAACATGGCGGTGCTCGGCGGCTGGCGCGCGCGCCGCGCGGCGGGGCGGAACGCCGTCGTCTCGACGCCGATCGAGCACAAGGCGGTGCTCGCCGCAGTGCACCAGGTCGCGCGCGAGGGGGGCGAGGAGCGGCTCGTCGCGATGCGTCCCGACGGGCTCGTGGACGAGGCGTCGTTCGACGCGCGCCTGGACGAGGCGGTCGCCGTCTGCTCCGTGATGTGGGTGAACAACGAGATCGGCGTCGTCCAGCCGATCCAGCGCCTCGCCGAGCGGGCGCGGCGCAGCGGGGCGCTCTTCCACACGGACGCCGTGCAGGCCTTCGGCAAGGTCGCGATCGACGTCGGCGCGGTGCCGGTGGACGCGCTCTCCATCTCCGGCCACAAGATCGGCGCGACGAAGGGGATCGGCGCGATCTTCATCCGGCGCGGGACGTCGCTCGAGCCGCTCTTCCACGGCGGCGCGCAGGACCGCGGGCGGCGCCCGGGGACGGAGAACGTCGCGGCCGCCGTCGGGCTGGCGCGCGCCGCGGAGCTCGCCGTCGCCGAGCGCGAGTCGGAGTGGCGGCGGCTCGAGTCGATGCGCGATGCGCTCGAGGCGGCGCTTCTCGCGCGCATCCCCGACGCGGTCGTGCACGGCCGCGGCGCGCCGCGCGCGCCGCACATCCTCAGCATCTCCGTCCCCGGCACCGACAGCGAGTCGCTGCTCATGGCGCTCGACCTCGCCGGCGTCGCCTGCTCCTCGGGCTCGGCGTGCCAGAGCGGGAGCGTGACGCCGTCGCACGTGCTCGCCGCGCTCGGCGTGCCGCACGAGCTCGCGGCGTCCGCCGTGCGAATGAGCCTCGGCTGCCTGACGACGCCGGAGTGCGTCGCGCGCGTCGCCGAGCTCTTCCCCGCCCTCATCGCCAAGGCGCGCCGCCTCTCCGGCGCGGCGAGCTGAGGGGACCGTGAGGCGCGGGCGGGTGCTCGTCGCGATGTCCGGCGGCGTCGACTCCTCCGTCGCCGCGGCGCTCCTCGTCGAGCAGGGATACGACGTCGTCGGCGCGACGATGAAGCTCTTCTGCCACGGCGACGACCTCCCCGACCGCCCCTGCTGCTCGCTCGACTCCGTGAACGACGCGCGGCGCGTCTGCGACCGGCTCGGCGTCCCGCACTACGTCCTGAACCTCGAGTCCGCGTTCGGGCACGACGTCGTGGACGACTTCGTGCGCGAGTACGCGCGCGGCCGCACGCCGATCCCCTGCGTCCGCTGCAACACGTTCACGAAGTTCCGCGACCTCGTGCGCAAGGCGGAGGCGATCGACGCGCGCTGGATCGCGACGGGACACTACGCGCGCGTCGAGGACGGGCGGCTGCGCCGCGGCCTCGATCCCGCCAAGGACCAGAGCTACTTCCTCTGGGGGATCGACCGCGCGGTGCTCGCGCGCCTGCTCCTCCCGGTCGGCGGCCGGACGAAGGCGGAGACGCGCGCGGCGGCGCACGCGCTCGGCCTCGAGGTCGTCGCCGAGAAGGTCGAGAGCCAGGACATCTGCTTCGTCCCCGACGGCGACCACGCGACGGTCATCGCGGGTCGGCTCGGCGCCGACGCGCCGTCGCTGCGCCCCGGTCCCGTCGTGCTCTCGAGCGGCCGCGTCGTCGGCGAGCACGCGGGGTACGCGCGCTACACGATCGGCCAGCGCCGCGGGCTCCCCGGCGGCTTCCGCGAGCCGATGTTCGTCGTCGCCATCCGCCCGGAGCAGCGCGCGATCGTCATCGGCCCGCGCGACGAGCTGCTCGGCCGCGGGCTCGTCGCGCGCGAGGTCAACTGGCTCGGCGAGACGCCGGCGGTCGGGGCGCGCGTCCAGCTCCAGGTGCGCCACCGCGCGGCGCCCGCGCGCGCCGAGATCGTGCGCCTCGACGGCGACGAGATCGAGCTCGCCCTCGACGAGCCCGTGTCCGCGATCACGCCCGGACAGTCGATGGTGCTGTACGACGGAGAGCTGGTGCTCGGCGGCGGGGTGATCGAGCGGGGGCTCGGGCGGGCGGCGCTGCCCGTGGTCGCGTAGGGGGCCGGCGCTCGGCACTCGGCACTCGGCGCCGGGGACGACTCCGACTGTTGGCGGTGTGTTTCACGCGGAGGCGCGGAGATCCGCGGAGCAAGGCGCCGTGCGCGGGTTGGGTGCGTAGCGCCACGAGCCGTGAACTGAAATGGCGGAACTGCTCGGCGCTCACCGTTCCTCGCGCCGGCGCACGAATGTGTCAAGGCGCACCCCCAACATTCAACGGCCCCGCGGCGACGGTCTTTCAGGCCGCACAGAGCGATCCGGGTGATCCGATTCGTCCGCGTGATTCGCGATTCACCCCTCGTCCGTGTGGCCGGCCCGGTGCTTCGACGGCCTCCCCGCGACGACGCCTCGGCGCATCGTCCGAGTCGTACGCCAGAGAAATCGGATGCATCCGATTTCCCTTTTCGTCGATGCCGGCCCGAGCGGCCGTCCTCCGCGGATCTCCGCGTCTCCGCGTGAACCCCACAGCATCAGGGGGAGCCATCCCTGAAGAGATGCCTCCCCCCGCTCCACGAGCCCGTCCGCCCCGCCGAGCGCCGAGTGCCGAGCGCCGAGCCCCCGCCGTTCAGTACTTCATCCCCCCCGCGTCCGCGAACTCCTTCATCATCCGCTCCTGCTCCTCGGTGAGCTTGTCCGGCACCGAGATCGAGACCTCGACGATCAGGTCGCCGCGCGTCTCGCCCTTGCGGATCCCCTGGCCCCGCACGCGGAACCGCTTTCCCGACGCGGTGCCGGGGGGGATCTTCACCGTCACCTTCTTTCCCTCGAGCGTGCGCACGGCGACCTTCGTCCCGAGCGTCGCCTGCGCGATGTTGAGCGGGAGCGGCGCGACGAGGTCGAGCCCTTCGCGGCGGTAGAAGCGGTCGGGCTTCACCTGGAAGGTGATCACCAGGTCGCCGGGCGGGCCGCCGTTGGCGCCCTTTCCTCCCTGTCCGCGCAGCCGGATCTTCGTCCCCGTGTCCACGCCCTCGGGGACCGTGATGACGACCTTCTTGCGCGTGCGCACCTCGCCGCTCCCCTGGCACGTCGGGCAGCGCTGCGAGGGGACCTGGCCGCGGCCGAGGCAGACCGGGCACGGACGCGTCACGGCGAACCCGCCCTGGCCGAAGGAGATGACGCCGCGCCCGTGGCATTCGGCGCACACCTCGAGCTTCGCGCCCGGCGCCGCGCCGCTGCCGCCGCACGTCGCGCACTCCTCGTTCACCTCGAGCTCGACCGGCACCTTGCCGCCGAGGGCCGCCGTGCGAAAGTCGATGACGAGCGTCGTCTCGACCGTCTGGCCGGACTCCGGCGCGCGCTGCCGGCCGCGCGCGCCGCCCCCGCCGAACATCGAGCCGAAGAGATCGCCGAGGCCGCCGAGGCCGCCGATGTCGAAGTCCTCGAAGCGGAAGCTGCCGCCGGCACCCGAGCCCGCGCCGGGCGCGCCCGTCGGCGCACCCGGGCGCCTCGCGCCGCCGAAGCCGCCGCCGAACGCGCCGAGCCGGCGCATGTCGTCGTACTGCTTCCGCTTCTCGGCGTCGCCGAGGACCGTGTACGCCTCGGAGATCTCCTTGAAGCGGTCGGCCGCGGCGGGATCGTTGGGGTTCTTGTCCGGGTGGAATTTCGCGGCGAGCCGCCGGTACTGCTTCTTGATCTCGTCCTGCGAGGCCGACGCCGAGACGCCGAGGACCGCGTAGTAGTCCTTCGTCTGCGCCATGGGAGTCAGCGGCTCCTCACCCGTTCCACTGCTTCACCACGACGCGGGCCGGGCGGAGGAGCTGCCCCTTGAAGACGTAGCCGACCTGGAAGACGCGGCCGACGAGATGGTCGTCCTCGGAGGAGAGTGCGGGCTCCGTCGTGATCGCCTCCATGACGGCGGGATCGAACGGCTGGTCCACCGGGTCGACGATCTCGAGGCCGAGCGCGCCGAGGTCCTTGTGGAGCTTGCGCTCGACGAGCGCGATCCCCTCGAGCACGGTCGCGACGTCGGTCGTCGCGGGGTCCACGTGCACGACGCGCGAGAGGTCGTCGAGCTCGTCCATGATGCGCTTCACGAGCTCCGCCTGTCCGCGGCTCTCCGCGTCGGCCCGCTCCTTCGCCGTGCGCTTGCGGTAGTTGTCGTACTCGGCGGCGAGGCGGAGGTGGCGCTCGCGCTGCTCCTCGAGCTGGCGTCTCAGCTCGTCGACGCCGCCGACCGCGGCGCCCGTCTGCGCCACGCCGCCGTCGGGATCGGCCTCGCTCTCGCCGCCCGAGGCGTCGCCGGGCGCGACGATCGGCTCGTCGGTCGCGCCGGCGCCGCGCGCGTAGGCGTCCTCGGAGCCCGGCGCGCCCCGGGCGCCGCCCTCGTCCCCCCGATCGTCTCGATATCGCATCACGTGCCTCGTTCGCTGAGTATGTGCTCCGCGTAATGTCACGAGCACGGAGCGGTCGTGCAACGGGCATGCCCCCTCCCGCTGCCGATTCGGCATGCGACCGGCGGTCAGTCCCCGCCCTCCTCGAGCATCCGGCGCGCGAGATCGAGCGCGCTCTGCGCCGCGCGCTCGCGGATCTCCTCGCGGTCGCCGAAGAAGCGCGCGTGCACGGCGCGGCTCGCCTGTGCGGCGTCGATGGCAATCCACACCGTGCCGACCGGCTTCTCGGGCGTGCCGCCGGCGGGCCCCGCGATGCCGGTGACGGCGATGCCGATCTCCGCGCCGAAGCGCCGGCGGACGCCGCTGGCCATCGCGCGCGCCACCGGCTCGCTCACGGCGCCGTGCCCGGCGAGCAGCGCGCGCGGGACGTCGAGCTGCGTCTCCTTGACCTCGTTCGCGTAGGCGACGACGGCGCCCAGCACGACGTCGCTCGATCCGGGAACGGCCGTGAGGCGGGCGCCCAGGAGCCCGCCGGTGCAGCTCTCGGCGAGCGCGATGCGGAGCCCGCGCGATCGGCATCGCTCGAGCACGACGGCGGCGAGGTCGGCGTCGCCCTCGCCGTAGATGTACCGCCCGACGCGCTCGCGGAGCAGGTCGATGCCGCGCTCGAGGGCGGCGTCGGCCGCCTCCGGTGGGAGCCCGCTCGCGGTGAGGCGCAGGTCCAGTCCGCGAAGTCCCGGGAGGTAGGCGACCGGGAGCCCGGCGGCCTCGCGGGCCGCGTCGCCGAGCCGCTCGGCAACGACCGACTCGGCGATCCCCGTCGTGCGCAGCGTCCGCGAGCGCACGACGGTCGCCGGCGCACCGTCCGCGGCGACGCGCTCGCGGACGAGGGGGAGGAGCGTGTCGGCGAGCATCCCTCGCATCTCGCTCGGCACGCCGGGGAGCATCGCGACCCAGCGGCCGCGCGGGTCCTCGAGCCAGATTCCCGGCGCCGACCCGTGGTTGTTGCGGAGGACTCGCGCGCCGCGCGGAATTCGCGCCTGCTGGTGGTTGGCGACGGGGAGCTCGCCCGGCCGGCCGCGCTCGCGCCAGAGGCGCTTCAGCCCCTCGAGGATCCGCTCGTCGAGCACCATCTCGAGCCCGAACAGCGCGGCGATCGCGTCCTTGGTGAAATCGTCCGCGGTGGGACCGAGGCCGCCGGTGGTGATCACCGCGCCGCTCCGGTCGAGTGCGGCGCCGACGGCGCCGGCGATGGCGCCGGCATCGTCGGGGACGGTGGTGCGCCGGGAGATCGAGACGCCGAGCGCGGCGAGCTCGCGCGCGAGGTGCGCGGCGTTCGTGTCGATCGTGAAGCCGAGGAGGAGCTCGGAGCCGATCGTGACGACTTCGATGTCCATGCCGGAAATCTACGTCGGCACGGCCCGCCGCGCGTCCCGCCTCAGTCGCTGACCCGCGCGCCTCCGCCCGGCAGCAGCACGCGCCCGTACCGCGCGAAGTAGAGCCAGAGCGAGTAGAGGGTCAGCCCGACGGCGACGACCATGGCGACGACGCCGACGAGCGCGTTGAAGGTCGCGAAGGCGCGCCAGGGGGCGGCGCCCCACCACTGCTCGCGCCAGGCGAGCGTCGCGGCGGAGAACCAGAAGAAGGCCGCGCCGACCCACGTCCACTGGAACCCCGTCTTCCACTTCGCCGGCCCGATCGCCGAGATGACGACGCCGCGGCGCTCCGCGATCTGGCGGAAGACCGTCATGAGGAGCTCGCGGCCGAGCACGACGGCGACGACCCAGAAGGGAAGCGGGACGGCGCCGAGCGGGGACCAGAAGGGGAGGAAGTGCTCCGGCGGCCCGTCGACGCCGGCGCCGATCCGCCCGGCGAGCCACTCGCCGCGCGGTGCCTGGAGCACGTACATGGGGATGAACGTCGCCAGGAGGAGGAGCTTGTCGGCGAGCGGATCGAGGAGCGCGCCGAGCTTCGTCACCTGCGCGCGGTCGCGCGCGAGCTTGCCGTCCCAGTAGTCCGTGACGGCGACCACTATGAAGAGGACGAAGGCGACGGCGCGCGACAGCCAGGAGTCCACGAGCGCGAGCCAGGCCACCACCGGGGCGGCGACGATCCGCGCGACCGTGAGCGAGTTCGGAAGATTCACCCTGCCCCCGACGCCCGCCTCAGGCGAGCGTCTTCAGTACCAGCTTGCTGACCGCCTTGAGGGTGTCGAACACGCCGTCCCCCGTCACCGCGACGGCCTCGAAGTACGGCGCCCGCTCGACCCACTCGCCCGAGGGGATCTGCTCCACGAGGTTCTCGCCGGCGTGGAAGGGATCGGGGGCGACGCGCTGGCGCGTCGCATCGGCCACCTCCCACCCCGGATTCAGCGCCGCCTGGAGCTCCGGGATCGGCGCCGCGTTCGGCAGGTCCCGCTTGTTGTACTGCACGACGAACGGCATGCGGGTCAGGTCGTAGCCGTACTCCGCCATGTTGTCGTACAGGTTCTGCATCGCTTCCTGGTTCGCCTCCATGCGCTCGATCTGCGAGTCGGCGACGAAGACGATCCCATCCACGCCCTTGAGGATAAGCTTGCGGCTCGCGTTGTAGTAGACCTGCCCGGGCACCGTGTAGAGGTGGAAGCGGGTCTTGAAGCCGCGGATGGTCCCGAGGTCCACCGGCAGGAAGTCGAAGAAGAGCGTGCGCTCCGTCTCCGTGGCGAGGGAGATCAGCTTCCCGCGGGTGTCGGGCGCGACCTTGCCGTAGACGTGCTCGAGGTTCGTCGTCTTGCCGCCGAGCCCCGGGCCGTAATAGACGATCTTGCAGTTGATCTCGCGCGAGGCGTAGTTGATCATCGACATGGCTGTGTCCTCGATTACTGGAACAGCTTGTCGATCTCGTCGTCGGCGCCGGCGAGGATGTTGGGCTGCTGCGGCTGCCCGGACGCTCCGCGCTGGAAGACCTGCTCGAACAGCCTCGTCAGCTCTTCCACCGTTCCCTTCATCTTGAGTCGTACGAGGCCGAGCGTCGTCCGGTTGTCGAAGAGGACGACGAGGATGACGCGGCGCGCCACGTCGGCGAGGTACATCGACTCCTTCTCCCCCTGGTGGAAGAGGGAGTTGAAGTCCTGCTCCCCGATCAGCTTCGCGAGCTGGTCGTTGGCGCTGAAGTCCGCCGCCGTGAGCGTGGCGAAGGCCGTCGGGTCGAACGTCGGCTGCTCGCCGACGGTCGCGACGAGCTGCCCCGTGCGATCCACGAGGAGGGCGCACCGCGCGTTGCTGTCGTACAGGAAGCGCTGCAGCGATTGAGTGATCGCGCCGAAGTCGTCTTCGGTGAACGACCAGCTCGCGGCTCCTACGGCCATGGCGTGGGTCGGGTGCCTAGAGGAGGTCCCGCTCCAGGCGCCCCAGGAGGGATCGGGCGCGGCGCCGAAGCAGCGGGGAGGATTCCCAGCTCAGGTAGTCCCTGAGAAGTCTTGCCGTTTCGACGCTCGGGCGAGCGCCGAGGTAACTCAGCGCGGCTACCCGCTCGACGGGATTCCGGCTGAAGAGATTGCGGCGGCTCTGGCGGATGACGCGGCTCCAGAGGAGAAACCCGGCGCTCGCGGCGCCGAGAAAGGCCGCGGCGAAGATCGACGAGGGCTGACGGTTCATCGCATCTCCCGGCGCGCCGAGAGCGCCTGCGCGATGGTGACGCCGTCGGCGTACTCCAGGTCGCCGCCGACGGGAAGACCGCGCGCGATGCGCGAGATGGTGAGCGGGCGCCCGGCGAGCTGGCGCTGCACGTAGAGCGCGGTCGCCTCTCCCTCGAGGCTCGGGTTGGTGGCGAGGATGACCTCGTGGACCGCGCCGCCGGCGACCCGCTCGAGGAGCGCGCCGATCGCGAGGTCCTCGGGGCCCACCCCGTCGAGCGGGGAGAGGCGCCCGCCGAGCACGTGGTACGTGCCGCGGAACTCCCCCGCGCGCTCGACCGCGCCGATGTCCGACGCCTCCTCGACGACGCAGATGATCCCGGCGTCGCGCCGCGGATCACGGCAGATCGAGCAGAGCTCGTCCTCGGTGAGGTTGAAGCAGCGCGCGCACGGCTTCACGCGCTCGCCGATCGTGAGCAGCGCATCGGCGAGGCGACGGCACTGCTCCGGCGACTGCTTCAGCAGGTGGTAGGTGAGGCGGAGCGCGGTCTTGCGCCCGATCCCCGGCAACCGCGCGAGCTCGGTCGCGAGGTCGTCGATCGCGCTCACGTCAGAACGGGAGCTTGAACGGGAGCCGGCCGGGGAGACCGAGCCCGCCGGCCATCTTCCCCATCTCCTCCTGCTGGAGCGCCTGCGCCTTCCTCTGCGCCTCGCCGACGGCGACCGCGACGAGATCCTCGAGCATCTCGACGTCGCTGGGGTTCACGACGCTCGGGTCGATCTTCACGCGCTGCACCGTCCCCTCGCCGTCGGCCTCGACGGTGACCATCCCGCCACCCGCCGTCGCCGAGACGCGCTTCGTCTTGAGCTCGTCGCGCATCGTCTGCATGCGCGCCTGCACGTCCTGCATCTGCTGGAGGATCTTCGCGAAATCGGCCATGTGCGTCGCTTCTCGTGAATCGTATACTCGAAAGCTAGCGGCGAACGGCTCCGGGAGTAGGGTCGGGGACAGGGTCGGGACATGCCCGCCGCTGACCGTGACCCCGACCCTGACCCTGTTACCCGAGCCGTTGACGTCGTCTTCAGTCCATCAGCTCCAGATCCAGCTCGTCGATCGCCGCGCCGAGCACGGGGTCCTTCTTCCGCATCGCGGCGACGCGCTCCTCGCGGATCGACTCCGCCGTCATCCGCTTCGCCGGAGCGACCGGGGCGGCGCCCTCGGCGCCGCGGACCGTCACGCGCTCGATCCCGCCGAAGAGCTCGCGGAGCGCGGCGACGACGTCCTCCCGCCCCGCCTCGAGCGCCTGCTCCCAGATCTCGTTCGGCTCCTCGAGCTGGAGGGCGACGATGCCCTTCCCCGAGATCGCCACGGGGAGGGTGTGCGAGAGCACCGCGGCGATCGCCGCCTTCCCCGACTCCCGCACGCGCTCGACGACCTCGTCCCACCGCTCGGCGACGACGTTGAGATCCGGGATCCCGACGACGGGCGCGAGCGGCGCGACGGCGGGCGCGCTGGCGGCGGTGGGCGGCGCGGGCGCGGCGGCGACCGCGACCGCGGCGCCGGATCCCGTGGTCTCGGAAGAGAGGCGCTCGTCGGCGAGCATCGGCGCGGCCGGGGGGACGACACGCCGCACGGGGGGCGGCGGGGCGGCGGTGGCGACGTCCGCCACCGCGCCCGCGCGCACGCTTCCCTGCGCGCCACGTCCTCCCTCGCCGCCGAGGACGGCGCGCCAGTCCCCCGCCCCGCCGCGCGGCGCCGCGCCCGTGTCCTCGGCAACCGGGGGCCGACCGCCCCGCGCGGCCGGGCCGGCGGGAGGAGCCGGGCGCGGCGAGGAGTCGCGACGCGCCGCGCCGGCCCCGCCCTCGCCGTCGAGCCCGCGCAGCACGTCCTCGATCGCGATCGAGCGCTCGAGCAGCGCGAAGCGGACGAGGAGCGTCTCGAGGAGGAGCCGCTGCTGGCCGCTCCGCCGGAATCGCGGCTCGAGCTCGGCGATCGCGTGCAGCATGCGCAGGAGGTCCGCCGCGGAGAGCGCGGCGCGCCGCTCGACGAGCGCGGCGCGGGCACGCTCCGAGACCTCGGGCGCATCGCCGCCGAGGACGATCGCGAGCTGCGCGCGGAGCACGTCGGCGAAGCCGGCGAGGAAGCCGCCGAAATCCACCCCGGCATCGGCGAGCCGCGCGACGACGTCGAAGACGTCTCCGGCCCGCCGCCCGGCGACGAGGTCGAGGAGCGCGACGTACTCGTCCTCGGGAACGAGACCGAGCGCCTGGCGCACCGCCTCGGTCGTGAGCGCGCCGTCGCCGAGCGAGAGCACCTGGTCGGCGAGCGAGAGCGCGTCGCGCATGGAGCCGTCGGCGGCGCGCGCGATCATCGCCACCGCATCGGGCTCGGTCGTCGCCCCCTCGGCGGCGAGCACCGACGAGAGCCGCGCGCGGATGTCGGCGGCGCCGATGCGCTTGAGGTCGAAGCGCTGGAGGCGGCTCAGCACCGGCGCGGCCTGCTGCGCGATCTTCTGCGGCTCCGTCGTCGCGAAGACGAAGACGACGCGCGGCGGCGGCTCCTCGAGGATCTTGAGCAGCGCGTTCCACGCCTCGCGCGTGAGCATGTGCGCCTCGTCGACGATGTAGACCTTGTAGCGGTCGTCGCCGGAGGGGGCGTACATCGCGCGCTCGCGCAGCTCGCGCGCGTCGTCCACGCCGCGGTTGGACGCGGCGTCGATCTCGACGACGTCGAGGCTCGCCGAGCCGCTCCAGATGCGCTGGCAGCTCGGGCACGTGCCGCAGGGCTCGCCTTCGGCGCTCCCTCCCTGTCCCGCGCGCCTGGAGGCGGCCAGCGTCTCGCAGTTCAGCGCCATGGCCAGCACGCGAGCGAGGGTCGTCTTCCCGACGCCGCGCGGGCCGCAGAGCAGGTAGCCGTGCGCGACGCGGCCCCTGGCGATGGCGCCCTTCAGCGTGCTCGACACGTGCGACTGCACGGCGACGTCGGCGAAGGACTTCGGGCGGTACTTGCGGGCGAG
>DASUSM010000187.1:0-24117 GCA_036375115.1 Gemmatimonadaceae bacterium | reverse complement strand
GCCCCTTCCGGGTCACGCTCGCCTACGACGGGCGCGAGGCGCTCGAGACGCTCGAGCGCGAGAAGGACGTCGCGCTCGTGCTCCTCGACCTCATGATGCCGCAGCTCAGCGGGCTCGACGTGCTCGAGCGGCTCCGCGGGGACGCGCGGTGGAAGGCGCTGCCGTGCATCATCCTCACCGCCGCCGGGCAGGAGCAGCAGCACCGGAAGGCGATGGAGCTCGGCGCGACCGACTTCCTCACGAAGCCCTTCAGCCCGAAGAAGCTGTACGCGCGCGCCGCGGAGCTGACCGGACTCGGCTCGGAGGAGCCGGCGGCGGAGGGCGCGTGACGCGCTGGGTGGTCGTCCTCGCCGGAGGCGTCGGGTCGCGCTTCTGGCCGCTCAGCACGCCGCAGCGCCCGAAGCAGCTCCTCCCCCTCGTGGACGAGCAGCCGCTGCTCGAGGCGACGCTCCGCCGCCTGGCGCCGCTCGCGGACCTCGCGCACACGCTCGTGCTGACGAACGCGTCGCTCGTCGAGCCGATCCGGCGTCTGCTCCCCGCCCTTCCCGCGGAGAACATCGTCGCCGAGCCGAAACCCGCGGGGACCGCCGCCGCGCTCGCGTGGGCGGCGGACATCATCCGGCGGCGCGACGGGCGCGACGCGGTGATGCTCAGCGTCCACGCCGACTGGTCGATCGGCGACGCGGAGGGCTTCCGGACGGCGCTCGTGCGCGCGGCAGACGCGGCGGCGGCGCACGGCGCGCTGCTGACCGTCGGCGTCGTCCCGACGCGCCCGGACCCGGGCTTCGGCTACATCCAGCCCGGCGACGCCGTCGGGGAGGGCCTGTTCCGCGTCGCGCGCTTCGTCGAGAAGCCGGATCGCGCCAGCGCCGAGCGGATGCGCGCCGAGGGATATCTCTGGAACTCGGGGATCTTCGTCTGGCGCGTCGGCGACTTCCTCGACGAGCTGCGCGACCACACGCCGGAGGTGTGGCCCGCGCTCGAGGCGGCGAGCGGCGACCTCGCCCGCTTCTTCGCGCAGGTGCGCTCGATCTCGGTGGACGTCGGCGTGCTCGAGCGGAGCGCGCGCGTGATGGTCATCCCCGGCGACTTCGGCTGGGACGACGTCGGGACGTGGGCGGCGCTGCACCGTGTGCGGCCGCACGACGCGACGGGGAACGCCGCGACGGGTACGGTCCACGCGCTCCAGGCGAGCGGCAACGTCGTGCACGCCGAAGGGAACGCCGTCGTCCTCTACGGCGTCTCCGACCTCGTCGTCGTCACCCGCGACGGGCTGACGCTCGTCACCACGCGCGACCGCGCGGCGGACCTCAAGACCCTGATCGAGTCGCTCCCGGCGGAGCTGCGCGACCGCCAATGAGCGGTCCCGACGGGGGCGCCCCCCTCTATCTCTACGACGACGAGCGGGCGCGCGGCTTCGAGCCGTTCGCGCTCACCCGCCCCGTCGCGGAGCTCCGCTCGGGCGCGCTGCTGACGCGGCAGCGGTGGGAGGCGGCGGCCGGCGTGCGCGCCGCGGGGCTGCTCTGCGCGCCGCACCTCGCGGACTTCGACGAGGCGGACGCGCCGACGGCGGAGAACGGCGAGCTGCCGGCCGGATCGATCGTCGCGAACTCCCGCTGCACGATCGACCTCACGGCGCCGCTCGGCGACGGCGCGGTGTGGACGTGCGGCGGCCGCGTCGCGGCCGTCCGGCTCGCGCACGCGATGCCGGCGTCCACCTTCGCCGGGGGCGGGCTCGCGCTCGAGACGCTGGCGCCGTCGGGCGCCCCGGCGCGGACGCTCGAGGGGCGGTGGCTGGAGGAGGTGTGGGACCTGATCCGTCTCCTCCCCGAGCAGCTCGCCGGCGACATCGCGCGCATCGGCGCGCGACTCGAAACGGAGTCGCCGCCGCAGGCGGTCACGCTCGGCGCGCACCCGCTGTTCGTCGAGCGCGGCGCGACGGTCGAGCCGATGGTGTGCTTCGACCTCTCCGATGGGCCGGTGCTCGTGCGGCGCGGCGCGACCGTGCGCGCCTTCACGCGGCTCGTCGGACCGTGCGCGATCGGCGAGGGCTCGGTCGTCGCGGGCGACCGGATCGCGGCGACGTCGGTCGGCGAGCACTGCCGCGTGCACGGCGAGGTGAGCTCGAGCGTCTTCCTCGCCTACGCGAACAAGGCGCACGACGGCTTCGTCGGCCACTCGTACCTCGGCCGGTGGTCGAACCTCGGCGCGGGGACGACGACGAGCAACCTGAAGAACACCTACGGCGCGGTCGCCCTGTGGACGCCGAGCGGGGTGCGCGACACGGGGATGCAGTTCCTCGGCAGCTTCGTCGGCGACCACGCGAAGATGGGGATCGGGATGCGCCTGACGACGGGCACCGTCGTCGGCGCCGGGGCGAACGTCTTCGGCGCGAGCATGCCGCCGAAGGCGATCCCGCCGTTCGCCTGGGGCGACGCTGCGCCGTACGACTCGTACGCGCTCGAGAAGTTCCTCGCCGTCGCGGAGCGCGCGATGGCGCGGCGGCACGTGGAGCTCGGCGAGCGCGGACGGCGGCACCTCGCGGCGGTGCACGGGCGCCGCTGGATGGTCGCATGAGGCTCTGGACGCTCGGCAGCGGGAGCAAGGGGAACGCGATCGTCGTCGAGTGCGGCGACACGCGGATCCTCGTGGACGCGGGATTCGGCACGCGGACGCTGGCCGTGCGGCTCGCGGCGGCGGGGATCGCGCCGGCCTCGATCGAGGCGGTCATCGTGACGCACGAGCACAGCGACCACGTGCGCGGCGCGGCGGCGGCGGCGGCGAAGTGGGGGTGGACGCTGCACGCGTCGGCGGGGACGATCGCGCACTGCCCGCCGCTCGCCGAGGCGGGCGCGCGCCCCTTCCGCGCCGGCGAGACGCTCGAGATCGGGGCGATCTCCCTCGAGTCGATGCGGACGCCGCACGATGCGGCGGAGTCGGTGGCGCTCGTCGCGACGGCCCGGGAGACCGGCGCGCGCGCGGGGATCGCGACGGACATGGGGCACGTCGACGGGCGCGTCGCCGAGCGCCTGATGCAGCTCGACCTGCTGGTGCTCGAGTCGAACCACGACGAGCTGATGCTGCAGAACGGCCCATACCCGTTCCCGGTGCGCAAGCGGATCGCGGGGCCGCGCGGGCATCTCAGCAACGTCGCCGCCGGCGAGCTCGCGCGCCGCTGCGCGCACGGCGAGCTGCGGCACCTCGTGCTCGCCCATCTCAGCGAGAACTGCAACGAGCCGGCGGTCGCGGTGCGCGCGATGCGCGGCGCACTCGCCCGGACGCGGTTCCGCGGCGCGCTGCACGCGGCGCCGCAGCACGCGGTCGCGGGGCCGTTCGCGCCGCGGGCGGACCGGTGCGTGCCGGAGGGGCAGCTGTCGCTGTTCTAGGGACCGGACGGAAGGCGGGGACCGGGGACCGGAGACTCGGGACGAGGCATGAGAAAAAGGGGGAAGAGCCCGTGGCTCCTCCCCCTTTCCCTTCCCTGCGATCCGCGTGCTGGCGTCAGTACATCCCGCCCATGCCGCCGGGGCCGCCGGCCGGAGCGGCCGGCTTGTCTTCCTTCTTCTCGACGACGATCGCTTCCGTCGTGAGAAGCAGGCCGGCGATCGACGCCGCGTTCTGGAGCGCCGTGCGGGTGACCTTCGTCGGGTCGATGACGCCGGCCGCGACGAGGTCCTCGTACTTGTCCGTCAGCGCGTTGTAGCCGAAGGCGTCGTCCTTGGACGAGCGCACCTTCTCGACGACGATCGAGCCCTCGCCGCCCGCGTTCTGGACGATCATGCGGATCGGCTCCTCGATCGCGCGACGGATGATCTCGACGCCGATCTGCTCGTCCGCCTCGTCGAACTTGAGGCCCTTGAGCGCGCGCTGCGCGCGGATGAAGGCGACGCCGCCGCCGGGAACGATCCCCTCCTCGACGGCCGCGCGGGTCGCGTGGAGCGCATCCTCGACGCGGGCCTTCTTCTCCTTCATCTCGGCCTCGGTCGCGGCGCCGACGTTGATCACCGCCACGCCGCCGGCGAGCTTCGCGAGCCGCTCCTGGAGCTTCTCCTTGTCGTAGTCCGACGTCGTCTTGTCGATCGCGGCGCGGATCTCCTTCACGCGGCCCTGGATCTTGTCGCTCTCACCGTCGCCGTCGATGATCGTCGTGTTGTCCTTGTCGATGACGATGCGCTTGGCGCGGCCGAGGTCCGTGATGACGGCGTTCTCGAGCTTGAAGCCGACTTCCTCGGAGATGACCTGGCCGTTCGTCAGGACGGCGATGTCCTGGAGCATCGCCTTGCGGCGGTCGCCGAAGCCGGGCGCCTTGACGGCGCAGACGCGGAGCGTGCCGCGGAGCTTGTTGACGACGAGGGTGGCGAGCGCCTCGCCCTCGACGTCCTCGGCGATGATGAGGAGGGGGCGGCCCTGCTGGGCGACCTTCTCGAGGACCGGGAGGAGGTCCTTCATCGACGAGACCTTCTTGTCGTGGATCAGGATGAGGGCGTCCTCGAGGACGGCCTCCATCTTGTCCGGGTCGGTCACGAAGTACGGCGAGACGTAGCCGCGGTCGAACTGCATGCCGTCCACGGTCTCGAGCGTCGTCTCGAGGCCCTTCGCCTCCTCGACGGTGATGACGCCGTCCTTGCCGACCTTCTCCATCGCCTCGGCGATCAGGTTGCCGATCTCGGGGTCGTTGTTCGCCGAGATGGTGCCGACCTGCGCGATCTCCGTCTTCCCCTTGGTCGGGACGCTGACCTTCTTCAGCTCCTCGACGATGGCGGCGACGGCCTTGTCGATGCCGCGCTTGAGGGCCATCGGATTGACGCCGGCGGTGACGTTCTTGAGCCCCTCGCGGAAGATCGCCTGGGCGAGCACGGTCGCCGTCGTGGTGCCGTCACCGGCGTTGTCGGAGGTCTTCGTCGCGACCTCCTTGACCATCTGGGCACCCATGTTCTCGAGCGGATCGGCGAGCTCGATCTCCTTCGCGACGGTGACGCCGTCCTTGGTCACGGTCGGGGCGCCGAACTTCTTGTCGATGACGACGTTTCGTCCCTTGGGGCCGAGCGTGACCTTCACCGCCTCGGCGAGCTGGTCGACGCCGCGCTTGAGGGCCGCGCGCGCATCGACGTTGAAGTGCAGTTCCTTGCTGGCCATATGTCAGGATCCTCGTGATCGTGAGAGTCGCGGGTGAGTGGTGCCGCGGGTGCGCGTGCTGGTGGGGAGCCGGCTCAGGCGAGCACGGCGAGCACGTCGGACTCGCGCAGGATCAGGTACTGCTCACCATCGACCGTCACCTCGGTGCCGCTGTACTTTCCGTAGAGCACCTTGTTGCCGACCTTGAGCTCCATCGGCACGCGCTGCTCCTTCTCGAAGCGGCCGGGTCCGACGGCGACGACCTCACCCTGCTGCGGCTTCTCCTTCGCCGTGTCGGGGATGTAGAGACCGCCGCGCATCTGCTCGGTCTCCTCGAGCGCCTTGATGACGACGCGGTCGGCCAGCGGCTGAACCTTCAAGCCGGTCTTCGTGGCCATAGGGCAGTGTCCCTCCAAGTGGGATGAGTGCAGAACAGCGGGATGGTGTGCTGTGGTTAGCACTCGGTCCACGTGAGTGCTAACGGGCCGAATCCTACTCGCGTCCCGCCCCCGCGTCAAGAGCCACCGAGCCGGGCGGTGGAACGCTAAACCGCCGCCTACGAATGACTTGTGCCATTCCGAGCGAGCCATTTCGACGCACGCCGCCGGCCGTTCCGACACGCGCGCTGCCGCGCCGACCGACGCCGGAACCGTCCGACGCGGGGTCGCTAGCCGCCTTCGGGGGAGTCCGCGGCCGATGCGGATGCGTCGCCGGATGCGTCGCCGGATGCGTCGCCGGGTGCGTCGCCGGGCGCGACGAGGTGCCGGAGGTACCGGCCGGGATCCGCGAGGAACGACGCGGTGAGCTGCACCCCCTCGAGATCCGCGTACGCGACCTCCGCCGGCGGCACCCGGTCGAACGTCACGATCTGGGCGCCGGGATAGGCGAGCAGGATCGGCGAGTGCGTGGCGATCACGAACTGCCCGCCGCGCGCGACCATGTCGGCGAGCAGCGCGAGCAGCGCGAGCTGGCTCTGCGGCGAGAGCGGCGCCTCGGGCTCGTCGAGCAGGTGAAGGCCGCCGGGGACGAAGCGGTCGGCGAAGAGCGCGAGGAAGCTCTCGCCGTGCGAGCGCGCATCGAGCTCCGCGCCGTAGCGCGACTCGAGCTCGGCGATGCTTCGGCGCTCGGGGAGCTCGGCCAGCACCTTCGCGAGCGACGACCGGTCGCGGTATTCGTCCTCGAGCTCCTCCAGACGCCGCTGCGCCTCGGCGCGGAGCCGCGCGACGTGCTTCGCGAAGCCGAAGAAGTCCTCGGCGCGGAGGAAGAAGCCGCGGTGCGTGCGGCGGTGCCACTCCAGGCGGAGCCGCGCCGCCAGGGCGCGCGCCGGCGCGAGCGTCGGGTCGCGCTCGATCGGCTCGCTGCCGACCGTCGGCAGTCCGGCGGCCGCAGCGACCGCCTCGAGCAGCGTGGATTTTCCGGAGCCGTTCTCACCGACGAAGAAGGTGACGGGACCGCGGAGCGCGATGCGCTCGAGGGCGCGCACGACGGGAATGCCGAAGGGGTACGCGCGCTCCTCCGCCGCAGGGCGCCGCTTCCATCCGATCGCGGCGAGGTGCGGCACGACGCTAGCCGGCGAAGGCGACGATCGCGGCGATGTCGGTCACCGCCCACGCGGCGAGCGCGAGGTACATGCCGCGCTTGTGCGCGGCGGCGCTCATGCGCTCGGCGCGCGCGGCCCACGGCACGAGCACCGCCAGCCACGTCGCGAGCGCGACCGCGAGCGCACCCCACCCGACCGCGCCGAGCCCCGCCGTGCGCCCCGCGTGCGCGAAGAAGGCGAAGGCGACGAGCGTCGCGCCGAGGGCGACGCCGAGCGACGCACGGAGGCCGATGACGAGGGCGAGGGTGCGGTCGCCGCGTGCGCGATCCTCGTCGACCTGGTAGAGCTGCGTCAGGGGATAGAGCGCGGCGAAGAGCGGACAGAAGGCCCAGAGCACCCACGTCCCGGCGGGCGTCACCGGCGTTCCCGTCGCCGCCCACCCCGCATACGGCGTCAGGGTGCCGAAGCCGACCATGTTGATCGCCCAGTCGGCGCCGCCGACCGCCTTCAGCCGCACCGGCGGAACGCTGTAGAGCAGCGACAGCGCGAAGCAGATCGCGTAGGCGACGGCGAACCCCGCGGGCAGGAGGAGCGCGAGGAGCTGTCCCGCGCCCATCAGGACGACGCTGAACGCGGCGAGCCGGCGCGGCGGCGGCGGCGGCGCGTCGAGGTAGCCGACGTCGCCGACATCGCGGTCGAAGGCGCTGTTGATCGCGAGCGTGCCGCCGTTCAGGAAGAGCACCCAGACGACGAGCGCCCCTGCGATCGCGCCGAGCCGCTCGCCGCGGAGCACGGCGGGCGCGCCGAGCGCGAGGACGGCGCCGACGAGGGTGTGCGCGGCCATGATCGGCCACTCGCGCGGGCGCAGGTGCAGGACGTAGCTGAACGCGTCGCCCGGCAGGAGGCGGTAGCCCAGCCGCCGCGCGCGGCCGTGCGTGCGCCAGGGCTCCAGTTCGTCCCCCGCGCGGCCGGAGGTCACCGCGACGCGCCGCGGCGCGTGCCGACGAGGTCGTGCGCCATGCGGAGCCCGTGCAGCGTGAGATACGGCTCGACGCGGTCGAACTGCCGGCAGAGGGGGGCGAGCACGGGTGCGAGCCCTCCGGTGGCGACGACGAGCGGCGTCCCCGCGACGGGCCACGACTCCTTGATGCGACGGACGATCCCGTCGATCGACTCCGCCGCGCCGTACATCACGCCGGCGCGGATGCACTCCTCGGTGCGCCGTCCGATGATGCGCGCGGGCACGAGGAGCTCCGTCGCGGGGAGCTTCGACGTGCGGCGGAAGAGCGTCTCGGCGGACGTGCGCACGCCGGGCTGGATGACGCCGCCGAGGAAGACGCCGTCGGCCGTGATGCAGTCGTAGGTCGTCGCGGTGCCGAGGTCGACGACGATCGTGTCCGACCGGTAGAGCCGGCTCGCGGCGAGCGTGTTGACGATGCGGTCGGCTCCGACGCTCAGCGGCTCGTCGACGTCGAGGCGAATGCCGAGCGGCGTGGCGGCGTCGACGACGAGCGGCGCGACGTGCAGCCACGTCGTGCACGCCTCGGCGAGCGGCGCCGTGAACGGGGGGACGACCGAGCCGATCGCCGCGCCGACGAGGCGGTCCGGCTCGATGCGCTGCCCCCGCAGCAGCGCGAGGAGCAGCACGCCGAGCTCGTCGGGCGTGCGCACGGCGTCGGTCGAGATGCGCCAGTGCGCGCGGACGACCTCGCCCTCGAAGAGCCCGAGCGTGGTCTCGGTGTTGCCGATGTCGAAGACGAGGATCACGCATCCTCCGCGAGTACGAGTGAGCCGGCGCGGTGGCGGATCGTCGCCCCATCGGCCTCGACGACGAGCGCGCCGTCCGCGCCGATGCCCCGCACGACGCCAACCGAGGGGGCGAGGCAGCGCCGCCCGCGCGCGAGGTCGCGGGCCGCGAACGCGTCCATCTCGTGGACCGCGAGCGGCCCGCGCGCCGCGGCCGCGGCGCGCATCGCCGGGAGCAGCTCGGCGAGCAGCTCGACCCGGGAGGTGCCCGCACGCAGGCCGCCCGCCGCGGGGACGTCCGCGGGCGCGACGACGTTGGCGCCGACGCCGATCGCCACCCAGTCGAGCCGGCGCTCGCGCCAGCGCGCCTCGACGAGGATCCCGGCGACCTTCCGCGTGCCGACGAAGATGTCGTTCGGCCACTTGAGCCGGACGGGCTCCTCCGCCCAGCGATCGAGCACCGACGCCGCACGCAGGCCGATGCGGAGCGAGAGGACCGCGAGCGCCGCGACGTCCGACGGCCGCTCGACGAGCGTCAGCCAAAGCCCGGCCCCCGGCGCGGAGGCCCACCGCCGGCCGGCGCGTCCGCGTCCGGATGTCTGCTCGTCGGCGACGACGAGCGTCCCCGCGGGCGCGCCCTCGCCGGCGAGCCGGTGCGCGACATCCAGCGTCGAGCCGACGCGCGCGAAGAGCGCGAGGCGCGGCACGTCGAGCAGGCGGGCGAGCTCGGGGTGCGGCACGCCGTCGATGCGATCGGCCTCGCGATCGCCGCCGTCGCCCACCGTGGGCACCGTGAGCGCGTCAGCCACGGTAGACGAGGAGCGCGATGACGAAGAGACCGGCGAGGATGCGATAGACGGCGAAGACGCCGTAGCTGTGGCGCGAGACGTAGCGCAGCAGCACGGCGATCGCCGCCCACCCGGCGAGCGCCGAGGAGACGATGCCGGCGAGGAGCGGCAGCAGCGACTCGCTCGTCGAGAGCAGATGTGGCACCTCGAGGATTCCCGCCCCGGCGATCGCCGGCATGCTCATGAGAAAGCTGAAGACCGCCGCACTCTCGCGGTCGAAGCGAAGCATCCGTCCCGCGGTCATCGTCGCCCCCGAGCGCGAGACGCCGGGGACGAAGGCGAGGACCTGGGCGACGCCGATCGCGAGCGCGCTGCCCCACCCCATCTCGACGAGGGAACGGTCGCGCGGCGCGGCGCGGTCCACCGCCCACAGGAGCAGGCCGAAGACGATCAGCGTCGCCGCGCTGATCGCGGGGTGCCGAAAGACCGTCTCGGCGTAGTCCGCGAGCAGCAGGCCGCCGACGACCGCGGGCACCGTGGCCACGACGAGAAGTCCCACGCGCCGCTCGTCCGGGGTCTCCATCCGCCCGCCGCGCACGACGCGCATCGTCGCCAACAGCAGCCGCCACCACTCGGCGCGGAAGTACGTGAGCACGGCGGCGAGCGTGCCGAGGTGGAGCGCCACGTCGAAGGCGAGACCGGGCTCCGGCCATCCGAGCACGCGCCGCGAGAGATAGAGGTGCGCCGAGCTGCTGATCGGGAGGAACTCGGAGAGGCCCTGGATGGCGCCGAGGACGATGGCCTGGAAGACGGTCATGAAGTTGGATGGCGACGCGCGGGAAGGCTAACGCGCGACGAGCAGGGACGCCATGGCGCAGACCATGGCGGCCTTGAGGAGCCGCGGCCCGCCCGTCCGTCCGCGCAGCGCGCGCCACGCGCCCGCGCCGGCGAGGACGAGGGCCGGCACGACGAGCACGGCGAAACGCGGACGCGCCGCGGCGAACGGGAGGAGCACGGCGAGGAAGAGTGCGAGCGCCGTGAGGAGCGCGGCGCGCGCGACGCGCGGGCCGGCGGCGATGGGGAGGGTGCGCCGCGCGCCGGCGTCCCCCGCCGAGTCGTCGAGGTCCTTCGCGATCTCGCGGGCGAGATGGAGCGGCACCGCCAGCGCGACGAGCGCGAGCGCCGGCCGTCCCGAGCCGACGCTCCATCCGCCGTAGAGGAACGGGAGCGACGCGAGCAGCGCGACGGCGAGGTTGCCGGGGAGGCCGAGCGGCTTGAGCCAGGGCGTGTAGACGAGCATCACGCCGATGACGATCGGCGTCGCGAGGAGGACGGCGCCGCCGACGGCGGCGGCGAGGACGAGGGCGAGGAGCGCCGCGCCGACGACGACGCGCCGCGCCGCCGCCGGACCGAGCGCGCCCGAGGCGAGCGGACGCTCGGGGTGCGCCACGCGGTCGATGGCGACGTCGCGCCGGTCGTTCTCCGCGTTCGCGATGGCAGTGAGGGCGACGGCGCAGAGCGCGGCGAGGAGGGGGCGGAAGGCGAGCGGATCGCCGCCGGCCCACCACGCGCCGGCGAGCACGCCGGCCGCCGCGATGAGCGCGTTCGGCCACCGGACGAGACGCACGAGGGCGCCGGCCGTGGCGAGGGGGGCGGCCGGTCGGCCCGCGTGCGTCATCGTCTCAGCCGAGCGACTGCTCGTAGAACGCCTCGTAGCGCGAGACGATCGCATCGCGCGAGAAACGGTCGCGCGCATCGGCGGCGGCGGCCGCGCTCATCGCCTCCCACCGATCGCGGTCGCGCAGGATGGCGAGCGAGGCCTCGGCCATCCCCTCGACGTCGCCGAGCGGGCGCAGCGCGCCGGTCTCGCCGTCGCGCACGAGCTCGCGCAGCCCGCCGACGTCGCTCGCGACGACGGGGACGCCGCAGGCGAGCGCCTCGAGCGCGCTCAGCCCGAACGACTCCGTCTGGCTCGGCAGGAGGAAGAGATCCGCGCCGGCGAGGAGCGGGGCGACCGCGTCGAGCTTGCCGAGGAAAAAGACGGACGAGGCGACCCCGAGCTGGCGCGCCTCCTCCTCGGCGAGGACGCGGTCGGGGCCATCGCCGACCATCACGAGCACGCTCGGAACCTCGCGCGCGATCCGGGCGAAGATGCGGACGATGTCGCGCACGCGCTTCACGGCGCGGAAGTTCGAGACGTGCATGATCACCCGCCGTCCGCCGTCGATCGCGGACCCGATGACCGCCGGGTGTCTCGAGCGGTCGTAGACGTCGGGATCGATGAAGTTGGGGATGACCTCGATGCGGCACGCGGTGAGGCCGAAGGCGCTGAACGTCTCCTCGCGCAGATACTGCGACACCGCGGTCAGCCCCTTCGAGCGCTCGATCGAGAACTTCGTGATCGGGTGGAACGAGGGATCCTGCCCGACGATGGTGATGTCGGTCCCGTGCAGCGTCGTGAGGACGGCGATGTCGTGGCCGTTCGCGCGCAGCATCTCGCGCGCGATCCACGCGCTCGTCGCGTGTGGCAGCGCGTAGTGGCAGTGCAGCAGGTCGAGGCCGTGCATGAGGACGACCTCGTGCATGCGGACGGCGAGGGCGAGGTCGTACGGCGGGTACTCGAAGAGCGGGTACCGGGTGACCTCGACCTCGTGGAAGTAGATCCGCGGCAGGAAGGAGGGGAGGCGGAACGGCTGCTGGTACGTGATGAAGTGCACCTCGTGCCCGCGTGCCGCGAGCGCGATGCCGAGCTCCGTGGCGACCGCGCCGGAGCCGCCGTACGTCGGATAGCAGGTGATGCCGATCTTCACACGAGGTGCTCTCCCGCCCACCACCGCTCGACGAGCGTCGCGGCGTCTGGATCGTCCGGGTCAAGGTGCGTCACGTCGGCGCCGGCGAGCTGGTGCCGGAACCAGGTGCGCTGCCGCTTCGCGTACTGCCGCGTCTCGACGAGGATGCGCTCGCGCGCCTCCGGCAGCGTCGTCCGCCCGCTCGCCACGTCACGAACCGCGCCGTAGCCCGTCGCGTTCCAGGCCGGCGCCGATGCGGGGACGGTGCCGGAGAGGCGGCGCACCTCGTCGAGCCAGCCGGCGGCGAGCATCGCCTCGAGCCGGGCGGCGATCCGGTCGCGCAGCACGGCGCCCGGGTCGACGACAAGATAGCGCGCGGCCAGCCGGGAAGGACGGGCGGTCGCCCGGTGCCATTCACTCAGCGGACGCCCGGTGAGCAGCGCCACCTCGATCGCGCGGAGCAGCTGCGTGCGGCCGAGGTGCGCGCGCGCCGGGTCGAGCCGCTCGCACCACCGGCGGAGCGACGCGACGTCGAGTGCGGCGAGCTCGCGCGCGAGCGCC
This sequence comes from Gemmatimonadaceae bacterium, assembly GCA_036375115.1. Lineage (GTDB taxonomy): Bacteria > Gemmatimonadota > Gemmatimonadetes > Gemmatimonadales > Gemmatimonadaceae > DASUSM01. The sequence goes on along the minus strand of DASUSM010000187.1, from coordinate 11,578 downwards.
TCGCGGCGCGGCGCATCGAGCGGCGGCTCCTCGAAGAGCGGGGCGAAGAGCGCGCGCAGGTAGAACCCGGTCCCGCCGACGACGAGCGGGGGTCGCCCGGCGGCGGCGGCCTCGGCGATCCAACCGTGGGCCGCCTCCGCCCACGCCGCGGCGGAGTACCGCACGTCCGGCGGCACGACGTCGATGCCGCGGTGCGGCACGCGCCTCCGCTCGGCGGGCGACGGCTTCGCCGTGCCGATGTCGAAGCCGCGGTAGATCTGCCGCGAGTCCGCGCTCACGATCGTGAGGCCGCGGCGCTCGGCGAGCGCGAGGGCGAGCGCGGACTTGCCCGCCGCGGTCGGGCCGCAGACGACGCGGACGCTATCGTCGGCCAAAGCGGCGCTCGAGCTCGTCCCACCCCACGCGGACGATCGTCGATCGTCCGTGCACGTCGTGCGCGGGGAGCGTCGTCGCGGCGAGGGCGACGAAGAGCGCGCGCATCTCCGCGGGGGCGAGCGGATCGCCGGCCTTGATCGCCGCCTTGCAGGCGACGGTGGCGGCGAGGCGCTCGTGCCGCGCCGCGGCGGAGCCCTGCCGGTCGCCGGCGAGCGCCGCGAGGGTGTCGCGGAGGCAGCGCTCGGCATCGAAGCGCGGATGCGGCGCCGGCACGTCGCGCACGAGGAGCGTGTGCCCGCCGAAGCCGTCCGCGTCGTAACCGAGCCGCGCGAACAGCTCCTGGTTCGCCTCGAACGCCTCGCCCTCGGCCGGCGCGAGGTGGAGCGTCAGCGGAAAGAGCAGCCGTTGCGACGGCGCCTCCCCCGTCTCGAGCTGCCGCATGAAGCGCTCGTAGAGCACGCGCTCGTGCGCCGAGTGCTGGTCGATGAGGACGACCGCATCGTCGCGCTCGAACATGAGGTAGGTACGGCGGAGCTGCACGAGCGGCGGAACGTCGATCTCCGGCTCGTCCGGCGGGGGCGCCTCGGTCGCCGCTTCGGCATCCTCGGCGGCGGCGAAGAGGGCGCCGTGGACGGCCGGGGGCGCGTGCAGGACCTCGACGTCCACGGCCGGGGCGTCGGCCGCCGCGCTCCACGTGCGCACGCCGAGGAAGGACGCGCTCTCCGGGGCGCCGAGGGCACGACGCACGGCGTCCTCGACGACGCGCTCGACCGGCCACCGGTCGTGAAAGCGGATCTCCGCCTTCGCCGGGTGCACGTTGACGTCGATCGCGGCGGCCGGGACGGTGAGCTCGAGGAGCAGCGAGGGGCGGAGCCCGGCCTGGATCGTCGAGCGGTACGCCGCCTCCGCCGCGCGCACGATGCCGGCGTCGCGCACCGCGCGCCCGTTCACGGCGAGCAGGACGCGCCGGGCCGCCGTCCCGACGGACGACGGGAGCTCGACCAGTCCGGAGACGTGCGTCGTGCCGCGGACGTCCTCGACGTCGGCGAGGCGGTCGGAGGTCGCCTGTCCCCAGAGCGCGGCGACGCGCGCGCGGAGCGACGGCGCGGGCGGCAGCGAGAAGACCGTCGCGCCGTCGTGCGCGAGGGTGAGTCGAACGTCCCGCCGGAGGAGCGCGACGGTGGTGACGGCGTCGAGGATCGCGCGCCACTCCGAGCGCGCGCCGCGGAGGAATTTCCGCCGCGCCGGCGTGTTGAAGAAGAGCTGTGCGACGGTGACCGTCGTCCCGCGGCGTCGCGCCGCCTCCTCCACGCGCTCGACCGTTCCGCCCGCCGCGACGAGCCGCGTGCCGTCGCCATCGCGCGTCGCCGTCTCGAGCTCGAGGCGCGAGACGGAGCAGATCGCCGGCAGCGCCTCGCCGCGGAAGCCGAAGGAGGGAACGCCGACGAGGTCGGACGCGTCCCGGATCTTCGACGTCGCGTGCCGGGCGAGCGCGAGCCGCGCGTCCTCGCGATCCATCCCCGAGCCGTCGTCGCTCACGCGGCTGCGCGCGCGGCCGCCGTCCTCGACGGCCACGTCGATGCTCGTCGCGCCGGCATCGAGCGCGTTCTCGACGAGCTCCTTGACCACGGACGCGGGACGCTCGACGACCTCGCCGGCGGCGATCTGGTCGGCGACGGCGCTCGGGAGGATCGCGATGCGGGGCACGCGCAAACTTACCGGGCGCGCCGCGGCGCGGTCAACGGAGCGGAGGGCCCCGGCGCGAGGCCGCGGCGGCCGGGGGCGCGGCGACCGGGAGGAGGCGCGAGCTCTCGATCCATCCATCGCGGCCGTCGTCCGTGACGACGCGCACCCACCCGTCGCGCCGCTCGCGCACGCGGAGCACCTCGGCGATGGCGAGCGCGCGCGTCCGCTCGGCGGAGAGCGCGGGGAGCGCCCGCATCCCCGCGGGCGCCGCCGTGACGACGAGGTCGTGTCCCGCGAGCCGCTCGTCGGCGACGCCGGCGAGCGCGACGGAGGCGACGCCGGCGAGCGCGGCGGCGACGGGCCACCCGCGCGCGAGCGCGACCGCGCGGCGCGCGGCGATCCGCCAGGCGAGCGCGCTCCAGGCGACGAGCCAGAGCGCGAGGCCGGCGAGGGCGAGCGCGGCCGGCGGGACGGGGGGGACGACGGCGAAGAGCGAGGTCTGTCCGGGGATCAGGCGCAGCCGCGAGCGCAGGTCGCGTGCGATCGGCTCGAGCCGGAGCGCGCGCTGCCAGCCGATGGCCGCGCCGGCGGTGTCGCCGGCCGCCCACGCCGCCGTGCCGTAATTCGCCCAGGCGTCTGGCGCGCGCGGCGCGCGCGCGGCGACGCCGGCGAAGATGTGCTCGGCCTCGCGGAAGCGGCGCGCGTCGTAGGCGGCGATCCCGCGCGCGAAGTCGGCATCCGCGGCGCCCTGCGCGACGAGGCCGCCGGCGAGGAGCGCGACGCCGAGCAACGCGACGAAGACCGAGGGCGGCGTGCTGCCCGCGCGCGGTCGCGCCTCGATGGCGACGCGGCGGTAGATGGACCACGCGCGAGCGGGCGCATCGCGCGGCAGCGGCTCGTGTCGCCCGTAGGCCGCGTCATCGAGCTCGGCCATCAGCGCCCCCGCCTCCTCCGTCGTCGCCCCCGAGACGCCGGCACGTCGGAGCGCGCGCGCGAAGCCCATCCGGTCGGCGATCGCGGCGGGGGCGATGCCGATCCGCTCGGCGAGGGCGGCGACGAAGACGCGGCGCACCGTCGCGGCGTCGCGGCCGCCGCGGCCGCGGGCGAGCGCACGCAGGCGGCGCAGCGCCGGCTCCCCCGGTGCACGGCGCCGGGGCACCCGTGTCAGCCCGGCGAGGATGGCGGGCGTCGGCGCGAGGAGGAAGACGAGCCAGAAGACGTCGCCGTCGTGCGGCGGGGCGCCGCGCTCCGCGCGCAGCTCGCGGCGCAGTGGAAGCGGCGCGTCGCCCCGCCCGCCGGCGGTCGAGTCGGAGGGGAGCGCGGCGAGCGCGCCGGGGGCGACGCGGAGCGTGTCCGGTACGCTCTCGGCATGGCGGTACTCGCCGAGCCGCGGATCGAAGTAGCTGTAGCGAAACGGCGGGAGGACGACGTCGCCGCTGTCGCGCGGCGTGACGAGCCAGTCGAACTCCTTCGCGCCGCGCACGAGGCGCGCGGTCGAGTCGACGAGCACGCGCTCGTCGGCCGGCACGATCGTGCCCCAGGGGATGCGGAGCGCGGGTCGCCCGAACAGCTTCACGTTCCCGGTCCCCTCGACGCGGACGGTGAGGACGAGCGGGTCGCCGACGCGCGCGGCGGCGGCATCGAGCCGCGTCGCCACCCGCACCTCGCCGACGACGCCGCTGAAGTCCGCCGGCCGCTCCGCGAGGGGCGGCTCGAGCGCGACGACGACGACGCTGTCGGTGCGCTGCTGGTAGCTCTCCTCCCCGCCCCACACGCTGTACGGGCGGGTGAGCGAGTAGAGAAGCCGCGCCGGGCGGATCACGTGACGTCCGGCGGAGAGCGGAAAGAGCGCGCGGGCGAAGACGGGGACCTCGTAGCATCGTCCGCCGGACTCGCGGCGGGAGGTCCCCTCGCCGACGGCGGGGAGCTCGTAGGCGAGCATCGCGCGCAGATCCGGCGGGAAGAACTCGGGGTTGCGCCGCAGCCGCGAGCGCACGGCGTCCTCGAAGAAGACGGCCACCTCGTACGTCACCTGCTCGCCGACGTAGACGGTGTCGGGGTACGCCACCGCGCCGAACGTCACCGAGTCGCCGTGCGCCACCCGCGCCTCGCGGACGATGCGCGGCAGCGACGTGTCGCTCGCGCTCGGCAGCACCGTGACGCGGAGGGGCGCGGAGTGCGCCGTCGCCTCGCCGGAGCGGACCTCGAACGGGGCGAGCGTGAAGGTGCCGGCGCGCGGCGAGGCGACGATGTAGCGGTACTCGTCGGTCATCGATCCGCCGGACCGCGACGGATCGGGGCGCGGTCCCGACGAGAGGCGCACGATGCCGAACGGCCCGAAGTCGGGCGGACGCACGTCGGGCGCGGCGGCCCCCGCTCCACTCACGCGAACGACGATCGGCACCGGCTGGCAGGCATAGACCGTGTCCGGAGCCGTCGCCGTGACGGCGAGCTGGGCGAGGAGCGCCGCGGCGATCACCAGTCCTTCCCTCCCGGCGGCGGCTCGGGTCGGTTGCGCGACTGTTTCCGCGCCTGGACGTCCCCTTCCTCGCGCGCCGCGCTGTTCAGCAGCCGCTCCGCCTGCTGCTCCGCGATCCCTCCGCTCGGCCGCGGCTGCGGCTCCTGTGGGCGATCCTCGGGCCGCGGCGCCTCGTCGGCGCCGCCGCCGCCGCCGCCGGCACCGCCTCCCCCGGAGCGCTCCTCCTTCTCGCGCAGCGCGAGCTCGTAGTTCCACTTCGCGTCGGCGTCGGACGAGCGAAGCAGGAGCACCTTCTTGTACGTCTCGATCGCGGCGTCGAGCGCGGCATCGCCGGAGTCGGGACCGGCGGCGAGGCCGGCCTTGAGGTGCGCGAGGCCGAGGTTGAAGAGCGCGCGGTAGCGCAGCTCGTCCTCCGGCGAAGCGCTGGCGCGGTCGAGGACCTCGACGGCGCGGGCGAGCGAGTCCGCCGCGACGAGCGCCGTGCCGTAGTTGTACAGCGTGCGCGGCGCGCGGTCGCCCCCGACGACGTCGCGTCCCCACTGCTGCGCCGCCTCCGCGTAGCGGCCGGCGCGGTAGGCCTCGGCGGCTGGATCGCCGACGGGGAGGTAGCCGCAGCCGCCGAGAACGACGACGAGGAGGAGCGCGGCCGCGGCGGGGACGCTCGACGCGGCCGGATCGCGGCGCCGGCGCCGCACGCGGCGCTCGGAGACGATCGTGTCGACGAAGACGAGGAGGAGCGCGGGGAGCACGAAGAGCTGGAAGCGCGGCGTGCGGTCGCGGCCCGCAGCGGCCGCGCGCGCCTGCGTGCGCAGCGTGGCGAGCGCGGCGCGGACGGCGCCCGCCTTGTCGGTCGCATCCGCCTCGATGTACGTCCCGCCGCCCGCCTCCGCCGCGGCGCGCAGGAGCTCGGGCGAGTGGCGCGTCGTGACGACGTTGCCGGCGTCGTCGCGCTTCAGCGTCACGGCGTCGCCGTCACGGACGGGGATGTTCGCGCCCCCGGGGGTGCCGAATCCGACGGTGACGAGCGCGATCCCCGCCTCGCGCGCGAGCCGCGCCGCCTCGCGCACCTCCTCGACCGGCTCGAAGGCCTCGCCGTCGGACATCACGACGAGCGCCTTGTCGCTCTCCGCCTGCGACGCGTTGAGCAGCGCCGTTCCCTGGCGGATCGCGCGCGAGAGCGAGCTGCCGGCCTGGCCGACGATCGAGGGGTCGAGGTTGTCGAGGTAGAGATCGAGCGCCCCCTGGTCCACGGTGAGCGGCGTGAGGATGTAGCTGCGCCCGGCGAAGGCGATGAGCCCGACGCGGTCGCCGCGCGAGGCCGCGAGGATGCGCTGGACCTCCTGCTTCAGCCGCGCGAGGCGGCTCGGGCGCTCGTCCTCGGCGAGCATCGAGAGCGACGCGTCGAGGGCGAAGACGAGATCGATCCCCTCGCCGCGGACGACCGTGGCCTCGGTACCCCACCGCGGGTCGGCGAAGGCGACGGCGCCGGCGAGGGCGGCGAGGGCGAGGAGCACGGCGCGCGAGCGCGGCGTGCGGAGGAGCATCGGCGGGACGAGGCGCGCGACGATCTCGGGACTCCCGAGGCGCCCGAGCCGGCGCCGCCGCTCGCGGTAGACGCGCGCGACGAGGAGCGCGACGACCGGCGGCAGGAGGACGGCGAGCACGAGGAACCAGGGATCGTCGAAGACGGCGAGCAGCTCGTTCATGGCAGCGGACCTCGCCAGGCGAGCAGCGCCAGCTCGCCGAAGAGGGCGAGGAGTCCCACCGCGAGCGGCCAGCGGAAGAGCTCCGAGTAGCGCACGTAGGTGCGCGTGCGGACGGGGACGCGCTCGAGGCGGTCGATCTGGTCGTAGATCCGCTCGAGCGCGGCGGCGTCGCGCGCGCGGAAGTAGCGGCCGCCGCTCCGCTCGGAGATCTCGGTGAGGAGGGCCTCGTCGATCTCGACCGGCCGGTTCTCGTAGCGCAGCCCGAAGAGGCCGCGCCCGACGGGCACCGGCGCGACGCCCTCGGTCCCGACGCCGATGGCGTAGATGCGGATGTCGAACTGCGACGCCGCCGCCGCGGCGGTCCGGGGGTCGATCGAGCCGCGGTTGCTCACGCCGTCGGTGAGGAGGATCATCACGCGCGAGCGGCCGGGCGCGTTGCGCAGCCGGTTCGCGGCGGTGGCGATCGCCGTGCCGATCGCCGTCCCGTCCTCGAGCTGGCCGGCGGCGAGGTTGTCGACGGCGGCGAGGACGACGGGATAGTCCGTGGTCAGCGGCACCTGCGTCAGCGCCTCGCCGGCGAAGGCGACGACGCCGATGCGGTCCGAGCGTCGCGCGGCGATGAACTGCTTGACCTTCTCCTTCGCCACCTCGAGCCGGTTCCGCGGCTGGAAGTCCTGCGCGAGCATCGAGCTGGAGATGTCGAAGGCGATCATGATGTTGATCCCCTCGGTCGTCACCGTCTCGGCGCGGCCGGCGGAGCGCGGCCGGGCGAGCGCGACGACGAGTCCGACGAGGAGGAGATTGCGGAGCACCGCGAGGATCATCGTGATGCGCCGTCCCGCACGCGGTCCGCTCGCAAGCGCAGGGACCCGGGAGAAGACGATCGCCGTCGGCCGCCGCCGGCGGCGCCAGAGCCACCAGACGGGGAGGAGGAGGAGCAGGAGGAGTGCCCAGGGCGAGGCGAACTCGAGCGGACCGACGGCCATCTAGGCGGCCCTCCCGCGCGGCGACGCGCCCCGCGCCGCCGCACCCGCACGCGCGGCCCGCTCGCTCTCGACGCGCGCCTGCTCGGCGCGCTCGGTCTCGGCGACGATCGCGCGCGCCTCGCGCCCGACCTCCCGCGCGCGCTCGACGGAGACGGCGCGCCGCGCGAACTTGACCTGGTCGATCTCCTCCAGCAGCGGCGCGAGGCGCCCCGACGGCACGGAGCGCTGGTCGCGGAGCGCGGCGAGCAGCTCGCGCGACGTGAGGGAGAGCGGCGCGCCGCCGAGGCGCGCGGCGAGATAGTCGCGGACGACGTCGACCATCAGCGCCGCGTAGCGGCCGCGCTCCCCGGCATCGACGAGGCCGAGCGCCTCGACGCGCGCGAACTCGCGCTGCGCCGCGTCGTACGGATCGACGACGAGCGCGGGCGTGCCGCGGCCGCGGCGGCGGCGCCAGAGCCGGTAGAGGAGCCAGAGCAGCGCGGCGATCGCCGCGGCGAGCAGCGCCCAGACCCACCACGGCGTCGGCGCGACGAGCGGCGGACGCGGCGGCTTCGGCACGCGGAGGGCGCTGTCGGCGGGGAGGACGCTGCGGACCTCGACCGCGGCGTCGGCGAGGGAGATGCGCTGCACGCCTCCGCCGGCCAGCCGCACGACGACATCCGGCAGCTCGAGCGGGACGCGGCCGACGTTCCAGGCGACGAGGCGGTAGTCCGCGGTCTGCTCGACGACGGCGCCGGGCGCGGCCGGCGTCACGCGCCGCGTGTCGAGCGCCTCGACGTCGGCCGCGGAGTCGGGTGCGGCGGGGAACTCGATCGTCGCGCCCGCCGGCGCGCGGACGCGGACGGAGACGCGGAAGGGATCGCCGACGGTGACCGTCTCCGGCCGGATGACGACACCCATCTGGACGCGCGACGGCGTGGCGGCGCCCTGCTGGAGCGCGAGGAGGAGGAGCGCGGCGGCGATCATCGGGCGGCGCGCGTCTCGCGCGCGCGGAAGAACTTGAGCAGCGGCTCGACGTAGCCTGCGTCCGTCCGGATCTCGATCTCGTCGATGGCGAGCCGGCGGAGGAGCTTCTTCCGCGCCGTGCGCTCCGTCTCGACCGTGCGCTGGAACGCCGCGCGCACGATGGGGTCGCTCGTGTCGACGTCGATCGTCTCGCCCGTCTCGGGGTCGGAGAGACGCGCGAGCCCGATGTCGGGGAGGAGCTGCTCGCTCGGATCCTCGATCGTCACGGCGACGACGTCGTGCGCCGCCGCGAGCAGCTTCAGCGGCTGCTCGAGGTCGGGCGCGAGGAAGTCGGAGATGACGAAGACGATCGCGTGGTGCCGCAGCATCCGGCGCAGGTAGTCCGCGGCGCCGGCGACGTCGGTCCCCCGCCCCTCCGGCTCGAAGACGAGCAGGTCGCGGACGAGGCGGAGCGCGTGCCGCCGACCCTTGCGCGGCGGGACGACGTGCTCGATGCGGTCGGTGAAGAGGAGCGTCCCGACGCGGTCGTTGTTGCGCACGGCCGACATCCCGAGGACCGCGCCGAGCTCGGTGGCGATCTCGCTCTTGAAGCGCCGCGCGGTGCCGAAGCGCTCGGAGCCGGAGAGGTCGACGGCGAGCATCACGGTGAGCTCGCGCTCCTCGATGTAGCGCTTGACGTAGGGGCGCCGCATGCGCGCGGTGACGTTCCAGTCGATCGCGCGCACCTCGTCGCCGGGCTGGTACTCGCGGACCTCGGCGAACTCCATCCCCTGCCCCTTGAACACCGAGCGGTACTCGCCGGTGAAGAGCGAGTTGACGAGCCCGCGCGTGCGCAGCTCGAGGAGCTTGACCTGGCGGAGGATCTCCGGCGGCACGCTCGCCGCGGGCGCCGGTCTCACGGACTCTCGACCTTCCCGAGCACGCGCGTGACGATGTCGTCGCTCGTCACCTCCTCGGCCTCGGCCTCGAAGGTCGTGACGACGCGGTGCCGGAGCACGTCGTGCGCGAGCGCCTTCACGTCGTCCGGCGTGACGAAGGTGCGCCCGCGGAGGAAGGCGTGGGCGCGCGAGGCCTGCGCGAGCGCGATCGTCGCGCGCGGGCTCGCGCCGAACTCGACGAGCGGCGCCAGCTCGGCGAGGCCGGCGGCGGCGGGCTCGCGCGTCGCGTGGACGATGTCCACGATGTAGTCCACGATGCGCTCGTCCATGTACAGCTCGGCGATCCGGCGCCGCGCATCGAGGATCTGCTGCGGCGTCGCCGCGTGGCCGACGTCGATGCGGACGCCCCCGGCCATGCGGCGCATGATCTCCTTCTCCTCGTCGCGCGACGGATAGCCGACGCGGAGCTTGAGCATGAAGCGGTCGACCTGCGCCTCGGGGAGGGGATACGTGCCCTCCTGCTCGATCGGGTTCTGCGTCGCGAGGACGAGGAAGGGCTCCTCGAGCTTGAAGGTCTGGCCGCCGATCGTGACCTGCTTCTCCTGCATCGCCTCGAGGAGCGCAGCCTGCACCTTCGCCGGCGCGCGGTTGATCTCGTCGGCGAGGATGATGTTCGCGAAGATCGGCCCCTGCTTGATCCGGAACTGGCCGGTCGCCGGCTCGTAGATCTGGGTGCCGATGATGTCCGCCGGGAGCAGGTCCGGCGTGAACTGGATGCGCTGGAACGTCGTGCTGATGGTCTCGGCGAGCGTGCTCACGGTGAGCGTCTTCGCGAGCCCGGGCACCCCCTCGAGGAGGACGTGGCCGCCGGTGAGGAGCGAGATGAGGAGCCGCTCCACCATGTAGTCCTGCCCAACCACGCGCCGGCCGACCTGCCGCACCACGCCCTGAATGAGCGCGGTGTCGGCGGCCGGCGAGACCTGAGTCGCCACGCCGTCGTTCTCCGTTCGGGTATGCGCCGGCGCTCTCTCCACGTCGGCGGTCGCGAGCCTTCGTTCAAGTTTGGGACCGCCGTCGCAGCGGCGCAATCGGCCCGGCGTCGCCGGGCGCAGCTGCTGGTGCCGCGGGGTGCACGCCTGGTGCACCCGTGGTCCATCGCGAGGCGCCGCGAACCCGACGACCGGGATCAGCCTCCGGTCAACGCGGCGAGGAGGCGCCGTTCCCGCGGTGTGAGCTGCCGCACGGCGCCGGCCGGAAGGTCGCCGAGCTCGATCGGCCCGAAGCGCGTGCGCACGAGGCGCTCGACCTCGAGGCCGAGCGCGTCGCAGATGCGGCGCACCTCGCGCGTCCGCCCCTCCGTGATCGTGAGCTCGAGCTCCCAGCGCCCGCGGCCGAGCGGTCGCGCGACGGCCGCGAGCGCGCGCGCCGGGCCGTCCTCGAGCACGACCCCGGAGAGCGCCCGGCGCGCGGCGGCGGGCGCATCGCCGCGCACCGTGGCGACGTACGCGCGCTCGACCTCGCGGCTCGGATGCGTGAGGCGGTGCGCGGCATCGCCGTCGGTCGTGAGGAGGAGGACGCCCTCCGTCATGTAGTCGAGCCGGCCGACGTACGTGAGACCGGGCTGCTCGGGGACGAGATCGAAGACCGTCTTCCGCCCGCCGGGGTCGCTGCGGGTGGTCAGCACCCCCGGCGGCTTGTGCAGGACGAGCCAGCGGACGGGCGCCGGTCCGCCGATGGCGCGGCCGTCGACGGCGATGGCGTCGCGCGCGGGATCGACGCTCATGCCGATCTGCGCGACCTTGCCGTTGACGGTGACGCGTCCCGCGGCGACGAGCGTCTCGGCGTGGCGCCGCGAGGCGACCCCGGCGCGCGCGAGGGCGCGCTGGATGCGCATCGGCTCGGCCACGCGTCAGCCCTGCGGCGTCTTCGGCGCGTCGCGGAGCGCGACCGCCAGCTCGTCGGCCCGGGGGAGCTCCTCGAGGTGCCGCAGCGCGAACTGCTCGAGGAAGATCGGCGTCGTTCCGTAGAGCAGCGGACGGCCGAGGCCCTGGGCGCGGCCGACGACGTCGATCAGGCCGCGCTCGTGCAGCGACTTGAGCACCCCGCCGACGGCGACGCCACGGATCTCCTCGATCTCCGCGCGGCCGATCGGCTGCCGGTAGGCGACGATTGCCAGCGTCTCGAGCGCGGCGGCCGAGAGGCGCTGCGGACGCGCGGCGAGCTGCGCGCGCTCGATGGCCTCGGTGTACTCGGCGCGCGTGAGGATCTGCCAGCCACCGCCGATCTCGACGAGCTCCACGCCGTGCCCCTGCACGTCGTAGCACTCGCGGATCTCGTCGAGGGCGGCGCTCAGCGCCGCGGGGCTCGCCTCCGGGTCGAGCGCCGCCAGCTCGTCGGTGGGAATGGGGCGCGCGCTCGCGAAGAGCGCCGCCTCAAGCAGCTTCGCCAGCCCGGTCACGCGCGATCTCCACTGGTGCGAAAGGGGCGGGCTGCGCGAGCCGC
>DASUSM010000186.1:0-2573 GCA_036375115.1 Gemmatimonadaceae bacterium | reverse complement strand
CCGAGGAAGAGATCACGAAGACGCTCCAGCTCGTGGCGGGGCTCTACACGCGCCTCGGCCACCGCGTCGGGGAGGACGAGGAGCTCAAGATCATGCTGCAGCCGCTCGACCCCGAGCGCATCGAGGAGGAGCTCATCGCGCAGATCCGCGCGGCGAACGTCGGGAGCCGCCGGCAGGCGTGACCACCCGCAGCGCCCCGGGGAGACAGTCCACGACCACCTCGGCAGCGTCGGCGCGGTGCAGGTCGCCGTCCACCTCGAGGAGCGGCGGGGAGGGGAAGCGCAGCGTGAGCGCGGCGAGGCGCCGCGACTCGACACCCGGCATCGCGATGTGGCGTCCGCGGAGCGCGGCGGCGAAGAGACCGAGCCGCGCGAGCGGCGACGCGTCGCCGATGGCGACGACGTCCATGAGTCCGTCGTCGAGGATCGCCTGCGGCGCGATCTCGAACGCACCCCCGAAGTGCCGGCCGTTCGCGAGGGCGAGCATCAGGAGGTGTCGTCCGGCGACGCCATCCTCGGCGACGACGAAGCCGCGAAAGCGAAAGAGCTCGGCGAGCGCGCTCGAGACGTAGGCCGCCGCGCGGGGCAGCAGGGCGCGCGCGACGCGCTCGGCGACCACCGCGTCGAACCCGACGCCGGCGACGTTGAGCACGTGACGGCGGCGATCGATGCGCAGGAGGTCGATGCGCCGCTCGGCGGTCTCGTCCGCGGCGAGCCGCGCCGTCTGCTCGATGTCGCGCGCGGGCACGTCGAGGGAGCGCGCGAAGTCGTTCCCCGTCCCCGCGGCGATCAGCGCGAGCCGGACGTCGGCGCGGCTCCCCGCGATCGCATCGGCGACCTTGCTCCACGTCCCGTCTCCGCCGACGGCGACGATCGTCCGCGCGCCCGCGTCGAGCGCCAGCCGCACGAGGCGACGCTCGTCGCCGGCGCGCTCGGTGAGCAGCACCGGCCCGCCGCCGAGTCGCGCGAACGCCTCGCGGACGCGACCGAGGATGCGCCTCGCCCGCCCGCCGCCCGCCGCGGGATTGAGGATCACGGCGATGCGATCGCTCATCCCGCGGCTCCGAACGGACGCTCGGCCTGCAACGAAACGTTATGGCGGTGGCTCATTTCGATCGGTGGGACGACCGCTCCCGGAGGCCGCCGCATCTGGAGAAGTCGTTGGATGGCAAGGAGTTGACTCGGGCTGGCGGCGTGCCGCACGGTGGATCGTGCCGTGCCTATGGGGAGGCGTCCACCGGCCCTCGTGCCGACGTACAACCCGTAGCCACCGCCACCGGTACTCAAATGTCGCCTCTCGACCCCTTCTCCGCCTCACGGACCGACGTCGTTCGACGGATTCTCGGCCGTTCCGCACCGGTCCTCGTCGCCTTGCTCGCCGCGTGCGATGCCGCGAGCGCGCCCGGCAGCCGTCCCCCGGTGTCCCTCTCGTTCGCGACGCGTCCCGCGCTCACGGAGGTCACCGGCGCCGTCGCGACCCTCGGGACGCCGCAGACGTTCGACCTGCGCGCCACCGACGGCGACGACGAGCTGGTGATCACGAGCGTCGAGCTGGTGTTCGACGAGATCGAGCTCGAGCGGGCCGGCCTCGGCGATGGCTGCGGCGACGACGACGACTCGTACGACGACTCCTCGAGCGGCTCCTCCGGAGACGACGACTGCATGGAGATCGAGACCGGTCCCGAGCTCGTCGTCCTTCCGCTCGGCGACGGCGCCCCGCTTCCGGCGATCGCCGTGCACGTCCCGGCGGGGACGTACTCCCAGCTCGAGATGAAGCTCCGCCCGCTGAACCCCGGCTCGAGCGAAGACCGCCGCTTTCTCGCCGCGAACCCCGGCTTCGATGGGATCAACCTGCGCGTGCGCGGCACGTTCGACGGATCCGCGTTCGAGTACACCGCCTCGCTCGACAACGAGATCGAGCTCTACTTCCGGCCCGCGCTGGAAGTCGGCGAGGGCGGAGTGAACATTACCATCAACCTGGACGTGCTGAGCTGGTTCCGCGGGACCGACGGCGCCCTGATCGATCCGCGCACCGCGAGTCCGGGGCAACCGAACGCCTCCGTCGTGGCGGCCAACATCTGGCGGTCGCTCGCGGTCTACGAGGACGACGACCACGATGGCTACGACGACCATGGCGGGCACGGCGGCCGCGACGGCGACGACTGAACCGGGGACCCGCGCGGGGGCGTCTTGACGGCCCCCGCGCGACCTGCCGTGCCGACGCTCACGCTGCTGTCGCTCAGCGACTCGTTCACGACCATGTGGCCCGCGCTCGCCGCCGAGTGCGGGCTCGGGCTCGCCACGGTCGAGGCGCCCGCCGCGTTCCAGCGTCTCTCGGGGACCGTCGGGGTCGTCGCCGCGGGGGGCGCGGAGGGCGAGCTGGAGGGCGCGGTGCGCGAGGCCGCGGGCGGTCCGGTGATGCTCGCGGCCGTCGGCGCGCTCCCCGATCATCGGCTCGCCGCCGCCGTCGTCCGCGCCGGCGCCGCGGACTACTTCGCCCTTCCGGGCGATTACGAGCTGCTGCGGTCGTGGCTGCGCGCCCGCGCCGAGCAGCTCCAGGCGCAGCTCACACGA
>DASUSM010000185.1:0-4912 GCA_036375115.1 Gemmatimonadaceae bacterium | reverse complement strand
TTCATGGGGACGTGCCCCGACTGCGGGAGCCAGCTCGAGTTCGCGGAAGGGTGCGTGAAGTGCCACGTCTGCGGCTTCAGCGAGTGCGGCTGAGCCGAGCGTCGTGATGACCGAACGGGCGGGGCGTCGTCGCGACGCCCCGCCCGTTCTCGTTCGTCCCCCTCGCCCGCGCCGCATCGGCCGCGCGGGCCGGGCTCACCCCATCCCGGCGCGCGGATCGGAAAACCGCCGGGTCGGCATCCCCTCCCGCCACTCGCTCTTGCGCGGGGCTCCCCTGCGCAGCAGCTCGACGAGCTGCTCGTCGGTGTAGTCCACCCAGTCGGTCGGCCACGCGAGCAGGTCCACGGAGCGCGCGCCCGAGACGTAGCGCAGCACGGGGTTGCCCCCCGTCTCCGGAAAGCGGACGACGCCCACCGCCCAGACGCGCCCGCCGGGGTAATGGAAGCTCCGCACGACGTTGAGAGCCGTCATGTCCACGTCGCCTCGCGCGTCGCGCGGGACATCGGGAACGACCTCGGGCGGGACGCTCGGCGGCAGGTCGGCGGGAAGTCCGCCGACCGGGGAGCGCCGCCCGCGCGGTCGCAGGATCTCGGAGCGGTCGACGAGCGCGGCGAGGTCCTCGTCGGTTCGCTCGTGCCAGGCGTACGGGGGCGGGCAGAGCCGCCGCTTCTCGCTCCCGTCGAAGGTCTCGAAGACCACCCACCCGGCGCGATAGCAGTCGGCGAGGTAGTCCTCCGCTCGCGTCTGCGGATGCACCGATTCCGGCGTGACCTCCCACGCCCGCCACTGGCGTCCCTGATCGTCCCTGAACTCACGAACGGCCATCCGTCCCTCCAGTCCCGCCATTGCCCGGCGTCCCAGGCGTCCGGGACGGTCGCGCCCGCCTCCAGTGGCAAGGGGTACGCCACGCGCGGCGGTGACTCCGTGCCCGCGGAGCGGCTTCGAGCGGCGGATTGCGCCTCCGGACGAGGGTGCCCAGACTCCCCGCGCCATGGGGTACCTCTTCGTCGCCCTCGCCGCGCTCCTCTGGGGGAGCCTCGGGCCGGTCGCGCGCGCCGCCTTCGAGGCCGGCGTCTCGCCGCTGGAGCTCGCCTTCTGGCGGGCGAGCATCGCCGGCGTCTGCTTCGCCGCCCACGCCGCCGTGCGCGGGCGCTTCCGGATCGCGCGGGGCGACGTCGCGGGGCTCGTCCTCTTCGCCTTCCTCGGCGTGACCGTATTCTACTGGTCGTACCTCCGTGCCGTCGACCTCGGTGGCGCCGCGCTCGCCGCCGTGCTGCTCTACACGGCGCCCGCGTGGGTCGCGCTCGGCGCGGCGATCTGGCTCGGCGAGCGCTTCACGGCGCGTGCGCTCGCCGCGCTCGTCCTCGCGCTCGCCGGCGTCGCCCTCGTCGCCTTCGGCGGCGGCGGGGACACGCGCGTCTCCGCGGCCGCGATCGCGTGGGGACTGGTCTCCGGACTCTCGTACGCTGCGTACTACCTCTTCGGCAAGCGGTACTTCGCGCGCTACGCGACGCCGACGCTCTTTCTCTACGCGCTCCCGATCGGCGCGCTGTCGCTCCTCCCCGCGGTGCGCTTCGCGCCGAAGAGCGCGGCGGCGTGGGGCGCGATCCTCTTCATCGCCGTCGTGCCGACGTATCTCGCCTACCTGCTCTACGCGCACGGGCTGCGCCGCGTCGAGGCGACGCGCGCGGCGATGGTGGCGACGCTCGAGCCCGTCGTCGCCGCGGTCGCCGCGTACGTCGCCTGGGGCGAGCGGCTCGGCGTGGCGGGCACGATCGGCGGCGCGCTCGTGCTCGGCGGCGTCCTCGTCGCGACGACGCGGCGCGGCGCCCCCGACCCGCCGCACGAAGGGCCGGCCCCGACACGGTGACGGGCGCGGGCGCCTGACGACCGGCTGGCATCGGCGGGGCCACGGGCCCATCTTGTCGGCGCTCACCGACCCGCGGTGCCGATGTCCGCGACACCCCACACGCGACCACGATGCATCTCCTCACGCTCCGGCGCCGCCGCTGCGCGCTGCTCGCCGTCCTCCTCGCCGCCGCCGGCTGCGCCTCCGTCTCCGGCAAGGTCGACGAGATGCAGGCCGACCGTGCCCTCCTCCTGCTCAGCGACGACCCGGCGCCGCGGCGCGGCTGCTCGCTCCTCCGCGAGCCCTCGGCGCTC
This sequence comes from Gemmatimonadaceae bacterium, assembly GCA_036375115.1. Taxonomy (GTDB): domain Bacteria; phylum Gemmatimonadota; class Gemmatimonadetes; order Gemmatimonadales; family Gemmatimonadaceae; genus DASUSM01. The sequence continues at coordinate 2,749 of DASUSM010000185.1, read as the reverse complement.
CCCGCGGTCTCCGACCTCGCCGACAGCGCCGCGCTCGCCGCGGCGGTGCGCGACGTCGCCAGGCAGGGGCGGATCACCGACCCGAACACCTTCATGCTCCTCTCGGTGCAACTCCTCCCCGACGGCTCCATCGGCCGCTTCCGCGCGATCGACTGGTTCATGCCGCAGGAGCTGAACGCCACGCTCGAGCGCGCGGTGCGCATGCAGCTCCGCCCGGCGTCCGTCGGTGCGGGGAACGTCCGCCTGCGCGTCGAGCCGGCGACCGGCGTCGTGCGCATCGGGCGCTCCGAGCGGTGTCCGCCGGTCGAGACGACGCGCTTCGGGCTGCGCACCCCGGCGACGGTGGGGAACGTCAACCTCCAGCCCGCGCTGCTCCGCGTGCGCGTGCTCGCCGACGGCACGCTCGCGGGGTGGAGCGTGCTGCGCAGCACCGGGAGCGACGAGATCGACCGCTGGATCCTCTCGCACCTCCCGCAGCGCCGCTACCAGCCGGGAATCGTCGACGGCATCCCGACCGAGATGGACTACGAGCAGACGGTGCGCGTGCGGCAGCGCTGACGCTCCCTTCCGGGGGCGGGGCGGCGGACCTAGCTTGCCGGGACGCGGACGCGCGTTCGCGTCCCGGACCTTTGCCCTCCTCCGCCATGACGCATCCGACTCCGCGCGCCCGCGCGGCGCTCCGCCGGGCGAGTCTCGCCGGCGCGCTCCTCGCGCTCGCCGCCTGCGCCTCCGCTCCGACGCGCGAGCCGCGCGCGTCCGACGCGCAGCCGACCGACGTCCGTCCCGCCGACGCCGCGCGCTTCATGCTCGTCGTGCACGGCGGCGCGGGGACGATCCGGCGCGAGAGCATGACGGCGGAGGAGGAGGCGGCGTACCGCGCGACGCTCGACACCGCCATCCGCGCCGGGTACGCGATCCTCGCCGCGAGCGGCCGCAGCCTCGACGCGGTCGTGGCGGTCGTCAACGTCCTCGAGGACTCGCCGCTCTTCAACGCCGGCCGCGGCGCCGTCTTCACCCACGAGGGGCGAAACGAGATGGACGCGGCGATCATGAGCAGCCGCACCCTCGGCGCGGGCGCCGTGGCCGGCGTCCGCCACATCAGGCACCCGATCGACCTCGCGCGCGCCGTCATGGAGAAGTCGCCGCACGTGATGCTCACCGGCGACGGCGCCGAGGAGTTCGCGCGGACGCAGGGCTTCGAGATGATGCCCGAGGACTACTTCCGCACCGAGCGGCGGTGGCGGCAGCTCGAGCGCGCTCGCGCCGCGGAGACGCGCTCGGACGCCGCCGCGGACGATCCGCTCGGCGACCGGAAGTTCGGCACCGTCGGCGCGGTCGCGCTCGACGTCCACGGCGACCTCGCCGCGGCGACGTCCACGGGCGGGATGACGAACAAGCGGTGGGGGCGCGTCGGCGACGCGCCGATCATCGGCGCCGGGACGTACGCGGACTCCTCGTGCGCCGTCTCGGCGACGGGGCACGGCGAGTACTTCATCCGCAACATCGTCGCCGCCGACATCTGCGCGCGCGTGCGCTACGCCGGCGCGACGCTCGAGCAGGCCGCCGAGGAGGTCGTCATGCGGAAGCTCGTCGCGCAGGGCGGCGAGGGGGGCGTGATCGCGGTGGACCACCGCGGCAACATCGCGCTGCCGTTCAACTCGAGCGGGATGTATCGCGGCTGGGTCGGCCCGGATGGGACGATCGTCGTGAAGATCTACCGCGACTGAGCGGCCGACGATGCCCGCCCGCCGATCCGTCCTCGCCGCGGCGCTCGCCGCCGCGCTCCTCCTCTCCTGCGACCGAGCGAAGCCCATGGCCGTGAACCCGGACCCGAAGCAGAACCAGTACGCGAGCGAGCTCGGGGTGAACCTGGATTCGATGCGCCTCGAGCGCACGGGGCTCTACGTCCGCGACCTTACCGCCGGCACGGGCGCGGAGGCGACGCCCGGAACGCAGGTGCGCGTGCACTATACCGGGTGGCTGCCGAACGGGGAGAAGTTCGACAGCAGCCGGGATCGCGACGAGCCGTTCGAGTTCGTGCTCGGCGCCGGCGAGGTGATCCCGGGGTGGGACCAGGGCGTCGTCGGGATGAAGGTCGGGGGACGCCGCACGCTCGTGCTCCCGCCGCACCTCGGCTACGGCGCCGCGGGAATCGGCCCGATCCCGGGAAACTCGGTTCTCGTCTTCGACGTAGAGTTGCTCGACGTGCTGCGCTGAGCGCGGCGCGGCGCGCGGCTCCATCGCGTCCCGGCCGTCCGTCGCAATCCCGACGGCGCCGCGACGCGACGATCCGCAGCCTCACCCCAAGCTCGGAGCTCTTCCGTGACCGCATCCTCCGTCCAACGCGCCACGAAGTTCTGCCCGAACTGCGGCGCGCTCATCGATGCGACGACCGCGACGTGCCCGACTTGCGGCACGCGGCAGCCGGCGCTCTACGGCGGCGGCATGAGCGAGAAGCGGCTCCTCCCCGCCACGATTCTCGCCGGCCTCTTCGGCTACCTCGGCGTCCATCGCTTCTACGTTGGGAAGATCGGTACGGGGATCCTGATGTTGCTGACCGCCGGCGGCCTCGGGATCTGGTGGTTCATCGACTTCGTCATGATCGTCGTCGGCGCTTTCCGCGACGCGGACGGAAACCGCATCACCGAGTGGACCTGACGGTCACTCGACGATCACGGTCGCCGTCATGAAGGGGTGCGGGCCGCAGTGGTAGTCGAACGTCCCCGCCGCGTCGAAGGTCCGAGAGTAG
>DASUSM010000184.1:0-2641 GCA_036375115.1 Gemmatimonadaceae bacterium | reverse complement strand
CATGAACGACCCGCCGCCGTTGGCCGCGGCCTGGGTCGGGAAGCGGAGGAAGTTGCCGAGACCGACCGCGTTCCCCGCCATGGCGAGGATGAGGCCGATGCGGCTCCCCCAGGCTTCGTTGGAAGACTTACCGCTCGTGCTCAAGCTGGATTCTCCGGATGTGGTGGGAGGCCGGGGACGCAGGCACCCGGCGCGGGCGGGACGCCGATCCGAGGGACGCCGTTCGGCGCCGCCAGAAAATCCATCGCCGGCGCCCCATTGTCCAGTGTGACTTTGACTTCGGCGTGCCTCCGCTCCCGGGCGTGCCTCTTGCACCTCCGGACGCCATGACCCGCATCGCTCGCGCCCTCCACCGCGTGGAGGCGTCGTTTCCGTTCGTGTCCCGGCGACGCTATCGCCGCGAGGTCGCCTCGCTCCGCGAGGCGGCCGAAGCGCTCTGCGGCGCGGTCGAGGAGGCCACCCGCGCTTCCCTCAGGGGGGTGCAGCGCTGGCAGCGCGTCGCCCTCGCCTACCGCCGCGAGCGGGACGAGGCACAGACCGAGGTCGAGCGTCTGCGAGCGACCATCGCGACGCTCGTCCTCGAGTCGGCCGTCCGCGCGCCCCGCGACCCGGGCGCCTCGCCCTGAGCACCCGGCGCGCCGGCGCGCCGTCACCCGGCGAGCCGGACGCTAGCGCCCCTGCGCCGCGAGCTCCTCCCGCGCGAGGTCGGCGCCACGGTCCATCCCCTGCGCGCCGAGCAGGAGCACGAGCGTCTCCTGCCGCGACCCCTCCAGCGTCCGACGCACCGCGTCGCGCAGCCCGGGCTCGAAGTCGTACGCGACGCCGAGCGCGTCCAGCTCGGCGAGCGCCCCGTCGCGCTCCTCGGCGGTGACGCGGTTCCGCTCGTCCGCGACGTCGTCGCTCGCCGAGACGACGAGCGAGGCCCCGACCGAGCGCACCCCCTCGGCGATCGCGCGCGCGTTCCGCCGGTTGATCGTCTCGCCGCGCGTGCCCCGCAGCGCGTAGAGCACGCGGACGCCGTCGCAGGCGATGCCGCGGATCGCGTCGAAGACCGCGCGCACGCTCAGCGGGTTGCCGACCGTGTCGTCGAGGATCGCCGGGTCGTCTTCGCGCACGATCTCCATGCGCCGGCGCATCGGCTCGGCGCGGGCGAGCGCGGCCGCGGCGTCCTCCGGCGGCACGCCGGCGACGATCGCCGCGCCGAGCGCGAGCGCGGCGTTCTCGACCTGCTGCAGTCCGAGGATCGGCATCCGGACCTCCACCTCGGTCGGGGCCACCGTCCCTCCCTCGATCGTCGGCAGCGGGCGCCGGATGCGCAGCCGGAAGCGCGAGCCGTGCACGGACATGCTGACGTCCGACACCTCGATCGCCGCGTCCGGCGCGCCCTCCGCCGAGACGCCGATCACCGGACGGCCAAGCTTCCGCACGCGCGCGCCGCCGATCGGGTCGTCGAGGTTCGCGAGGAGCGGCGCCCCCGGCGCGAGCATGTCGAAGAAGCGCGCCTTCGTCTGGAGATAGTGCTCGGGGGTGGGGTGGAACTCGAGGTGCTCGTCGGCGACGAGGTTCGTGAGCACGCCGAGGGCGAACTCGAGCCCCGCGACGCGCTCCAGGAGGATGCTGTGCGACGTCACCTCCATCACCGCCGTCGTCGCGCCCTCGGAGACCATGCGGCGAAGCGCGCCGTGGATGGCTGGCGCCTCCGGCGTCGTCATCCCCGTCTCGACGATGCGCTCGCCGAAGTGGATGCCGAGCGAGCCGATCAGCCCGACCTCGTGTCCGCCCGCCTCGAGCGCCGTGCGCGCGAGGAGCGTCGTCGACGTCTTCCCGAGCGATCCCGTGACGCCGATGAGATGGAGCGCGCGGTCGGGGTGGCCGTGGATCTCGCCGGCGAGGAGGGCGAGCGTGCGCCGCGGATCCGACACGACGAGCGTCGGCGTCCCGGGCAGTGGTTCGCTCGCGCAGACCGCGACCGCGCCGGATGCGAGCGCCTGGGGGACGAAGCGGGCGCCGTTCGCCTGGCGACCGGCGATGGCGACGAAGATGTCCCCGGGACGCACGCGCCGCGAATCGTGGGTCACCCCGCCCACTTCGACGTCCCGTCCCTCGACGCGGCCGCCGACGGCGCGCGCGAGCTCGCTCAATCTCACTCGGGCTCCTCCTGAAAGTCCCGCGGCGTCGCGCGGCGGCGTGGCACGACCTCCGCGCCGCCGGTAATATCCGGGACGGCCACCGCCGCCCGCAAGCGATGCGCATCACGCATCGCGGCTCGCTCCACCCTCGATCGAACGACCGCCATGCACGCCATCACGCTCGCCGCTCGCGCGGCCGCTGTCGTCGCGCTCCTCGCGCCCGCCCTCGCCGACGCGCAGGCGCGCGTCGGGCGGCCGATCACCCAGGACGTCTACGACGGATGGCGGTCGATCCAGGGGACCACGCTGTCGCGGGACGGACGGTGGGTCGCGTATTCGCTCGTGCCGCAGGCCGGCGATGGGGAGCTCGTCGTGCGCGCGACCCGCGGCTCGACCGAGTACCGCGCGTCGCGCGGCTTCATCGGACGTCCGCAGCTCGTGCCGAACGCCGACTCGAGCGTGACGTATCCCGCCGCGCAGTTCTCGCCCGACGACCGGTTCGTCGTCTTCCT
>DASUSM010000183.1:0-3849 GCA_036375115.1 Gemmatimonadaceae bacterium | reverse complement strand
CCCCCCCAGCATCCCGTCCAGCCCCTGCCGCATCAGCTCCAGCGGGAGGGCGCCCTCGACGAGCTGTCCGTCGATGAAGAACGTCGGCGTCGCGCGGACGCCGAGGCGCTCCGACGCCTCGTTCGCCAGGCGCGTGGTCGCGTGCTCCCCGCGCGCGTAGCACGCCGACCAGCGGCCGATGTCGGCGCCGATGTCCGTCGCGAGTCGCGCCAGGACCGCGTCCGGCTCCCCACCGCGCTTCCAGTCCGCCTGGCGCGCGTAGACGCCGTCGTGCATCGGCCAGAAGCGCCCCTGCTCTCCCGCGCACGCCGCCGCGCGCGCGGCGCGGTCGCCGTTGGGGAACATCCCCATGACGAACGGCACGTGCTTGTAGAAGACCTTCCCGGTCTCGACGTACTCGCGGTGGATCGACGGGAAGGTCTCGCGCGCGTACTGGGCGCAGTACGGGCAGCCGAAGTCGCTCAGCTCGACGATCACGATCGGCGCGGCGGGATCGCCGAGGTCGTAGCCGATCCCGGTGAGGTCGACGCCGCCGACGACGACGCGCGCGGCGGACGCGCCGGATGCGGAAGCCGCCGGGGAAGGAGCCGGACTGCCGTCAGGCACGGCGAGCGCGCCGTCGCCGTCCTCCGCCGCCGGCGCGGCGTCCGGGGAGCAGCTCGCCAGCAGGATCGCCGCGGCGAGGACGAGCGGCGCGCGCAGGCGCGGAATGTCGATCGGTGAGCGCATGGTCACTCCAGGGTGAAGAGCTGGCCGAAGCCGGCCAGATAGCTCGAGAGGATGGTGAAGCGGCCGCTCGCGAGGAGCACGCCGACGACGACGAGGAGCGCGCCCGCGAGGCGCTCGATGACTCGCAGCCGGTGTCGCAGCAGGCGCGTCCCGGCGAGGAACCAGTTGAAGGCGACGGCGACGGCGATGAACGGCACGCCGAGGCCGAGCGCGTAGACGGCGAGCAGCAGCATCCCCTCGGTCATCGTGGACTGCATCCCGGCGTACATCAGGATGGTGGCGAGGACGGGGCCGATGCACGGCGTCCAGCCGGCGCCGAAGGCCATGCCGACGAGCACCGAGCCGGCGCGGCCGCTCGGCTTCCGCGAGAGGTGCACGCGTCGCTCACGGAGGAGGAACTTCGGGCGCAGCACGCCGAGCAGGTACAGGCCGAACAGCACGATGACGACGCCGCCGACCTGCTGGAGCGCGGGGAGGAGCCGCCGAAGCGCGGCGCCGAAGAGCGTCGCCGTCGCGCCGAGCGCCATGAAGACGAGCGAGAAGCCGAGGACGAAGAGCGCGGCGTGGAGCGCCGCCTGACGACGCGCGCCCCGTCGGTCGCCGCCGGCCAGCTCGTCGAGCGACATCCCGGTGACGAAGGTGACGTAGCTCGGCGCGAGCGGCAGCACGCACGGCGAGAGGAAGGAAACGAGTCCCGCCACGAAGGCCATCGCGTAGGAGACGGAGACGGCGTCGCTCACGGCGCCTCCTCGAGCAGGCGGCCGACCGCGCGGCGGAGCGCGACCTCCGAGAAGTAGCCGCGCACCTCGTGGCGGACGCGACCCTCGCGGTCGATGAGGAACGACGTCGGCAGGACGCGCGCGCCGCCGTACGAGCGCACGATCTCGCCGCTCGCCATCGCGACCGGATACGTGATCCCCCGTTCGCGCAGGAAGTCGCGCACCGGCCCGCGGCCCGTCGCGTCGGTGGAAACGCCGAGCACGACGAAGCCGTCGTCGCGATGCGCGTCGTAGACGTCCTGGAAGCCCGGCATCTCGATGCGGCAGGGCGGGCACCAGGTCGCCCAGAAGTTGAGCAGCACGACCTTGCCGCGCAGCGAGTCCATCGAGACGGCGGCGCCGTCGAGGGTCGTGAGGCGGAAGTCGGGCGCCGCCTGGTTCATCGCGGCGATGCCGAGCGCGGCCCCGGCCTGCGGCGCGAGCCGCCAGCCGAGGAAGCCGAGGACGAGCGCCCACGCGATCCGTTCGATCGTGAGCAGCCGTCGGAGACGTGCGAGGAATGACATGAGCCTGAGCGTGATCGTGAGCGAGAGCCCCGCGGCGTGGCGCGCGGAGCGGATGCGATCGAGCCCGGTCGCGGCGCGACGGGGCGGGCGCGGCACGGCGTGCCGCGCGTCTCGGCTCAGCTCGGGCGTGGAGGACGGACCGGCGGCGGCGGCCCGCCGGAATCCAGCAGCAGGGCGCGCCTGTCGGGCGCATCCGTGCTTACCAGCGCGACGCCGCCGGGCGCCGCGGCGACGGGCGCGAGCGCGGGACCGCACCCGCCGGGAACGGCGTCGATGCCGTCCGGGTGGTCCTGGTCGTGAGCGTGCCCCGCCACCAGCGCGACCCCGGCACGGAGGTCCGCCGCGGCAGCGACACGGGACGAGTCGCCCGTCGCGCGCACGTCGCCGGATGCGGCGGCGGCCGAGAGGCGGCAGCCGCCGGTGGTCGAGCGGTGCAGCATGCCGAGCGGCATCGCGACGAGAATCGCGATCGCCGGCAGGGCGCGCCGCAGCGCGACGAGCCATTTCCGGGCGAGCGTTCGGGCGGACATCGTGCTCGAAATCTCGCGGAGCGTACCCGCGCGCGGCAACCCCATGACCCCGCCACGACCCCGCCACCGCCCGCGGCCGGCGCTCCGCGTCCGGTGTCGTGGACGGCCCACGGCGTGCTGCCCGAATCCGCGGCTGGCGGAACGACTCGACCGAATCCCGAGGGACCCATGCGACCGGTACGCCCCTGCTCCGCGCTCCTCGCGTCAGCGCTTCTCGCGAGCGCGCCCCTTCAGGCCCAGACACCCGACAGCGTCATGGGCGCGCCGTACCACGACGCCGCGCGCGCCTTCATCGACCTGATGATCCCCCACCACGAGAGCGCCCGGATGATGTCCGAGCACGCGACGCGGTCCGCGCACACGGACGCCGTCCGCGCGCTCGCGCGCGCGATGATCGACAGACAGACGAAGGAGATCGCCGAGCTGAAGGCGGCGCGCCGGGCGCTGTTCGGCTCGGATTCCTCGCGGAGCCCGATGATGCGCGCGATGATGCAGATGATGGGGATGCAGCGCATGCGCGACTCGAGCGCGTCGCGCGCGATGATGGACACGCTGCGGATGCAGCGACCCGGAGCCGCGCAGGGCGGCCAGCCGGGGCGACGCGCCATGGCCGCCAACATGCCGGGCGACTTCGACCAGATGTTCCTGCACCACATGATCTCGCACCACCAGGACGGGGCGGAGATGTCGCTGCTCGTCGAGCACACCCAGGCGCCCGAGCGAGTGAAGGCGCTCGCGGAGAAGATCCGCGACGGTCAGGAGCGCGACATCGCGGAGATGCGCCGCATCCTCTCGTCGATGCCGGGCGCGATGCCGCCGGGGCACGGGCACTGATTCTTCGCGGCGAGGAGGAGCGGCGGATGCATAGCGCCCGCCGGCTCGAAGCCCGGCGGGCGCTGTCGCATCTCGTACCGACGGCGGGACCGGTACCGCCGGGCGAAATGCCGCCTCAGCGCCCCTCGAAGTCCCGCTCGCCCATGACGTGCCGCTTCGAGCGGCCCTGGCCCGGGTGCTTCTTCGCGTCGTAGTAGCGCTCCCCCTTCAGCCGAATCTGGGCGACGATCCCCTCGAACTCGCGCGGAGAGATCTCCTCGGCAATGGCCGGGACGAGCCCCTTGAGCAGCGTCACGCGATCGGCGAGCGGGAGCCGGTTGGCCTCCTCGATCAGTCGGCGCAGCTCCGGATGATTGAGATCTTCGGTCTCTCGACTCGTCGTCATGCGTCTCTCGTGACTCGAGCGGCGGGCCAACTGCCGGAAGGAAAGGGCGCCCGACCTCGTGGATGGGGCGCCCCGACTGAAAGTAG
>DASUSM010000182.1:0-17765 GCA_036375115.1 Gemmatimonadaceae bacterium | reverse complement strand
CTGGCGCGGATCGGCGTCGAACTTCGACGCGAAGCGCTTCACGAGCTCCGCGCGCCGGGCCCACGCCGTGTCGAGCACGAGGCCCCGCACGCGCGGATCGAGCGCCGCGCGCAGCGTGTCGTCCCCGACGACGAGCGTGAGATGCCCGAGCGCGCCGACCTCGGCCGGCGCGTAGGGGATCATCAGCGAGTCGGGGCCGGTCGTTTCCGGCGGGTTCGCGCGCAGCCAGTCCGCGCGGGCGCGGTGCGGGTAGGGAAGCGGCGACCCCGGCATTCCGGCGAGCGCCCGGTAGTCGCCGAGCGCGTCGTACACCGGCGCGAGCGAGACGCCGATCGTCTTCGGGTCGCCGCCGAAGAAGCGCGCTTCCTCCATCAGCACCGCCCCGACGCGCAGCCTGCCGCGTGCTGCGAGGTAGCGGCCGAGCGCGAGCCGTGCGCCGGGATCGCGCGGTTGGCGCCGCACGGCGTAGTAGTACAGCGTCTCCGCCGCGAAGACACGCCCGCTGCGCAGCAGCGAGTCGGCGCGCGCGATGTAGTTCTGCGCCGCGGCGGGCACCGCGGGAACGACGGCGGCGATCGCGACGAGCGCGGTGACGAAGTGGCGACGAAGCATCGGGACCGGCAGGGGTGGGAAGGCGCGAGCGCGCGCCGAATGCCATCTGTTTGACGCGGCGCGAGGACCCTTTGTCACGTCCGGCGGGAGCGCCCGCCGGTCGCGCGGCCGGCCCTCCGCCGGCTCACGGGCCGAGCTCGTAGACGAGCGCGACGTCGGGGGACTCGTACTCCCGGGCCGCCGGGTCGAGCGCGAGCACGAGGACGAAGCGCCCCGACGCGGTCGCCGCGAGCACGGAGCCCGGACCGACGATCCGCCCCGCCCCGCTCTCCCCGCGCTCGCGGACCCGGACCCACCCGCCCTGGCTCGTGATCGTCCGCCCGCCTCCCTCGACGGAGCGGCGGGAGGCGTGGTCGAAGGGGAGCGAGATGTCGAGCGTCGGCCCCTCGGTCCAGGCGACGCGCGCGAGCCCCGACGCATCCTCCGCCGAGTCGCGGGTCGCGCCGGTCGCCGGGTCCACGAGGATGAAGGAGGGGGACGGGGAGTCGTCCTGCACGGTTCGCGGCGCGGTGCCGAACGCGGCGAGCGCGCCGCTCGTCGTCCACGCCGCCCGCCACCCGGCGGCGACGTCGATGCGCCGCTCCTCCCCGTTCGCTCCGTCGCCGACCTGCCGCACGACGGGGACGGCGAGCCCGTAGATGTACGCCATCCCGCTCGCCATGAAGGCGCGCCGCCGCGCCTCGTCCATCGGCATCCCGGCGCGCCGCGCGAGGTCGCGCCAGACGTCCTCGCCCGGCTGCTCCTGCTCCGCCGCCCGCGTGCGGTAGGCGTGCGAGTAGGCGAGCCAGCGCCAGTCCGGCGAGGGCGCGACGTCCCAGACGCTGTCCACCTGGAGCACCCGCGACGTGGCTTCGCTGGCGTGGAGGAAGCCGTCGGGGAGCGCCTCGGCCTCGACGCTCACGGGGTCGTCCACGACGAGGAGGGCGCCGTGGTCGGGCGAGTGCGCCCAGCGCACCGAGCGCGCCATCCCCTTCGTCCCATCGTTCACGCGCCATACGCGCACGACCGCGGGCGTACCGGCGAGCGCGGCGTCGGGCACGGGACCGGAGGCCGCCAGCGCGTCGTGCTTCCCCGCGCGCAGCGCGAACTCGGCGAGGCGCGCGAGCTCCGCGCTCCGCGTCGGCAGCACGTGCACGCGCCAGCGCGGCACGCCGTCGACCGTCGCCTCGCCGACGAAGGCGCTCCAGCCGGCGGCGGCGAGCGAATCGCGCATCGCCTGCGCCCCGTCGGCAGAGGAGAGCGATGCGAGCTGCACGAAGCGGCGCTCGGCGCCGGCGCCGTCGGCCGCGCTCGTGTCGGAGGCGCCGCCCGCGGGAGGCCCGCCGCCGTCGCCCGGCGCCGAGTCGCGGTCGCCGCCGCAGGCGAGGAGCGACGCGGCCAGCGCGGCGGCGGTGAGGAGGGACGTCGTGGATCGAGGCATCGCGGTCTCGGGTCGGTGGGAGCGCGGCCAGGCGCCGCGCCCTCCGTCGGGCCGCGGTCGATGCAGGATCAGCGCCCGAAGAGCTTGCCGATGATCCCGGAGTCGCCCCCCCGCCCCTCCGTCGGGGCGATCCCGCGCGCCGCCTGGTCGAGGGCGAGGGCGAACTCGGGCGCCGTCTGGTACCGGTCGGACGCGTCGCGCGCGAGCGCCTTGCGCAGCACGCGCTCGACGCCCTCGGGGAACGCGAGGTCGGGGCGCGCCTCGCGCATCGGTATCGGCTCGCCGCGCAGCCGCGCGATCATCATCTCCTGCTGCGTGCGCCCCTGGAAGGGGAGCTTTCCCGTGAGCATCTCGAAGACGACGAGGCCGAGCGAGTAGACGTCGCTGCGCCCGTCGAGCTGCTTCCCGCGGAGCTGCTCGGGGCTCATGAACTCCGGCGTGCCGAGCACGATCCCCGTTGCCGTGAGCTTCTCGAGCTCCGCGCCGGCGCGCCGCTCCTTCGCCAGGCCGAAGTCCAGCACAACCGCGCGCTCGCCCCCCATCCCGTCCGGGGCGATCATGACGTTCTCCGGCTTGAGGTCGCGGTGCACGATCCGGAGCTGGTGCGCGACGTGGAGCCCGGCCGCGATGTCGCGCACGAACTTCACCGTCTCGGCGAGCGGGATCTCCCCGAGGCGCTGCTCGCGGTCGGAGAGGAGCTCCCCCTCGACGAAGGGCATCACGATGTAGACGAGCCCGTCCTCCGTCTCTCCGAGCCGCATGATGTGGCAGACGTTGGGGTGCTCGAGCCGGATGCCGAGCCCCGCCTCGCGGCGCAGCCGCGCCATCGCGTTCGTGTCGCGCGCGAGCGACGGGGAGAGAACCTTGATCGCGTAGCGCGCGCTCGAGGCGACGTCGGCGGCGAGGTAGACGAAGGACATTCCCCCCTCGCCGACCTTCCGCTCGATGCGGTAGCGTCCGTCGAGCACCTGCCCGATCATGTTCGAGTGCGAGATGCGCTCGCGAGCGGTCGCCGGGGGCTCGAAGGCGCCGGTGCGCACGTCGCGCCGCGCGCCGGGCGCGGAGGGCGGCACCGGCGGCGCGACCGTGCGCGGTCCGGAGCGCTCGTCGCCGCGCGGCGCCGTCCGCCCCGCCGCCGGCCCCTCCCCCACGCCGGGCACGAGCTTCGTGCCGTCCCGCGTGCAGAACTTCGCGTCGGCCGGATACGTCGCGCCGCAGGCCGGACAGCGGGTCGAGGCGCTCAAGACGCCCGTCCGCCGAGCGCCGAGCGCCAAGCGCCGAGCGCCAGCCCGAGACCGCCCAGGGCCCAGGGCCCAGCGCCCAGGGCCCCGCCTCTCACGTACATACCCGATTCCGCCCATCCGTCTTCGCCCGGTAGAGCGCCTCGTCGGCGCGGGCGAAGAGCTCCTCGGCGCTCTCGATGCGCGGCCCCGGGAAGGGCGCGACGCCGATGCTCACCGTGATGCGCAGGTCGGGGTGCCGCTCCCCGCCGAAGGCGTGCTGGGCGACGCGCTCGCGCACGCGGTCGGCGAAGGCGACGGCGCCCTCGCTCCCCGTCTCGGGGAGGACGACGACGAACTCCTCGCCGCCGTAGCGCGCCACGACGTCAACCGCGCGCGCCGCGTGCTGGAGCAGCGCGGCGACCTCGCGCAGGATGTCGTCGCCGACGAGGTGGCCGTAGGTGTCGTTGACCTTCTTGAAGTGGTCGATGTCGAGCAGGAGCAGCGTGACGACGGTCCCGTAGCGGCGCGCGCGGTCCATCTCGTGGTGCAGCCGCTCGAGGAGCGCGCGCCGGTTGAGGAGCTGCGTGAGCGGATCCGTCGTCGCCAGCTCGTGGAGCCGGGCGTTGTCCGCCCGCGTGCTCTCGAGCGCCTGGGCGCGGCGGATCGCGGCGACCGCGGCGCGGATGACCGTGTCGGCGAACTCGACGTCCTCGCTCTTCAGCGCCGGCTCCTGCTCCGTCGTCCGCAGGAAGAAGACGCCGCCGTGCTGCCGGTCGAGGCTGAAGGGGAGCGCGATCACCGAGCGGATCGGGACGTCGCGCCCCTCCGCCTGCCAGATCTTCCGGACGTCGTTGTAGAGCGGGTTCGTGCGCGTGTCCTGGATCAGGACGGCGACGCCCTCCTCGAGCGCGGTGCGGATCTCCGGGTAGCGGTCGAGCCGGATCGGGAGGTTGCGCAGCGAGGGGTTCTCGAACGCCGTGGCGACGATCGCCGTCTCGTCCCCGGGGCGCGCGAGGACCACCGAGCAGTGCGAGATGTCGAGCGCGCGCGCGACGCGGCGGGCGAGGAGCCGGTAGATCTCGTCGGTGTCGAGCTCGCCCGTGACATCGTGGAGGATGTCCACGAGCTTGCGCTGGCTCGAGACCTCCTCGCGCACGCGGACGAGCGCGAGCTCCGCCATCCGCAGCTCGTCGCGCAGCTTGCGCTGCGTCGAGACGAGCTTGATCTGCGCCTGGATGCGGGCGAGCAGCTCCTTCACGCGGAACGGCTTGCGCACGAAGTCCACCGCGCCGAGCCCGAGCGAGCGGACGGCGACCTCCTCCGGGGGGAGCGCCGTGAGCATCATGACCGGCACGTCGCGCCAGCGCTCGTCGCTCTTGATGCGCTCGAGGAGCTGCACGCCGTCGACGTCGGGCATCATGATGTCGAGCAGGACGAGGTCGGGGGGCGGCCCCTGCATCGCCTCGATCACCCCGTTCCCGCGGTCCGCCGTCTGGACCTCGTAGCCGTGCTCGCGCAGCAGCCACGAGACCATCGTCACGAGCGACGGGTCGTCGTCGGCGACGAGGATGCGCTCACTGGGCACGGCCGAGCACCTCGCGAAGTCCCTCCCACTCGATGTTGCCGCCGCTGAGCACGGCGACGGTGCGCCCCGTCGCCCGCGCCGCGCCGGTCAGCAGCGCGGCGATCGTGATCGCCCCGCTCGGCTCGGCGACGACCTTCGCGCGGTCGAGGAGCAGGCGCATGGCGCCGGCGATCGCCTCGTCCTCCACGAGCACGACCTCGTCGAGGTACGCCTCGTGGTGCAGGAAATTCAGCCGTCCGACCTCGATCGCGAGGAGGCCGTCGGCGATGCTCTCCGTGCGCTCGAGGCGGACCGGCTTCCCCGCGGCACGCGCGCGCGTGAGCTTGGGCGCGCCGGCCGGCTCGACGCCGACGACGCGGGCCGTCGGCGCGAGGAGCTTGACCGCGGCGGCGACGCCGGCGCTCAACCCGCCCCCGCCGACCGGGACGAGCACCGTCCCGACGTCGGGCGCGTCCTCGACGATCTCGAGGCCGGTCGTCCCCTGCCCGGCGATGATCGTCGCATCGTCGTAGGGCGGCACCAGCGTGCCGCCGGTCTCGCGGGCGATCTCGAGGGCGCGCTCCATCCGGTCCTGCGTCGTCGTCCCGGCGAGCACGATGCGCGCGCCGAGGCGCTCGGCCCCGCCGCGCTTCGCCGGGGTCACCGTCGTCGGCATGACGACCGTCGCCGGGACGCCGAAGAGCTTCGCCGCGAGGGCGACCGCCTGGGCGTGGTTCCCCGACGACGGCGCGATGACGCCGCGGGCGCGCGCCGCGGCGTCCATCCGATCGAGGAAGGTGTACGCGCCGCGGAACTTGAACGCGCCGCCCCGCTGCAGCATCTCGGGCTTCGCCTCGAGGCGCAGGCCGAGCCCGCCGCCGATCGCGTCGAGCGGGAGGAGGGGCGTGCGCACGGCGACGCCGGCGAGTCGCGCGGCGGCGCGGCGGATGTCCTCGAGCGGAACGAGCGGATCGTGCACGGTCACGGGGGCGAAGCGTCTGGCGAGATCAATACCAGCCGATGGCGCGGCGCACGGTCAGCGCCCCACCGGCTGCATCGCGACGCGATTGCGGCCCTCGGACTTCGCCTTGTAGAGGGAGCGGTCGGCGGCATCGAGGAGCTGGTCGTACCCCTGCTGCGGGTCGGAGGGGCTGCCGACGTGCACGCCCACGGACACCGTCACCTGCATCGGCCGGCCGTCGTGCTCGAACCGGTGCTCGTCCACGTTGCGCCGGAGGCGCTCGGCGAAGGTGGTCGCGCCCTGCCAGCCGGTGTCGGGGAGGACGACGACGAACTCGTCGCCGCCGGTGCGCGCCACCGTGTCGGTGTCGCGTGCGGTGTGCTGGAGGATCAGGCCGAGCTCGTGCAGCACGTAGTCGCCCGCCTGATGGCCGAGCGTGTCGTTGATGAGCTTGAAGCGATCGAGGTCCACGACGAGCACGGCGATCGGCGCCGCCGTCTGCCGGCGGCGGGCGATGCGCCACTCGCGCCCGAGACGGTCCTCGAGGGCGCGGCGGTTGAGGCACCCGGTGAGCGGGTCGGTGCCGATCAGCTCGACGAGGCGGCGGCGCATGTCGTTGAAGCTGCGCCCGAGGAGCGTGAGGTCGTCGGGGAGCAGGTCGGTCGCGACGTCGTACTTGCCGCTGAGGTCCCCGCGCTCGGCGCGGAGACAGACGATGCGCAGCCGGTTCATCCGCTCGCGGAACGCGCCGAAGATCAGGATCAGGACGCTCGACGTGAACAGGAAGAGCCCGGCGGTGATGCCGACGATCGAGCCGAGCGGCCGGACGCCGTCCACGTAGGGCGGGACGAAGAACGACGCGAAGACGTACGAGACGAGGACCCAGCCGAGCGCGCGGAAGCCGAGCCCGTAGCCGTAGTAGAACGCGGAGAGCTGGAGGACGAGCAGGCCGACGAAGAGGATGCGGTGGTACTGCGCCGGCGGCGAGCTGAGATAGACGAGCGCCGTCGTCTCGGCGATGTCGGCGAAGACCATCGCGTCGGGGACCCAGCGCGGCATCTCCCGCCGCCGTCCGCGCGTGAGGTACAGCGCGATGGCGAACGTGAAGAGGACGTACGGCGCCGACGCGAGGACGAGCGGGATGATGATGTCGCGCGCGGACGTCTGCGGCGTGAAGATGGCGAGCACCAGCACCACGGTCGTCACGCCGAGATAGCGCAACCACCGCTGCCAGACGATGACGTCGCGCTCGAGCTCGTCCCGCCCCACCTGCAGCGCGCTGAGCATCGTCTCGCTCGACACGCCGAGCAGCGGATGCTCGCGGGAGATCTCGAGTTCGGCTTCGGAGAGTGAGGGCTGGTCGGGGTGCTCGCTCGACACGGCCGAGGGGAGGGGGGAGGGGAAAGCCGGGGCAAAGCTACAATTGAGCCCGGGTACCGTAAAGAGACTGTTCGAGGGGGTAAAACGTGACGGGGCCCGCCGTCCGGCGGGCCCCGTCGGGGCCGTTTCGGGCGATCTGCCCCCCAGGTCCGGTCGGAACGTCTCGTGACGTCCGGACGTTTGCTCCCGGGGGTCGCGTCCGGCCGGGGGCCGGACGCGGGACGGACGGCTACTCCTCGTCCTCGTCCGGCGCGACGCCGGCCGCCTCGCCCCCCTCGACCTCGGCCCCCTCGTCGTCCTCGGGGACCATGCGGGCGACGTCGTTGACGATGTCCCCCGTATCCAGATTGACGAGCTTGACCCCCTGGGTGTTGCGCCCGCTGACGCGGATCCCCTTCACGGGCATCCGGATGATGACGCCGCCCCGGGTGATGAGCATCAGCTCGTCGTCGGAGAGGACCTCCTTGATCGCCACCGCGTTCCCCGTCTTCTCGCTGCGGGCGAGGGTGATGATGCCCTTCCCGCCGCGCTTCTGGACGCGGTACTCGGCGATGTTCGAGCACTTCCCCATGCCGCGCTCGGTGACGACGAGGATCGTCGCGTCGCGCTTGACGACGACCATGCCGATGACCGCGTCGTCCTTGCCGAGCTCGATCCCCTTCACCCCCGTCGTGTCCCGCCCCATCTCGCGCACGTCCTGCTCGTGGAACCGGATCGAGAGGCCGTGCTTGGTGGCGAGGACGACGTCGTTCGTCCCGGTGGTGATCTGGACGTCGATCAGCTCGTCGCCGCTCTCGATCTTGATCGCCTTGATGCCGTTGGCGCGCGGGTTCGAGTACTCGGAGAGCTTCGTCTTCTTCACCGTGCCGTTGCGCGTGGCGAAGAGGAGGTTCTGCGTCTCGCTGAACTCGCGCACCGGGACGACGGCCGAGATCTGCGTGTTCGGCGCGACGTTGATCAGGTTGACGACGGGCTTCCCCTTCGCCGAGCGGCCGGCCTGCGGGATCTCGTGGACCTTGAGCCAGAGACAGCGGCCGTCGTCGGTGAAGAAGAGGATGTAGTCGTGCGTCGAGGCGATGAAGAGGTGCTCGATGAAGTCCTCGTCCTTCAGCGTCGCGCCGTTGTTGCCGCGCCCGCCGCGGCGCTGCTTCTTGTACGTCGAGACCGAGGTCCGCTTGATGTAGCCCGAGTGGGAGATGGTCACGACCATGTCCTCCTCGGCGATGAGGTCCTCGATCGTGAACTCGCCCTGGTCGCTCGTGATCTCGGTGCGGCGCCCGTCGCCGTACTTCTCGGCGATCGCGGCGAGCTCCTTCTTGATCAGCGTCATGCGCTTCGGCTTCGACTCGAGGAGCGCGCGGAGGCCGGCGATCGTCTCGCGCACCTCGGCGAGCTCCGCCTCGAGCTTCTCGATCTCGAGGCCGGTGAGCTTCGCGAGGCGCATGTTGAGGATCGCCTCGGCCTGCCGCTCGGAGAGCTTGAAGCGCTTCTGGAGCTGCGCGCTCGCCGTCGGCGTGTCCTCCGCCTTGCGGATGACCTTGATCACCTCGTCGATGTTGTCGACGGCGATCTTGAGCCCCTCGAGGATGTGCTCGCGCTCGAGCGCCTTGTCGAGCTCGAACTGCGCGCGCCGCACGACGACCTCGTGCCGGTGCGCGATGTAGTGCTGGAGCACCTCGAGCAGCGGCATGACCTTCGGCACCAGCCGCTTCGTCGCCGGGTCGGGGACGAGGGCGAGCATGATCGTGCCGAAGGTGGACTGCATCTGCGTGTGCTTGTAGAGCTGGTTCAGCACCACGCGCGGGATCGAGTCGCGCTTCAGCTCGATGACGACGCGCATCCCCTCGCGGTCCGACTCGTCGCGGAGGGCGCTGATCCCCTGGATCTTCCCGTCCTTGTGCAGGTTCGCGATGTCCTCGACGAGCTTCGCCTTGTTGACCTGGTAGGGGAGCTCGGTGACGACGATCTGCGACTTGTTCGAGGACTCGCGCTCCTCGATGACGGCGCGGGCGCGCATGACGATCCGGCCGCGCCCCGTCTCCTGGTAGTCCTTGATCCCGGCGCGGCCGTAGATGTAGCCGCCCGTCGGGAAGTCGGGGCCCTTCACGATCTTGCGGAGGTCCGCGATCGTCGCGTCGGGGTTGTCGATCAGGTGCACGACGGCGGCGACGATCTCGCGCAGGTTGTGCGGCGGGATGTTCGTCGCCATGCCGACGGCGATCCCCGAGCTGCCGTTGACGAGGAGGTTCGGGATCCCCGAGGGGAGGACGGTCGGCTCCTCGAGCCGGTCGTCGAAGTTGGGGGCGAAGTCGACGGTGTTCTTGTCGATGTCCGCGAGCATCTCCATCGCGATCGGCGTGAGGCGCGACTCCGTGTAGCGGTACGCCGCCGCGGGGTCGCCGTCCACCGAGCCGAAGTTCCCCTGCCCGTCCACCAGCGGATAGCGCAGCGAGAAGTCCTGCACCATGCGCACGAGCGCGTCGTAGACCGACTGGTCGCCGTGCGGGTGGTACTTGCCGAGCACGTCGCCGACGACCGTCGCCGACTTCTTGTAGGGGCGTCCCGGGACGAGGCCGAGCTCGTTCATCGCGTAGAGCACCCGGCGGTGCACGGGCTTGAGCCCGTCGCGCACGTCGGGGAGCGCGCGCGAGACGATGACGCTCATCGAGTAGTTGATGAACGACTCTTTGATCTCGTCGTCGATCAGGCGCGGGAGGATGCGTTCGCGGTTGTTCGGTGCGGTCATGGGGCCGGCGGGAGGGGTGCGACGGGTGGTGCGGACCAGACTTCTGAATATAGCCCGGAGAGGCCCCGAAAGCAACATCTCGAAGCGGCGTCAACCCGTTGTGTATCAACGAGTTACATAGCCCTACAGGATTCCGGTTCGAGGGGCGCCTGACGAGTCGCGGACGGGCCTGTCGCGGCGCGTCGGACGCCGCTTCCTTCGGACGACGCGGATGGTCCGGGGCGGCGGCCTCTCGCGTCTCGCGGAGCACGCGGGGAGCGCGGAGGACGGCCGGGCAGCGAGGCTCCCCGCGTCCTCCGCGCGCTCCGCGAGAGACCACGGCACGGTCGCAGTCGCCGGCGCCGCGGGGTTCACGCCAGCGCGCGGCGATGCCGGAGGTCGCTCAGCTGTGCCCCTTCTGCTCCTCCGCCTCCTCCATCTCGCTCTCGCGGTCCGCCTCCGCCTCGCGCGCGATCGCTGCGTCGCGCTCGCGGCGGTAGCGGTCGTACCACTCGCGCATCACCTCGCCGGCGAGCTCGCGGTTGCCGAGCCCGAACGCGAGCGCCAGCGCGAGCGCGACCGCGCCGAAGAGGATCGCGAACGCCGTCGTCACGATCTCGCTCGCGATCCCGAGCTCCTGGAGCGCCATGAAGATCGAGAGCACGATCACCCCGATCCGCCCGACGCGCGCGAGCGCCGGCCCGCCGTGCATCCCGCCCGCCGACGCCGAGATCAGCCCGCCGACGAAGCCGCCGAGCACGATCCCGAGGAGGATGATCACGATCGCCGCGATCACGCTCGGGATGTAGCTCACGAGCTCGGAGAAGACGTCGGCCAGCGTCTGCAGCCCGAGCGCGTTCGCGGCGATGAGCATCACCGTGAACATCACGAGCCAGAAGACGAGGTTCGCGACGACGCGCGTCGGGTTGACGTGCGTCCCCGACCGCTCGACCGCCTCGATCACCCCGCCGCGCTCGAGCATCCGGTTCAGCCCGACCCTCCGCAGCAGCCGCTCGGTCCCCTTCTCGAGCAGCTTCGCCAGCAGGTAGCCGGCGAAGAGGATTATGATCGCGCCGAGGAAGGCGGGGACGAACTCCCACACCTGCGCGCTGCTCATCCGGAGACGGTCGAGGAAGTCCATGCGCACCTTGGTATTCGCCCGCGGCTCGGCGTCTCACGCGGAGGCGCGGAGACGCGGAGCGGTCGGTCCATTCGCGTTGCGCGCAATCCGCGCTCGTGTCGTTCCCGGCCCCTGCGCCGGGGCCGGATCTCGCGGCCGGTCGGCACCTACGAGTGAGGATCGGATGCATCCGATGCATCGGATGCATCCGATCCCGCGTCGTACGGCCGCTGCACGGCGCGAAGGTGAACGGCTGCCTCAGAACTCGATCGACAGCACCGGATGCGACCCGCGCACGCCGGCGGCGGCGAGGGCGGCGCCCTCCGGCGAGAAGCGGATGCGCCCCGAGACGCGGCCGGCGTCGGCGCGCGGAACGAGATAGTAGTGCGTCAGCCCCGCGCCGGCGATCCCGCCGAGCGAGGCGAGTCCGACGAGCAGCGGATCGTTCGAGCGGTCGCGGTCGATGAGCGCGTAGATGCCCGCGCCCATCAGCCCGCCGGCACCGGTGCCGAGCGCGAGGAGCCCGGCGTCGCCCTGCGTGTAGTCGTAGCGGCTGACGATCAGCCGGTCGCCGAGGATCACGCCCCCGACGAACCCCGCCGTCGCCGAGATCCACCGCGCCGACTCGTCGGTCCCGCTCCCCGCGGTGATCGTCGAGGCGCTCGCCGCGCCGATGATCCCCGAGACCCACAGCGTGCCGATGTCGCCCTCGGTGACGTTGTACGAGGCGCGCCGCGGGTAGATCGCACCGAGCGGGTAGCCGACGAGCCCCATGCCGGCGACGATCCCCGCCTGCGCGCGCCAGGAGATGTCCTCCGGCCCCTTGTCGATCGCCTGGAGGGCGCCCGCGGCCGCGACGGCGAGTGCGCTCGACCCGAAGCCGGCCGCGGCGACCTGCGACTCCGTCATCCCCTGCCCGAACCAGAGCCCCGCCGCGGTGCCGGCGAGGCTCCCGACGAAGATGCTCGCCGCCTGCCCGTCGCGGTGCGAGTCGAGCGCCGAGGCGATCGCCCACCCGGCGAGCCCGCCCTTCAGCGCCGCGCTCGTCGCGAGGTCGTTCATCGGCTCGGTGATCGTGATGTCGCGCGAGAGCGTCGAGGCGCCGAAGTAGCTCGCCCCGGCGACGAGCAGGTACGACGCGACGCGCCCCGCCTCGTCGTTGGTCACCGCCCAGGCGAACGACGGCGCGTAGACGGTCAGCCCGAGCAGCGTCTGGTTCCGGATGAAGGCGTTCCGCGACGCGCGCTCGAAGGCGACGCGCGGCGCCTCGCGCACCGCGCCGCGGATCTGCGTCTCGAGGTCGGGCGGGAGGGTGCTGGTCTTCGCGCGCAGGTACGCGCGGTCGGCGCCGGTGATCGCGTAGCGCTCCACGGTCCCGTCGCGCCGCGTCACGACGACGACGTAGGCGTCGTCGCTCAGCCGGAAGAGGCGCGCCCCCTCGTAGTCGCCGGTGATGCGCCACGCCGGCGGGAGGAGCTGGAGCCGCGCGGCGATCGTCGGCGTGACGACCTCGACGCGCCCCGCGCTGTCGAACGGCTCGGGGACCTCGGTCGCCTGCGCGCCGAGCGGCGCGGCACCGAGGACGAGGGCAAGGAGGACGGCGAATCGACGAAGCATGTGGAGCTCGGTGTGGAGAGCGTGTGCGGCCGGGATCGGCGCGCGTGGCGCGCATGGATAGTACACAGGCAGGGGCGCGAGGCGGGAGCGGGCAGTGGCGCCGGGCCCGCGCCCTCGCCCTCGTCAGTTCCGTGTGCCGCGCCTCACATCGAAGATCGCGCTCCGCCGGCACTGCGGGCAGAGCAGCCACTCGCGCTTCCGTGCGTAGCCGAGCCCGAACGACCCGCCGCCGATCGAGCGCGACGTCAACGCGACGTGGCACCGCGGGCAGTCGGCGGCGCGGGCAGCCGACCACTGTTCGCGGATGGCGATCTGCTCCTCGGGGGTGTACTGGGCGTTGTCGGACATCGCGAGTGGGGGGGGCGACGGAGGATTCGTGAACGGCTCAGGGATGAGGGTCGGGGTCAGGGTCGGGGGGCGCGCCGATGCATCTCCGAGGCACGTCTGCCCCTGACCCTGTCCCCGACCCTGTCCCCTGAGCCGTTTCAGACATCCTTCAGTCGCTCCCGGATCTCGACTGGAATGTCCACCGTCCTCCCCCCCTCGTAATCGTACATGACCTGCACCGTGCTCCCCTCCGCGACCAGCCGGTCGTCGCGCGGGTCGAGGAGGCGGTACCGCCAGACCCACGCCTTGTTCCGCACTTCCGACGTCTCGATCTCGATCGCGAGCGGGTCGCCGATCTTCGCCTCGCTCACGTAGCGCACCGTCGCCTCGGCGAGGATGAAGGGAAAGTCCGGCGAGCCGCGCACGCCCTCGAGCCAGGCGCGCTCGCGCGCCCCCTCGAAGTACGTGAGGAAGACGGCGTTGTTGACGTGCCCCTTCGTGTCGTAGTCGTTGTACCGCGTCGCGACCGGATAGCGCGTCATCGGCTCACCTCGAGCACGATCTTCCCGAACTGCTCCGCCGCCGACAGCCGTTCGAACGCCTCGCGCCCGCGCTCGAGCGGGAAGACCGAGTCCACCGGCGGACGCAGCCGCCGCTGCCGCAGCTCGTCGACGACCGCGTCGAACTCGGCGTCGTTCCCCATCGTCGAGCCGAGGATCGACCACTGGTTCCAGAAGAGCCGGCGCACGTCGGTCTCGACGAGCGGGCCCGACGTCGCGCCGCAGGTGACGAGCCGGCCGGCGCGGCCGAGGGCGCCGAGCGACTGCGCCCACGTCGCCTTCCCGACGTCGTCCACGACGACATCCACGCCGCGCTTCCCCGTGCGCGCGCGGACCTCCTTCGCGACGTCGGTCGTGCGGTGATTGAACCCCGCGTCGGCGCCGAGCGCGGCGGCGCGGCGGAGCTTCTCGTCGCTTCCCGACGTGACCCACACCGTCGCGCCGAGGCGCTTCGCGATCTGCAGCGCGGCGAGGGCGACGCCGCCGCCGATCCCCCAGATCAGCACCGTCTCGCCGGCGCGCACGCGCGCGCGGGTGACGAGCATCCGCCACGCCGTGAGCGTGACGAGCGGGAACGCCGCCGCTTCCGCGGCGGGAATGTCCGCCGGGATCGCGCGCACGTTCGTCGCCGGCACGACGACGTGCTCGGCCGCCGTCCCCGGGAGGTGCTCGCCGAGGAGCTTGTAGCGCACGCAGAGCGAGTGCTCGCCAGCCGCGCAGTACTCGCAGGCGCGGCAGCTGATCCCGGGATTGACGACGACGCGTTCGCCGACGCGCACCGACGTCACCGCTTCGCCCACGGCGTCCACGTGGCCGACCGCATCGGCGGCGACGATCCACGGCGGCACGAGCGTCACGCCGGGGAGGCCGCCGAGGACGAAGAGGTCGAGGTGGTTCAGCGCGGCGGCCTCGATGCGCACGCGCACATCGCTCGCGCGCTCGACCGTCGGCGTCGGCAGATCGTCGCGGTACTCGAGGACCTCGAGCCCTCCGTGACGGGAGATCGTGAGTGCTCGCACGGGTGGAGGTGCCGGTTATATTCAGAGCGAAGCCGGGCGTCCGCCGCGGACGCCGGGAAAGTTAATTCAGCCTCCGGTTCCGCGAATGATTCCGCTCAAGGTTCCGCCGCTCGGCGAGTCGGTCGTCGAGGCCACGATCGCGCGGTGGGTGAAGAAGGAGGGCGAGTCCGTCGCCGCCGGCGACACGCTCGTCGAGCTCGAGACGGACAAGATCACCGTCGAGGTCCCGGCGCCGAAGGCGGGCGTCGTCTCGCGCCGCCTTCGTCAGGAAGGGGACGTCGTGAAGGTGGACGACATGCTCGGCGAGTTCGAGGAGGGAGCGGGGACCGGGGGGACTGCAGGGACCGGGGGGACTGCAGGGACCGGGGACCGGGGACCGGGGACCGGAGCGGCGAAGCCGGCGCAAACGTCGCAGCCGGCACCGAGTGCGCAGCCCGCGCAGCCCGCCCGTCAGGCGGCGCCGGCACCGCAGAGCGGCGAGCAGCGCATCTCGCCGGCGGCGCAGCGCCTCGCCGCCGAGCAGGGCGCCGATCTCTCGCAGGTGAGCGGCACCGGCCGCGGCGGAGTCGTGAGCAAGCCGGATGTGGTCGAGCATCTCGCGGCGCGTGGCGCCGCGCCGGCCCAGGCTTCCGCCGAGCGTCGAGCGCCGAGCGCCGAGGGCCAGCCTCCCGCCGCCCAGGGCCCGGGGCCCAGGGCCCAGGGCCAGCCGTCCCCCGACGGCGCCCGGGAAAGCCGCGAGAAGATGTCCACGCGCCGCAAGCGGATCGCCGAGAACCTGCTCCTCTCCAAGCAGTCCACGGCGAGCCTGACGACGTTCAACGAGATCGACATGACCGCCGTGAGCGCGCTCCGCGAGCGGCTCAAGGAGAGCATCGAGAAGAAGCACGGCCAGCGGCTCTCCGTCATGCCCTTCTTCGTGCGGGCGTGCACGATCGCGCTGCAGGAGTTCCCCGTGGTCAACGCGTCGGTGGACGGCGAGTCGATCGTCTACCACCACTACGTGAACATGGGGATCGCCGTCGCCTCGGATCAGGGGCTCGTCGTCCCGAACGTCAAGGACGCCGACCGCAAGTCGCTCCTCGAGGTCAACGCCGACATCGCCGCGATCGCGAAGCGCGCGCGCGACGGCAAGTTGACGATGGACGACCTCACCGGCGGCACCTTCACGATCACGAACGGCGGCGTCTTCGGCTCGCTCCTCTCGACCCCGATCATCAACTTCCCGCAGTCGGCGATCCTCGGCATGCACAAGATCCAGGAGCGCCCGATGGTGGTGGACGGGAAGGTCGAGGTGCGCCCGATGATGTACGTCGCCCTCAGCTACGACCACCGCATCATCGACGGCGCGCAGTCGGTGCAGTTCCTCGTGCGGATGAAGGAGCTGATGGAGGATCCGGCGGCGATGCTGGTGGCATGACGGCGGGCCCTCGGCTCTCGGCCCTCGGCACTCGGCGGGGCCGCGGCGATCGGCCTCTCCACGCACGCCACGCGCCGAGCGCCGAGCGCCGAGCACCACTCTCCTCCACGACATGACTCCGACCTCCACAGACATCGTCGTCATCGGCGGCGGACCGGGCGGGTACGTCGCCGCGATCCGCGCCGCGCAGCTCGGCTTCTCCGTCGTCTGCGTCGAGATGGACAAGACGCTCGGCGGCACCTGCGTCAACGTCGGGTGCATCCCGTCGAAGGCGCTCCTCGAGAGCTCCGAGCACTTCGAGTTCGCGAAGCTCCACGCCGAGGAGCACGGCTTCACCGTCGGCGCGCTGAAGCTCGACCTCGAGCGGATGCTCAAGCGCAAGGACGATGTCGTCGGGCAGAACACGAAGGGGCTCGAGTTCCTCTTCCGGAAGAACAAGATCACGTGGGCGCACGGGCGCGGCGTCCTCCGTCCGGGGAACGTCGTCGAGGTCACGGGCGTGGACGGCAACGTCACGGCGTACCAGGCGCGCGACGTCATCGTCGCGACCGGCTCCGTCCCGGTCGAGCTCCCCTTCCTGAAGTTCGACGAGGAGCGCGTCGTCTCGAACGTCGGTGCGCTGACGCTCGCCGAGGTGCCGAAGCGCCTCGTCGTCATCGGCGGCGGCGTGATCGGGCTCGAGCTCGGCTCCGTCTGGCGGCGGCTCGGCGCGCGCGTCACCGTCGTCGAGCTCGCGCCGACGATCCTCCCCGGGATGGACGAGGACATCGTGAAGGAGGCCGACCGCATCCTCCGCAAGCAGGGGATGGACATCCGGCCGGCGACGAAGGTCGTCGGCGCGCGGCGCGAGGAGGGGCGCGTCCTCGTCGAGATCGAGAAGGGGGACCAGAAGGAGACGCTCGAGGCGGACGTCGTCCTCGTCTCGGTCGGCCGCAAGCCGTCGCTGAACGGGATCGACGCGGGCGCGCTCGGCATCGAGACGGGGCAGCGCGGGGAGATCCTCGTCGACGACCAGATGCGCACGAGCGCGCCGCACGTCTACGCGATCGGCGACGCGGTCGGCGGGAAGCTCCTCGCGCACAAGGCGGAGGAGGAGGGCGTCGTCGCCGCGGAGGCCATCGCGGGGAAGCCGGTGCACATGCACTACCGCTCGATGCCCTCGATCGTGTACACCTGGCCGGAGATCGCGTCGGTGGGGCTCGCCGAGCACGAGGTGAAGGCGAGCGGGCGCGCGTACAAGGTCGGGAAGTTCCCCTTCTCGGCGAACGGCCGCGCGCGCACGCGCGGCGCGAGCGACGCGGTCGGGATGGTGAAGTTCATCGCCGACGCGGAGACCGACGAGCTGCTCGGCGCGCACATCATCGGGCCGCTCGCCTCGGAGCTGATCCCCGAGGTGGTGCTGGCGTTCGAGTACCGCGGATCGAGCGAGGATCTCGGGATCACGGTGCACGCGCACCCGACGCTCGCCGAGGCGGTGAAGGAGGCCGCGCTGGCCGTCACGGGGCGGGCGATCCACATCTGACGTCGGGTCGCGGCGCCGGCGCGGGGTGCCCGGGGACCGGCGCGCCCGTCGTGCGCGTGCCGGCACGTGCCGAGCTCCCGCTCGCCCTCGCCCTCCTCGACCGCGACCTCGGCGGGACGTCGCTGCACGAGCGGGCGCGCGAGGCGTGCGAGGCGGCGTTCGCCGGGCGGGACGACGAGCATCGCGCGCTCGTGGCGGCGCGCGAGACGGGGATCGCGGGCGTCGTGCTCTTCGGCACGTGGGCCGGGACCGTCGGCGGCGCGCGGCTGTACGCGGTCGCCGGCGACGACGAGGCGCG
>DASUSM010000181.1:0-8684 GCA_036375115.1 Gemmatimonadaceae bacterium | reverse complement strand
GCCGCCGCGGGGGCGGCGGCGAGGGCGAGGAGCGCGAGGGTCGTCAGGGTCGTTCGCATCAGGGCAGCCCGAAGTCGACGGCGGGAATGTAGCGGATGCGCAGGCGCGGCCGGAGCGCGGGGTCGGCCGCCTCCGCCGAGTGGAAGACCACCTGCTCCGGGAGAGAGCCCTCCGCGGCGCTGCGCAGGACGAGCACGCGCGGCAGCGTGTCCACCGCGAAGCGGCGCCAGGTGGGCACGAGGTTGACGATGTCCACCGTCGCCGAGTCCATCGACCCCGGCTCGACGCGCAGCGTGTCGACGAGGTACGGCAGGCCGGTCACGTCGACGGCGAGCAGCGTCTGCCGCCGCGGATCGGTGATCACCGGGCTCGCCGTGCCGATCTGCGGGATGATCGAGAGCGAATCGGTCCCGACCGACTCGCCGGTCGGATGGAGGATGAGCGTCGCGCGCACGATCGTCGTCGAGTCGATCAGCTCCGACGGGATCTCGAAGTGGAAGTAGGCGCGGTTGCCGGGCAGCCCCCCGACGGCGAGCGCGGCGGCGCCCGGCGGCGGCGTCGAGAGCGCGAAGACGGTGAAGTCGCGCAGCCGCGAGGCGAGCCCGGGCGGCTCAGCCGGCGTCTTCGAGTACGGCGCGATCGAGAAGGGCGCGATCGACGTGTCCGAGGGGACGGGGTCGTAGACGAGCAGCGGCGCGTTGACGCCGAGGTTCGTCGCGATCACGCGGAGCTGCGCCGGATCGGCGCTCGTCACGCGGATCGCGAGGCGCAGCCCGGCGTCCGGGTCCGCCGCCGCCTCGGTCACCTTCCCCTGGAGGAACTCCTTCGGGATGGCGAAGCGCAGGCTGTCGCCGAGCGCGGTCGGGGCAATGGTGGTATCGGCGAACGGCGCGGAGCCCTCGACGATGCCGACGATCTCGCTCGTCACCGTGTCGCCGGCCGCGGCGCCGATGTCGAACAGCTCGAGCAGCAGCGGCTGCGTCGCGATCGTCGATGCGGTGTCGAACTTCAGGCGCAGGAACGCGCTGTCGAGCGCCGTCACGGGGAGCGTGTCGACGTCGTCGTCGCTCCGGTCGATGTACGTCGTGAACAGCGTGTCGAAGCGGACGACCCCGTAGGCGACGACGATGCCGGGGCGGTCGGCGACGAGGAGGTGCGTCTCGAGCCCGACCGGCGGCAGCCCCGTGATCACGGTGTCGAGCACGACCGGCTCGATCACCGTCTCGCGGAGCTCGACGATCGGCCCGGGACAGAGCGCCGGACAGACCGGTCCCGAGTCCAGGTTCTCCCCGCAGGCGGCGACCGCGATCGCGCCCCCGAGGGCGGCGAGCGGGGTCCAGAGCTTCATGCGCACTCGGATCTCTCCGTGACGTTCGATTCGGTGGCGGGCTAGTCGCGCTCGAGCGACGCGGGCGTGAACGGCTGCGGGAGCAGCTCGTCCAGGCGCCACGCCGCCTCGCGGCCCGTGGTGGTGATGCTGACGATCTCGAGGGCCGGCGCGAACTCGACGAGCACCTGCCGGCAGATGCCGCAGGGCGGCGTGGGGTCCTCGGCCTCGGTCGCGACGACGAGGCGCTCGAAGCTCCGCACGCCGCGCGCGACGGCCGCGGCGACCGCGCCGCGCTCGGCGCAGATCCCGGCCGGATAGGCGGCGTTCTCGACGTTGCACCCGGCGACGATCGTCCCGTCCCCGCCGAGGAGCGCCGCGCCGACGCGGAAGCCGGAGTACGGCGCGTAGGCCCGTCCCATCGCGTCGAGCGCGGCACCGCGCAGGGTGTCGTTGCGGACGTCGGGCATCACGACTCCAGCAACGCCGTCAGGAACGACGTGCCGCGTCCCCGGAAGCCGACGCCGAGCCATTCCGCGACCGTCGCCCCGAGATCGGAGAAGGTCGCGCGGACGCCGAGGTCCCGCGGCCGCACACGCGGACCGAGCGCGAGGAGCGGCACGCGCTCGCGCGCGTGGTCGGTCGATGGCGTCGTCGGGTCGTTGCCGTGGTCCGCGGTGATGAACAGCAGGTCGTCCTCTCGGAGGCGGGACTCGAGGGTGGGAAGGGCCTCGTCGAACTCGCGCAGCGCGGTGTAGAACCCCGCGACGTCGTTCCGGTGCCCGTAGAGCTGGTCGAAATCTACTAGGTTGGCGAAGAGGAGCCCACCGGGCGCCCCCGCGAGCCACGTATCGATGGCGGCGAGCCCCGCCCGGTTGTCCGCCGTGTGCTCCGCCGCGATCCCCCGGCCCGCGAAGAGGTCGTCCACCTTGCCGACGCCGTGGCGCGGGACGCCGGCCGCCGCCAGCGCGTCGAGCAGCGTCTCGCCGGGCGGCTCGATCGAGTAGTCGCGCCGGTTTGCCGTGCGTCGCCAGGCGCCGGCCTCGCCGGTGAAGGGGCGGGCGATCACGCGCGACACGTCGTGTGGCGCGACGAGCATCGCGCGCGCCATCTCGCACGCCGCGTACAGCTCGTCGAGCGGCACGACCGCCTCGTGCGCGGCGATCTGGAAGACCGAGTCGGCCGACGTGTAGAGGATCCACGCGCCGCTCCGCACGTGCTCCGCGGCGAAGCGCTCGATGATCGCCGTGCCGCTGCCGACGATGTTGCCGATGACGCCGCGCCCCGTGCGCCTCGCGAGCTCGACGACGATCGCCTCGGGGAACCCTTCCGGGTACGTCGGGAAGGGGCGCGCGAGGTGCAGGCCCATGATCTCCCAGTGCCCCGTCGTGCTGTCCTTCCCCGCGGACCGCGGGAGCATCGACCCCCAGGCGCCGCGAGGACTCCCCGCCGCCGCCACGCCCTCGAGCGGCGCGATGCGCCCGAGCCCGGCGCCGGCGAGGCTCGGCAGCGCCGCGCCGCCGACCGCGCGCGCGAGGTTGCCGAGCGTGTCGCTCCCCGCGTCGCCGTACGCCGCGCTGTCCGGCGCCTCCCCGATGCCGACGCCGTCGAGGACGAGGATCGCCGCGCGGCGCGCGCTCACGAGGCCTCCCGGTAGACGCGCGTCAGCCGCTGCCGCAGCCCCGTGAGCAGCTCGTAGGGAGAGAGGTCCCCGGTGCGCGCGACCTCCTCGATCGGCAGCTCGTCGGCCGCGTCGCGCCCGACGAGCGTCGCGACGTCGCCCGGCGCGCACATCACGCCCGTCACGTCCAGCATCGTCATGTCCATCGTGACGACGCCGGCGACGGGAACGCGGCGCCCGCCGAGGAGGGCGCTCCCGCGGTTGCTCAGCGCGCGGCGGTATCCGTCGGCGTAGCCGATCGCGAGCGTGGCGATGCGGCGCGGCCCGACCGCGCGGTAGGCGGCCTCGTAGCTGACCGTCTCGCCGTCGGCGATGTCGTGGACGGCGACGACGCGGGCGCGCACGTGCGCGACGGGGTCCGGGGCGATCGCCGCGCCCGGCCCCGAGCCGACGCCGTAGAGAAAGACGCCCGGCCGCACGAGGTCCCACGGCGACGGCGCGCGGCGCGCGACCGCGGCACTGTTCTCCGCGTGCACGAGCCGCGGACGCGCGGGGAGCGAGGCGAGCGCGGTGCGGAAGCGTCCCTCCTGGGCGGCCATCGAGCCGTCGTTGCGTTCGGCGGAGTGGAAGTGCGTGAAGGCGCCCTCGGGCGGGTGCGCGCGGAGGAGCGCGTCGAGCGCGCCCACGTCGGACCACCGCACGCCGCTGCGCGTCATCCCCGTGTCGATGGCGAGGTGCCACGCGCCGCCGCCGTCGGCCTGCCACCGCTCGATCGACTCGCGGTCGCCGAGTGCCGGGACGAGCGACGCCACGCGCGCGGCCGCGTGGTCGTCGGCGAGCAGCGGGGTGAAGACGACGATCGGCCGTTCGACCCCCGCGTCGCGGAGCGCGCGTCCCTCCTCGATCGTCGCGACGCCGTACCCCCACGGCGCGAGCGGCTCGAGCGCGCGCACGGCCGCCGCCGCCCCGAGCCCGTAGCCGTCCGCCTTCACCATCGGCAGGAGCGGCACGCCGGCTCGCGCCGCGATCGCCTGTCCATTGCGCTGCAACGCGCCGAGGTCGACCTCGACCCAGGCGCGTGAGGTATACTGCGAGCGTTGACGCGTCATTCGTGAGGCCGATAATATGCCGGCACCGAGGAGGCTATGCAAGCTAAACCGTCGCTTGAAGATACGCTCGCGCTGATGCGCGACCTGCGGGCCCGCTGCGAGTGGGACGCGGTGCAGACGCACGAGTCGCTGCGCCCCTATCTCGTCGAGGAGGCGCACGAGCTCGACGACGCGCTGCGCGAGGGCGACGACGCGAAGATGCGCGAGGAGCTCGGCGACGTGCTCCTCCAGGTGCTCTTCCACTCCGTCGTCGCCGAGCAGCGCGGCGCCTTCGACATCGGCGACGTCGCCGCGGGCCTCATCGCGAAGATGCGCGCGCGCCACCCGCACCTGTACGAGGGGGGCGAGCGACAGCCGTGGGAGCGCATGAAGGCGAAGCGCCGCACCTCCATCACGGAGGGGCTCCCCTCCGGCCTCCCCGCGCTCCACCGCGCGCACCGGCTCCAGGACCGCGCCGCGGGGGTCGGCTTCGACTGGCCCGACGCGCAGGGACCGGCGGAGAAGGTCGAGGAGGAGCTGCGCGAGGTCCTCGAGCAGCTCGAGGGGACGCACGCGCACACCCCCGCCGACCGCGGGGCCGCGCGCCAGGATGCGCTCGAGGCGGAGCTCGGCGACCTGCTCTTCGCCGTCGTGAACCTCTGCCGCAAGGCCGGCGTGCACGCCGGGCTCGCGCTCGACCGCGCCAACGGGAAGTTCGTCAGGCGCTTCGAGGGGATCGAGCGGCTCGCCGCCGAGCGCGGGCGCGACCTGCGCGAGATGACGCTCGCGGAGATGGACGCCTTCTGGGACGAGATCAAGCGCGGGGAGTGAGCGGGGCGCCCGGCGCGCCCTGCCTCACGGCCGCAGCCGGTGCATCATCCGCGGGAACGCGATCACCTCGCGGATGTGCTGGAGCCCGCAGATCCACGCCACCGTCCGCTCGAGCCCGAGCCCGAAGCCCGAGTGCGGGAACGTCCCGTAGCGCCGCAGGTCGAGGTACCAGCCGTAGGCGTCGAGCGGCAGCCCCTCCTCCTCGATGCGGTGCCGCAGCTTCTCGTAGTCGTCCTCGCGCTGCGATCCGCCGATGATCTCCCCGTACCCCTCCGGCGCCAGCAGGTCGTCGCAGAGCACCGTCCGGGGGTCAGACGGGTTCTCCTTCATGTAGAAG
Source organism: Gemmatimonadaceae bacterium (assembly GCA_036375115.1). GTDB lineage: Bacteria > Gemmatimonadota > Gemmatimonadetes > Gemmatimonadales > Gemmatimonadaceae > DASUSM01. The sequence continues at coordinate 3,480 of DASUSM010000181.1, read as the reverse complement.
GCTTTTGCCTCCTTCGGATAGTTCATCACGAAGACCGGCGTCTCGTAGTCCTCGACGATCAGCGCCTCGTCCTCGGCGCCGAGGTCCTCGCCCCACGTCGTCGCGCTTCCTTTCCGCCTGAGCACCTCGATCGCATCGGAGTAGTCGAGTCGCGCGAACGGGGCGACGACCTTCTCGAGCCTCGAGACGTCGCGCTCGAGCTCCGACAGCTCGGCGCGCCGCCGCTCGAGCACGCGGCGCACGAGGAAGGCGACGAACTCCTCCTGCAGCCGCATGTTGTCGTTCGAGTCCGCCCACGCGACCTCGGGCTCGATCATCCAGAACTCGGTGAGGTGGCGCCTCGTCTTCGACTTCTCCGCACGGAACGTCGGGCCGAAGGTGTAGATCTTCCCGAACGCCGCGGCCGCCGCCTCGCCGTAGAGCTGGCCGGTCTGCGCGAGGTAGGCGTTCCCCTCGTCGAAGTACTCGGTCGAGAAGAGACCGCTCCGCTCCCCGATCGCCGCCGTCAGGATCGGCGTGTCCACGCGAAGGAAGCCGCGCTCGTAGAAGAAGTCCTGGATCGCCTGCTCGACCTCGTTGCGGATCCGCGCGATCGCGACCTGGCGCGGGGAGCGAAGCCAGAGGTGCCGGTGGTCGAGCAGAAAGTCGATCCCGTGCTCCTTCGGCTGGATCGGGTAGTCGACCGGGCTCTCGCCGACGACCACGACGCGGCTCGCGCCGACCTCCCAGCCGCCGGGCGAGCGGGGCTCGCGGCGCACCGTCCCCGTCAGCGCGACCGAGGTCTCGATCGTCAGCGCCTTGAACCGCTCCCACTGCTCCTCGCCGACCTCGTTCCGCGGGACGACCGCCTGGAGCGTGCCCGAGCCGTCGCGCAGGACGACGAAGGCGATCTTGCCGGAGGAGCGGAGGTGCGTGACCCATCCGCGGACGGTGACGGTCTTCCCCTCGTGGTCGGGGAGCTCGGCGATCGTGCTGAACTCGGAAGCCATGGCGTGGTCGGGACGTTCGGAGGAGGCCGCACCAGGCGGCCGGCCTCGAAAACGTAGCGGGTCCCGCCCGAGTGCGCGACGGATCCGGGCGCCCGATCGTCCGGCGCGCCCCTCGACGCCACGGCGTGCTCGTTGCAACGTACCGGCACGTCGCCGCCGCCACGAGCGGCCCGCGAGGCCGCCGCGCGGTCGCTAGCTTTCTCTCAAATGTCCGAACCCGCTCCGGTCGAGATGCGCCACACGGCGATGCTCCGATGACGATCCGCACGCGACTCGTCCTCGGGCTGCTCGCGATCGCCCTCATCCTCGTCATCCCGCTCGTCATCGCGCTCCGCGCGCTCGACGACATGCACGAGACGACAGCGGGACTCCGCGACCGGGAGCTGGCCGCGTCGCTCCTCCTCAGCCGGATCCGCGCCGGCACCGAGGAGCTCCGTCGCGCCGAGACGGCACTGCTCTTCGTGCACGACAGCGCGGCGCGCGAGCAGATGGAGATGGCGCTCACGGCGCTCTCCGCGATGGCGGACTCGCTCGACTTCTACCGGCTCGACACCGCCGCGCGGAACGTGCGCCGCACCGCGGCCGAGGTGGCCGCCGCGGCCCCGCGGGAGTACGCGGCCGCCCTCGCCGGCGACGCCGCGACCGCGGAGCGGATCTCGACCACCGAGCTCGTGCCGGCCATCGGGCGGCTGGAGCGGTGGGTCGAGGCCGCCGCCCGCTCGCTCCAGGTGCGGACCAACGATCAGGTGGCCCGGACCGCCGAGGCGATCGATGCCGCGCGCGTTCTCGGCTTCACCCTCCTCCTCGCCGCCATCGCCCTCGCGGCGGCGATCGCCGTCTGGCTCACCCGCACGATCAGCCGCCCGGCCCGGGACCTCGAGAAGGGGATGCGCGCCATCTCGGAGGGGGACTTCGGGCACCAGCTCGGCACCCGGCTCGACCGGCCGGACGAGTTCGGCAGGCTCGCCGCCGGCTTCACCCTGATGTCCCGCCGCCTCGTCGAGCTCGATCGCCTCAAGGCCGAGTTCGTCTCCATCGCCTCGCACGAGCTGAAGACCCCGATCAACGTCATCCTCGGCTACCTCGCGCTCCTCCAGGAGGGGGTCTACGGGCCCGTCACCGAGAAGCAGAGCGAGATCCTGGGCACCCTCGAGTCGCAGTCCCAGACCCTCGCGCGCCTCGTCAAGCAGCTCCTCGACGTGAGCCGCTTCGAGGCCGGGGGCGGCAGCATCGAGCCGCGCCCCTTCGACCCGTGCGAGTTTCTCGAGGAGCTCGAGAACGCCTTCCGCGTCCTCGCGCACCAGCGCGGCGTCGCGCTCGAGGTGCGCTGCCTCCCCGGCCTCCCCCCGACGGTGGCGTGGGACCGCGATCGGATGAGCGAGGTCGTCGGAAACCTCCTCTCCAACGCCTTCAAGTTCACGGAGCGCGGGGGGCGCGTCGGCCTCACCGCCGAGCCGGTGGACGACGGCACCGTGGTGCTCGAGGTGCGCGACACGGGCGCCGGCATCCCGCCCGAGCAGCTCCCGCACATCTTCCGCAAGTTCTACCAGGCGGACAACCAGAGCCGGGCCTCCTCGCTCGGCACAGGACTCGGGCTCGCCATCACGAAAGAGATCGTGGACGCGCACGGCGGCTCGATCACGTGCGAGAGCACGCCGGGCGTCGGCACCGCGTTCATCATCACCCTGCCGGCGCGCGTCGACGCCAGCAGCGCCGGCCGCCCCGCGGCGCTGAGCGCCGCACCCGCCGAGCGATGAGAGCTCGCGCGCTCGCGCTCGTCCTGCTCGTCGCGCTCGCCGCCGGCGGCTGCGTGCGTCCGCGCTTCATGCGGCCGGCGCCGGAGCGCGAGTGGCCGGAGACGCTGCAGCGCGCCCAGGCGGCCGCCGAAGCGGGACGCTTCGACTTCGCCGACAGCACGCTCGTCGCCTTCGCCGAGCGCCACCGCACGTCGCCCGAGGCGAGCGAGACCCTCTTCTGGCGCGCCCTCTTCCGCCTCGATCCGGCGAACCCGCACGCCTCGGCGAAGGACGCGGCGGACGACCTCACGGCGTACCTCGCACGGGCCGGCCGGCACCAGCACCTCGTCGAGGCGCGGGCGCTCCGCCGCGCCGCCCTCCTCGCCGACTCGCTCGCGGTGTCCAGCGGACGACGCGTCGCCGCGGCCGGCGCCGCCGGCGCGGCGGCGGTGACCGACAAGGACGCCGAGATCGCCCGGCTCCGCGAGGAGCTCAAGAAGGCGACCGACGAGCTGGAGCGCATCAAGCGGCGGCTCTCCACGCCGACGCCGTAGCGGGACGGGACGCGGCCGATCCGTCGCGGGCGCGACGACGGTCGTCCCCCGCCCTCACCCCACCCGGAACAGCTCGAGGCTCCGCGCGTAGCGCTCGCCGAGCGCCTTGCGCAGCCCCGCGTGCTCGGCGGCGCGCAGCTCGGGGTCGCGCTCGAGAAGGCGCTCGGCCTGCTCGCGCGCGAGCTGGTTCAGCGCCTCGTC
>DASUSM010000180.1:0-9901 GCA_036375115.1 Gemmatimonadaceae bacterium | reverse complement strand
GCACATCTTCACGGCGCCCTTCCTCGCGAAGCCCACCGGCTACTACGCGCCCGCCGACGCTGCCGCCGCGCAGCTCGAGCACCTCGAGGACCTGCTGGTCGGCCTGCCGCACATCGCCAGCGTCGATGCCTTCCAGCACTGGCTGTACACCGAGGGGGTGGAGGCGTCGGCGGCGGAACGCGACGCGGCGTGGCTGCGCCTGCGCGCGCGGTTCGAGCCGGACGTGGACTTCTCCGGACTCGAGGCGGAGCGCGTCGCGCGGTGGTATCGCCAGTCGCACATCTTCACCGCGCCGTTCTACTACATCGAGTACGGGCTCGCCCAGCTCGGCGCGCTCCAGGTCTGGCGCCGATCGCTCGCCGATCCCGCCGACGCCCTCGCGCGCTACAAGGCCGCGCTCGCCCTCGGCGGCACGCGTCCCCTCCCGGAGATCTACGAGACCGCCGGCGCGTCGCTGATGTTCGACGCCGAGGGGATGCGCGCGCTCGTCGCCGACGTCGAGGCGCGGATGGCCGAGCTCCGCGACCAGGCCGCCGAGCCGGTGCGCACCCTCTGACGCGATCGCCGATGCCGCTCTCCGCCCGACACGACGACCCCGCGCTCGAGACGCTCGCCCGCGAGCTCTACGCGCTCTTTCCCGCCTGCGTCCGGTGCAGCGAGCCGATCGCGCGGTACGAAGAGGCGGAGGTCCTCGTGCACGTGAATCGCCTCGCGCATCGAGGACGATGCGATGTCGTCCAGGCGCGCCGAGGAGAGGAATGACCTGACGGCCCAGGGAGCAGGGTCGGGGACAGGGTCAGGGTCAGAGTTGGCAGCTCCCTGACCCTGACCCCGACACTGTCCCTGCTCCCCGAGCCGTTCAGTAGATCGTCAGTCCGCCCTGAGCGCCACGAGCGGGTCGACCCGGGTCGCCCGCCTCGCCGGGACGAGACAGGCGAGCAGCCCCGCCGTGAGCAGCACCGCGACCACCCCGCCGAACACCACGGGGTCGCGCGGCTGCACGTCGAAGAGGATGATCGTGAGGAGGCGCGAGACGCCGAGGGCGAGCGCGAGCCCCGCGACGAGGCCGACGCCGAGCTGCCAGAGCCCCTGGCGGAAGATCATCCGCACGACGTCCGCGCCGCGCGCGCCGAGCGCCATGCGGATCCCGACCTCGCGCGTGCGCCGGCTCACCGAGAACGCCATCACCGCGTAGAGCCCGATCGACGCGAGGAAGAGGGCGATGAAGCCGAAAATCATGAACATCGTCCCGAAGACGCGGATGAACCAGAGCGGGCGCGCGAGCGCCTCCTTCATCGAGTACGTCCAGTAGATCGGGATGTCCGGGTCGAGCGAGGCGACCGCATCGCGCACCGACGCGGTGAGCCCCATCGGCGGACCGCCGGTGGCCACCGCGATGCTCGCGAAGTTCGCCTGGCCCTGCGCGAGCGCGGAGTAGAGCGTCGGCTTGCGCGGCTCGTCCGGGTCGCCCGAGTAGATGTCGGGGACGATGCCGACGATCGTCAGCCAGGGCGCCTCGCTGTCCGCCCCGCCGAAGCGAATGCGCCGCCCGACCGCGTCCTCGCCGGGGAGGAACTTCGCGACGAAGCCCTCGCTCGCGACGGCCACCGGCAGCGTCCCCGCGCGATCGCCCTCCTCGATCGCGCGGCCGGTCCGCGCCTCGACGCCGACCGTCTCGAAGAAGCCGGCCGACACGCGGTAGTGGTCGGCCTCGGGATAGTCGCGCTCGGTCGCGTACGCGGCGCCCTCGACGGCGAACTGGCTCCCGCCGACGTTCACGCCCGGGAGCGACGAGGAGATCGCGACGGCGCGCGCGCCGGGGAGCGCGGCGAGCTTCGGCTCGAGCTGCTCCCAGAACCGCTTCTGCGCGAGCGTGTCGGTGTAGGTGGACGGGAAGCCGAGGCGGGCGGTGAAGACGCGCTCGACCTCGAAGCCGGGGTCCATCGTGCGGATCTTCGTCACGCTCTTGATCATCAGCCCGGCGGCGACGAGGAGGCCGCAGGAGAGCGCGATCTCGAAGACGACGAGCGCCTTGCTCATGCGCCCGATGCGCAGGCTCGAGGAGCCGCGCGACTCGTCCTTCAGGATCTCGTTGATGTCCGTGCGCGACGACTGGATCGCCGGGATCAGGCCGGAGGCAATCGTCGCGACGAGCCCGAGCCCGATCGCGAAGAGGAGCACCGGCGGGTGCAGCCGGATGTCGATCCACGACGGCGGCTCGCTGTCCACGATCGCGCGGTTGAACAGCTCGACGCCGCCCCACGCGACGGCGACGCCGAGCGCGGAGCCGATCCCGGCGACGAGGAGCGCCTCGGCCAGGAACTGACGCACGACCGCGCCGCGCGATGCGCCGAGCGCGGTGCGGATGCCGACCTCCTTGGTGCGGTGCGCGGCGCGGTCGAGGAGGAGGTTGGCGACGTTCGCGCAGGCGATGAGCAGGACGAGGAAGACGGCGCCGAGCATCGTGAAGAGGAGCTGTCGCGGCTCGTCGCCCATCTCGGACTCGACGAAGGTCGCGACGCGCGCACCGATTCCCTCGTTCTGCTCCTTGTGGTCCGCCTCGAGCCGGGCGAAGATCGCGCTCGCCTCCGCGTCCGCGGCGTCCATCGTCACGCCCGGCTTCAGGCGCCCGAGCACCTGGAGCCAGCTCCCCTCGCCGCGCTTCAGCGCGAGCGCGTCGAGCTGGAGCGGGAGCCAGATCTGCGCGCGATACGGGAGGGCGAAGCCCTCGGGCATGACGCCGACGATCTCGTGCGGGAGCCCGTTGGCGCGGAGCTGCGCGCCGATGACGCCGGGATCGCCGCCGAAGCGGTCCTGCCACATGCGGTGCGAGATCATGGCGACGCGCGCCCCGCCGGGGCGCGTCTCGTCGTCCCGGAAGGCGCGCCCGAGGATCGGCCGCACGCCGTAGACCTCGAAGAGCCGCGCGCTCGTCCACGTGCCGGTGTAGCGCTCGGCGCGCTCGGAGCCGCTCACGTTGACCGTTCCGCCGTGCGAGGCGGCGAGGACCTCGAAGGAGCGCTGCTGCGCGGCGAGGTCGAGGTAGTCGTGGATCGGCATCGGCATCCGCCGGATGTCCCGCGACGGATTCGTGCGCACGACGGCGACGATCCGCTCGGCCCCCTCGTAGGGGAGCCCCTTCATGAGGGCGCCGTAGACGATGCTGAAGACGGTCGTCGTCAGCCCGACGCCGAGCGTCAGGGCGAGCGCCGCGACGAAGGTGAAGCCGGGGCTCTTGCGCAGCGTGCGCGCGGCATAGGCGAGATCGCGGAGGAGCGACATCTGGCCGGTTCGGGCTCGGGGTAGGATCGGGGACGTCGGCGTCGTGGGGATGTACGGCGACGGGCTGACGCGAGTTTCGGCTGGCGTGGGGGTGGGTCGAGGTGCGATGCTGCGCAGAAGTCCCGTCCGCCGAGCGCCGAGGGCCGAGCGCCGAGTCCCTGCCGCCCTGCGCCGAAGCGCCCCGCGCCCATGCCCCCCGGAACGATCGTTGCAGCCCGGCCCCCGACGACCCGCCGGCCGCACCGGCCGCGCGGGCATGACCAGCATCTCCGGAGAGATGACGGCGACGTCCCTCGTGCCGCCCATCATCGCGCAGCCCGTCGCGGTCGCGCCCCAGTCCGCGCTCGCGCCGGCCGGTCCGGGCGCCGCGGAGATCGGGTGGATCTGGGACCTGATGCTCGTCTCCGGCACGATCATCACGCTCGCCGTCTTCGCCGTCCTCGGCGTCGCGCTCTTCCGCCGCCGCCGCCCCGACGAGCTCCCGCCGGAGGCCGACCGCCCCGCCGATCCGCGCGGCGAGCACGCCAACGTCGAGAGCGGCGGCCGCGGCCGCGAGGGCGAGGGACGTCCCCGCAGCGAGCGCCTCGGCTCCCGCTGGCTCGTCGGCGGCGGGATCGTCTTTCCCGGCGTCGTCCTCACGGTGCTCTTCCTCTTCACCCTCCGCACGCTCGGCTCGATCGCCCCGCGCCCCGGCGATGCGGCGGCGCTGACGGTCGAGGTGATCGGGAAGCAGTGGTGGTGGGAGGTGCGCTACCTGGACGAGGACCCGTCGCGCATCGCGATCACCGCGAACGAGCTGCGCATCCCCGTCGGCCGGCGCGTGCGCATCCTGCTCGGCGCGTCCGACGTGATCCACAGCTTCTGGGTGCCGGGGCTCCAGGGGAAGACCGACATGATCCCGGGACGCCGGAACGTGACGTGGCTGGAGGCCGATGCGCCCGGGCGGTGGCGCGGCCAGTGCGCCGAGTTCTGCGGCGTGCAGCACGCGAAGATGGCGCTCGTCGTCGTCGCCGAGCCGCAGGCGCAGTTCGACGCCTGGCTCGAGCGCCAGATCGCTCCCGCCGCCGCCCCGGCCGACTCCGCCGGACGCGCCGACGAGGCGGCCTTTCTCGCCTCGGGGTGCGTGCTCTGCCACGCGGTGCGCGGCACGCCGGCGGGCGCGCGGCTCGGCCCCGATCTCACGCACGTCGCGAGCCGGCTGACCCTCGCCGCCGGCGAGCTCCCGAACACCGAGGGACACCTCGCCGGCTGGATCGCCGACCCGCAGTCGGTGAAGCCGGGGAGCCGGATGCCCGCCGTCCCGCTGACGCCGCAGGAGCTGCACGCGATCACGCGCTACCTGCGGAGCCTGCACTGAGCATGGCGGAGCGCGCGGACGCCGGCACGGGGGCGGGGACGAGGGAGGAGGAGGGGAGCGGCAACGTCGCGCACCGCCCCCCGCGCACCTTCGACGAAACGTGGGACCAGCCGGCCGGCGTGCAGGGCTTCCTCGCGACGATCGACAACATCCCGATCTCGATGCGCTACATGGTGACGAGCTTCGCCTTCTTCGTCGCCGGCGGGATCCTCGCGCTCGTCATGCGCGTGCAGCTCGCGCGTCCGGAGAACGACTTCGTCGATCCGCAGACGTACAACCAGCTCTTCACGATGCACGGGACGACGATGATGTTCCTCTTCGTCATCCCGTTCCTCGAGGCGTTCGCGAACTACGTCATCCCGCTGCTGAACGGGACGCGCGACCTCCCCTTCCCCCGCCTCACCGCGCTCTCGTACTGGACGTACCTGTTCGGCGGGATCTTCATCTACTCGAGCTTCCTCTTCGGCCTCGCCCCCGACGGCGGCTGGTTCGCCTACATGCCGCTGAACGACAAGACGCACTCGCCGGGGCTGAACATGGACTTCTGGGACATCGGCCTCTCGGTCGCCGAGGTCGCGGCGCTCGGCGCCGCGGCCGAGATGATCGTCGGCATCCTGCGCATGCGGGCGCCGGGGATGTCCCTCAACCGCCTGCCGCTCTTCTCGTGGGCGATGCTCGTGACGAGCGCGATGATCATCTTCGCCTTCACGCCGCTCGTCGTCGGCACGCTGATGCTCGAGCTGGACCGGAAGGAGATGACGCGCTTCTTCGACCCGAACGCCGGCGGCGACCCGCTCCTCTGGCAGCACCTCTTCTGGGTGTTCGGGCACCCCGAGGTCTACATCATGTTCGTGCCGGCGGTCGGCGTGATGTCGCACGTCGTCCAGGTCTTCTCGCGCCGGCCGGTGATGAGCTACACGCTGATGGTCCTCGCGATCATCGCCACGGGCTTCCTCTCGTTCGGGCTGTGGGCGCACCACATGTACACGACCGGGATCTCCGCCGTCACGCTCGGGCTCTTCGCGGCGGTCGGGATGGTCGTGTCGATCCCGAGCGCGGTGAACATCTTCGGCTGGATCGCGACGATCTGGGCCGGCAAGCCGGTCTGGCGCACGCCGCTCGTCTTCGCCCTCGGCGCGATCGTCATCTTCGTCATCGGCGGCGTCACCGGCGTGATGGTCGCCGTCGCCCCCTTCGACTTTCAGGCGCACGACACCTACTTCGTCGTCGCCCACCTGCACTACGTGCTCTTCGGCGGCACGATCTTCCCGATCTTCGCGGGGCTGTACTACTGGCTGCCGAAGATCAGCGGACGGATGCTCGGCGAGCGGATGGGGATGTGGAGCGCGGGGCTGATGTTCGGCGGCTTCAACCTCGCCTTCATGCCGATGCACTGGTCCGGGCTCGAGGGGATGCCGCGCCGCGTCTACACGTATCCCACGGGGCTCGGTCTCGAGGGGTACAACCTCCTCTCGACGATCGGCGGGGTGATCCTCGCGCTCGGCGTGGTGCTCTCCATCGTCAACTTCGTCGTCAGCCTGCGCCGCGGCCGCGAGGCGGGGAACGACCCGTGGGGCGGCGACACGCTCGAGTGGTCGGAGTCGTCGCCGCCGGCGGACGCGCAGTTCGGCCGCTTCCCGATCGTCCGCAGCCGGCACCCGATGTGGGACCAGACGACGGTGCGGCCGGCGCCCGAGGACGATCCCGAGGTCGTGCGCGTCGCGAACGCGTACGACCGGCGCCCCGAGCGGTGGCGCGGCTCGCTCGTCGTCGGCGTCCTCGACGGCCGGCCGATCGCCATCGCGCACCTGCCGAGGCGGAGCATCTGGCCGTTCGTCCTCTCCGTCGGCTTCCTCCTCATCTTCACGTCGGCGCTCCTCGAGCACGGGCCGATCGCGATGACGGGCGCCGCGGTGATCGCCGTCGCGCTCGCGGGGTGGTTCTGGCCCGTGGACACGGAGAAGACCGCGATCGAGGAGACCGGCGCCGACCGCGTGGACGCCGAGCGCACGGCCGAGGCGCCGCTTCCGCTCGCGATCGGCGACCGCCAGGCGAACGGCTACTGGGGGACGGGCGTCCTCGTCGCCATTCTCGCGACCGCCTCCGTCACGTTCCTCGCCGGCTACTTCTATCTCGGCGAGGGGCCCTCGCCGCTCCCCGACGGCTTCGCGCCGCCGCCGCTCGTGCCGGCGCTCCTCGCGTCGGTCCCGGCGCTCCTCGCGCTCGTCGCGACGCGGTGGCTCACCTCGACGGTTGACCGGCGCGCCGACGGCACGCGGTGGATCGCCGCCACGGCGACGGCGCTCGCGCACCTCGCGTTCGTCTGGCTCGGCATCGAGAGCTTCCGCGCGAGCGGCTACCGTCCATCCGAGCACGGCTTCGCCTCCGCCGCGTTCGGCGTCGTCGGCTTCGGGTGGCTCGTCAGCGCCGGCGCGGCGGTGATGCTGCTCGTGGGGGTGGCGTGGGCGGTCCTCGCGCCGCGCGACCCGCGCGGGCGTGGCGTCGCGCTGAACGCGTCGCTCGTGAGCTACTTCGCCGCGGCGAGCTGGTTCGTCGCGCTCGCCGCCGTCTACCTCTGGCCGCGCATCTCGTGACGGCGCCGCGCGGGGACCTGCACGCCCGGCAGGCGCTCTTCGAGCGCTACCAGCCGGCGACGCGGTCGCTCGTCGTCGCCGTGCTCGGCACGCCGGTCCTGTGGGCGGTGCACTTCAACGGGATGTACCTCATGATCGCGATGTGGTGCTCGGCAGGCTGGCCCGGCGCGCGGATCGCGATCGCGCTCTTCACGCTCGTCTGCGCCGCGGCGAGCGCCGCGTGCGGGCTCCTCGCCCTGCGGCTCTGGCGCCGCGCGCGCGAGGGGCTGCGCGTCGATCCGGAGCCGGGCGACCCCGGACCGTGGGACGCGCGCCTGGGGGAGCGCGGCGCGCGCGCCGTCTTCCTCCTCGTCGTCGCGCTCTTCCTCGCGGTCGTCTTCACCCTCGGCATCGTGCTCGAGGGACTCCCTCCCCTCGTCACGCCGCTCTGCCCGGCGTGGACGTTCCCGTGACGGTGATCCGGACGCGGCGTCGCACCACGCTCGCCTGCGCGGCGATTGTCTCGATCGTCGTCGCCGCGGCGTGCCGGCAGGGGAGCGTCCGCGCGCAGCACCAGGTGGAGGGCGGCGACGCGGCGCGCGGGCGGACGCTGATCGGCGCCTACGGGTGCGGCGGATGCCACGACATTCCGGGCGTGCCGGGCGCGAACGCGACCGTCGGTCCCCCGCTCGACGCGTACGCGGAGCGCGCGTACATCGCCGGCGCGCTCGAGAACCGTCCCGAGGCGCTCGTCCGCTGGATCATGAACCCGCAGGCGATCGAGCCGGGGACGGCGATGCCGCACCTTGGCGTGAAGGAGCACGAGGCGCGCGACATGGCGGCCTACCTCTACACGCTCCAGCGGAGCGGGCTCGGCCCGCCGCACCTGATTCCGGCGTGGGTGATCGAGCACTGATCGACGGCCGGAGCGGCGGCGTCTCCCGCGCGGCGCTCGCGGCGCTCGGCGCGATCGCCCTCGCCGCCGCGGCGTCGATCGCGCTTCCCGCGCCGCTCCTCGCGCACGTCGGGCGCCCGCCGGAGCCGCACGACCTCTGGACGATGTGGCGGCCGCCGCTCGTCACGCTCGCCGCGCTCGTGCTGCTCGGCGCCGCCTATGCCCGAGGCCTCCGCGCGCTGCGCCGGCGCGCCGGCGCCGGGCGCGTCGTGTCGTCGGCCCGCGCGCGCTGCTTCGCCGGCGGCCTCGCCGCAATCGCGATCGCCGTCGCCTCGCCGCTCGACCTGATGTCGGCGGCGCTGTTCTCCGCGCACATGGTGCAGCACCTGCTGCTCGTCCTCGTCGCCGGGCCGCTGCTCGCGCTCGGGCGCGCCGAGCTCGTGCTCCTCTGGGCGCTGCCGCTGCGTGGACGCCGGATGGTGGCACGCGCCTGGCGGGGAGCGCCGTGGCTGCGCGCCGCGACGGGGTGGCTCGTCCTGCCGGCGGCCGCGTGGCTGCTGCACACCATCGCGCTCTGGGCGTGGCACCTGCCGCGGGCGTACGATGCCGCGACGCGCAGCGAGGCGCTGCACGTGCTCGAGCACGCGAGCTTCGTCGTCACCGCCGTGCTCTTCGCTCGCCCGCTCGTCGTGCGCGGCGCGCGCGCCGCGGCGACGCTCGCGCCCGGGGCGGCGCTCCTCTACCTCTTCGCCTCGGCGATGCAGAGCGGCGTGCTCGGCGCCCTGCTCGCGCTCGCCGGCTTCCCCTGGTACGCGTCGCACCTGACGACGACGGCGCCGTGGGGGCTGACGCCGATCGAGGACCAGCAGATCGCCGGCGTCCTGATGTGGGGGCCGGCGGGCGGCGCGTACCTGGCCGCGATGCTGTGGGCGATGCGGCGGTGGCTCGCCGATGCGGAGATCGCCGGCCTCGGGCTGCGCGCACGCAGCGAGTAGGCCGGCGATCCGTCGGTCGCGCCCCGGGTACCAGGGAGCGGCCGCCAGGCGAGGCGTCAGCTCGCCTTCGCGCGCCACCCCGCGACGAGCGAGTCCACGCACTGCGCGGCGAGGTCGTCGGACGAGTGCATCCCGCCCCCCTTCTCCTCGCGCCAGCGCCAGTCCTTCTCCTGCGTCGCGTCGGCGACGAGGAGCCGCTCGCGGAGCAGCGTCGCCGTGCGTCCGGCGCGGACGGGGGCGCGCTCCGGCGACGGGACGATGCCGCGGGCGACGATGCCGTCCCACTCGTTGACGAGCAGGCATCCGTCGGCGACGGTGTCCACCCGGTCGCGGACCCACGACAGCGTGAGCGCGACGGCGCCGAACTGCACGATGCAGCGGCCCGGGGAGCGGCGGACCTCGATCGTCGCGCCGAGCTGGGCGGCGGCGGCCGTGGCGCGCGCGGCGACTTCGGCGGCGAGATGGTCGAGTTCCCGCGTGCACGCGGGGAGCGCGCGCGAGGAGCGGAGGTAGGAGTCGGTCGCGTCCGCGCGCGACTGGGCGCCGACGGCCCGGAGGTCGGGGCTCATGTCTTGTGCCTGAAGGTGATGCGTCCGCGCGTGAGGTCGTACGGCGACACTTCGACCTTCACGCGGTCGCCCGTCAGCACGCGGATGCGGAAGCGCCGCATCTTCCCGCCGATCGTCGCGAGCACGAGATGCCCGTTGTCGAGCATCACGCGGAACATCGCGCTCGGCAGCACATCGTTGACGACTCCCTCCATCTCGACCATGTCCGCTTTACTCATGCACATCCCTCC
>DASUSM010000179.1:0-2604 GCA_036375115.1 Gemmatimonadaceae bacterium | reverse complement strand
GTCGCGACCGCGCACACGCGCGACGACCAGGTCGAGACCGTCGTCATGCGCGTCCTCCGCGGAGCGGGGACGCGCGGCCTCGCCGGGCTCGCGGCGCCCGGTCCCGTGCTCCGACCGCTCCTGGACGTGTCTCGCGCGGAGATCGCCGCGTACGCGGCCGCGCGCGGCGTGCGGTGGCTCGAGGACCCGACCAACGCGTCGCGCCGGCACCTTCGCAACCGCGTGCGGCACGAGCTCCTCCCCGCGATGCGCGCGGCGCGTCCCGCGATCGCCGACGAGCTCCTCGATCTCGCCGCGCGCGCCGCCGAGTGGCGGCGAGAGGTCGAGTGTCTCGCTGCGACGCTCGTCACCGCGTGCGCGGACGGCGAGCTCCACGTTGCGACGGACCGTCTCCGTGGGTATGATGCGGACGCGCTCCGCATCGTCTGGCCGGCGCTCGCGGCGCGCATCGGCGCGACGCTCGATTGGAGAGGAACTCGGCGTCTCGCGGAGTTTACAAGCCACCGCGCCGTCGGCGCCCGGATGCCGCTCTCCGGCGGCTTCGAGGTCGTGCGACGGCGTGCGCACTTCGCGCTCCGGCGGCGTCCGGCGGCGATCGTCGAGCCGGATCCACGCCCGCTCGCGCCGGGCGCGCGGATCGGGCGGTGGCGCTTCGAACGGGGCACGGCCGCGGCGGCGCGCTCGGCGTGGGGCGCCGGACTCCCCTCGGGCGCGACGCTCGAGGTCCGGAGCTGGCTGCCCGGAGATCGGATGCGGCCCGCCGGCGCGGAAACGATTCGGCGGGTGAAGGGGTTGCTACGGGATGCGGGAGTCGCGGGACCGGACCGCGCCGGTTGGCCGGTGGTACTCGCCGACGGCGAGATCGTCTGGATTCCGGGAGTGCGCCGCAGCGACGCGGCAACCGAGCGGCCCGGCAGGCCGCGCGAGTGGTTCATCTGTGAACGAGACGACGGCTGACCCGCGCCTCGAGGGCCGTCTGGTCCGGCGCGTGATCTACGACGAGCGCGCCATCGCCGAGCGGGTCGCCGAGCTCGGTGCCGAGGTGACGGCGGCCTATCCGGACGGCGAGCTGCTCGTGCTCGGACTGCTGAAGGGCAGCTTCATCTTCCTGAGCGATCTGGTGCGCCACATCCGGCGCCCGCTGCAGGTGGACTTCCTCGTCGCGTCGAGCTACGGCGATTCGACGTCCTCGAGCGGAAACGTGCGGCTGCTGTACGACCCCGAGACCAGGCTCGAGGGAAAGCACATCCTCCTCGCGGAGGACATCGTGGACTCGGGGCGCACCCTGGCGCGCCTCGTCGAGCTGCTGCGGGCACGGAATCCGCGGTCGTTGGAGATCTGCGCCCTGCTGCACAAGCACATCGCGACCGAGCTCGAGCAGGACGTGCGCTTCGTCGGATTCGACGCCCCGCACGAGTTCCTGGTCGGCTACGGACTCGACCACGCGGAGAAATTCCGACATCTGCCCTACATCGTGAGCTTGCAGTAATGGCCGCTGACAAGGTTCCGCCCAAGAAGCCGACCAACTGGGGACGCGTCTCCAAGACGCTCTCCTTCTGGATCCTGATCATCCTCATCCCGGTGGCGTTCTTCCAGCTCTCGGGTGCGGCGCGGGAGCCGTCGGCGCAGATCGACTGGACGCGCTTCCAGCAGGAGCTGTCGCGCAACAACATTGCGACGCTGACGATCCGGCCGCCGCAGCAGGCGACCGGGGAGTTCCGCCAGCCGATCGTCGTGAAGAATCAGGAGGCGCGGAAGTTCACGGTGATGCTCCCGGCCGAGGCGTCGGACGAGCTGATCCAGCGCCTCGACGACGCCGGCGTGCGCGTGGATGCGCAGCCGGTGAAGCCGAGCACCCTGAACTACCTCGTCAACTTCCTCCCCTTCCTGCTCATCATCGGGCTCTGGATCTTCCTCTTCCGCCAGATGCAGGCGGGCGGCGCGAAGGCCTTCTCCTTCGGCAAGTCGAAGGCGAAGCTCCTCACCGGGGACACGCCGAAGGTGACGTTCGCCGACGTCGCCGGCGCCGACGAGGCGAAGGTCGAGCTCCAGGAGATCATCGAGTTCCTGAAGGACCCGCAGAAGTTCACGAAGCTCGGCGGCCGCCTGCCGAAGGGCGCGCTCCTCGTCGGCCCGCCGGGCACGGGGAAGACGCTCCTCGCGCGCGCCGTCGCCGGCGAGGCGGGACGCCCCTTCTTCTCGATGTCGGGCTCCGACTTCGTCGAGATGTTCGTCGGCGTCGGCGCGAGCCGCGTGCGCGACCTCTTCGAACAGGGGAAGGCGCACGCCCCCTGCATCATCTTCATCGACGAGATCGACGCCGTCGGCCGGCACCGCGGCGCGGGGCTCGGTGGCGGGCACGACGAGCGCGAGCAGACGCTCAACCAGCTCCTCGTCGAGATGGACGGCTTCGAGTCGAACGACGGCGTCATCCTCATCGCCGCGACGAACCGGCCGGACGTCCTGGATCCCGCCCTGCTCAGGCCGGGCCGCTTCGACCGGCAGATCGTCGTCGACGCGCCCGACCTGCGCGGCCGTGAGGGCATCCTCAAGGTGCACCTGCGCAACAAGCCGATCGCCGACGACGTCAACGTCACGGCGCTG
>DASUSM010000178.1:0-40151 GCA_036375115.1 Gemmatimonadaceae bacterium | reverse complement strand
GCGCTGCGCGCGGCGGGCGCCGAGGTCGGCTGGGGCTATCAGCTCCAGAGCCCCGTCGTGGTGGGCGCGCTCGCGCTGCTCGTCTTCGCCGCGGCGCTCAACATGGTCGGCGTCTTCGAGCTCGCGCCGGTCGGCGGCAGGCTCTCGGTGGCGGCGGGGCGCACGCCGCCGGCGGCCGAGGCGTTCCTGAGCGGCGTGCTCGTCACCGCGCTCGCGACGCCGTGCTCCGCGCCGTTCCTGGCCGCCGCCGTCGCGTACGGGATCACGGGCGGGGCGGCGAGCGCGGTCGTCGTCTTCACCGCGCTCGGCATCGGCCTGGTGTGGCCGCTCGCGCTCGTCGCCGCCGTGCCGCGCGTCCGCCGATGGCTGCCGAGGCCCGGGGCGTGGATGGTGACGCTGCGGCAGGCGCTCGCCTTCCCGCTGCTCGCGACCGTGGTCTGGCTCGCGTGGGTGTTCGGCCGGCAGGCCGGGATCGACGCGGTGACGGCGCTGCTCGCCGCGCTCACGCTGCTGGCCTTCGGTCTCTGGGCGCTGGGCCGGTTCGCGACGCTCGTCGCGCCGGCTGGTCGGCGCCGCACCGCTCGGGGATTCGCCCTCGCGGCCGGCGCCGGGGCGTTGGCGCTCGTGATCGCCGGCGCGAGCTCGGCGCCGTCCGGCGCCGCCGTGGTGGTGGACGGGGTGAGCCCGCCGCCGAGCCCGGACGCGAGTGCGCTCCCCTGGCGGCCGTACAGCGCGGTGGCGCTCGCGGCGCTGCGCGACAGCGGTCGCGTCGTACTGCTCGACTTCACGGCCGACTGGTGTCTCACCTGCAAGGTGAACGAGCGCGTCGCCTTCGGCTCGGACACCGTGCGCGCCTCGTTGCGCGCGCACGACGTCGCGCTCCTCCGCGCCGACTGGACGACGCGCGACCCGAACGTCACGCGCGCCCTCGCGGCGTTCAGGCGCAACAGCGTGCCGTTCGTCGTGCTCTACGGTCGCGACCGCGACGCGGCGCCGATCGTTCTTCCGACGCTCCTCACGCCGGGGATCGTCACGCGCGCGCTCGACGCCGCCACGGCCGGCCCGGCGTCCACGCTGTCCGCGGCACCCGCGCGCTGAGCGCCGCGGCCCCGTCCGACTCCACACCTTCATCCTTTCGTCCAGGAACCGCACATGACTGCTTCGAAGCGATTCACGATGAAGCGCCTCCTCCTCGGCGTCGGTGGCATGGGCCTCGTCGCCGTGGCGGTCGCCGCCGCCGGCGACGGCGACAGCGGCGGCCCGGCGTACGCCGAGCTGATGGCGGCGGCGCCGAAGGTCGGAGAGCCCGCTCCGGCGTTCACCGCGGTCGATACGCGCGGCGCCTCCCACTCGCTCGAGGCCTATCGCGGCAAGTGGGTCGTGCTCGAGTGGGTCAACCACGAGTGCCCGTACACGAAGAAGCACTACCAGAGCGTCGACGGCCGCCCAGGCAACACGCAGGCGATGCAGCGCGACTATGCGACGCGCGTCGTGTGGCTCTCGGTCGTCTCCTCGGCACCGGGAAAGCAGGGCTTCACGACGCCGGAGGAGGCGGACGAGCTGACGCGGGAGAAGGGCGCGACGCCGACCGCCGTCATCCGCGACACGGCCGGCACGGTCGGGCGTCTCTACGGCGCGCGGAACACGCCACAGTACGCGATCATCGACGCACAGGGAGTGCTGCGCTACGCGGGCGCGATCGACGACAAGCGGTCGGCCAAGGTCAAGGACGTCGCGACGGCGACGAACTACGTCCGCGCCGCGCTCGATGCCGGCCTCGCGGGCGACTCCATCGCGGTCACGCAGACCCAGCCCTACGGCTGCGACGTTAAGTACTGAGCGTGCGCCACGATCGGCGCAGATGGGCGGTGCGCCTCATCCTGCCACTGACGTGCGCCGCTGCGCTCGCCGGCTCGGCGCTTCTCCGCGACGAGGCGGACGCCGAACCCGTCGGACCAGTGCCCGTGTACGAGTTCGCCGACATGCAGCAGGCGGCGGAAACGTTTCTGGCCAGTCTCTCGGTGGCGCAACGGTCGAAGGCGACGTTCGCGTTCGAGGACGCCGAACGACTCGACTGGCATTTCGTGCCGCGCGCGCGGCGCGGGCTGCCGCTCAAGGAGATGTCCGCGGAGCAGCGGGGGCTGGCGCGCGGCATGCTCCGGGCGGGTCTCAGCCGGCGGGGCTACCTCACGGCGAGCACGATCATCGACCTCGAGCTCGTCCTGCGTGAGATGGGCGAGAGCTCGACGTTCCGCGATCCCGATCTGTACTATTTCAGCATCTTCGGCACACCGTCACGCGCGGCGCCATGGGGCTTCCGGGCGGAAGGACACCACCTGTCGCTCAACTTCACACTCCTCCGGGACACGCTGATCGCCACCGCTCCGGCGTTCTTCGGCGCGAACCCGGCCGAGGTGCGGCGCGGCGCGCGCCGGGGGCTTCGCGCGCTGGCGGATGAGGAGGATCTGGGCCGTGAGCTGGTCCTCTCGTTCGACGAGCGCCAGCGCGCCCGCGCGGTCATCTCGGCAGTGGCGCCGCGCGACATCGTGACCGGCAACGCCCGATCCGTCGAACCGCTGTCGCCGACGGGGATCCGCGTGACCGAGCTCCGGCCGGAGCAGGCCGCGATCCTGCTCCGGCTGCTCGAGGTGTACCTCGGTCGGATGGCCGAGCCGCTCGCCGCGCGCCGCCGCGCGTCACTCGAGCGGACGGATTTCGCCGAGCTCGCGTTCGCCTGGGCAGGCTCGACGCGGCGCGGCGAGGCGCACTACTATCGCATCCAGGGGCCGAGCTTCCTCGTCGAGTACGACAACACGCAGAACGGCGCCAACCACATTCACACCGTCTGGCGCGATTTCGACGGCGACTTCGGCCGCGATCTGCTGCGCGAGCACTATCGCACCGCAAGGCACCCGCACTGACCTCGGCGGCGCTCTCGGCGGCGCGCAATCCGCCGCCCCGCCTTCACCGACTCGTGCGGAACGCGACGGACCATCCTCGAGGGAGCTGGCAGATGAAGACGACGAAGGCACTCTTCGCGGTCGCGGCGGTGGCGGCGTCCGCATCGCTCCCGGCGGCCTGCACGCAGGGCGCGCAGCTCGCTCCGAGCGGGGTCACGATCGATCGCGACGACATCGGCGGGATGGTGACGGGGGCGGGCGGCCCCGAGGCGGGGGTATGGGTGATCGCCGAGACCTCCGACCTCCCGACGAAGTTCGCCCGGATCGTCGTGACCGACGACCGGGGGCGGTACCTCCTCCCCGATCTGCCGCAGGCGAGCTACGACATCTGGGTGCGCGGGTACGGGCTGGTCGACTCGCCGAAGCAGCGGGCGCAGCCCGGCACGACGCTGAACCTGCAGGCGACCCCCGCGCCCGATCCGCGCGCCGCGGCGGAGTACTACCCGGCCGGGTACTGGTACTCGCTGCTCCGGGTGCCGGCCGAGAGCGAGTTCCCCGGCACCGGTCCGGAGGGGAACGGGATCGGCGCGAACTTCAGGACCCAGGCGGAGTACCTCCGGCCCCTGAAGAACGGCGCCTGCCTCGGCTGTCACCAGATGGGGAGCAAGGGAACGCGCGAGCTGCACCCCGCGCTCGGCACCTTCGAGTCGTCCGAGAAGGCGTGGGCGCGGCGGCTGGCGTCCGGCCAGGCCGGGGGCGCCATGGTCTCGATGGCGCATCAGATGGGACCGCGCACGCTGCGGATGTTCGCCGACTGGACCGACCGGATCGCGGCGGGCGAGGTCCCACCCGCGCCGCCCCGACCGCGGGGGATCGAGCGCAACGTCGTCATCACACTCTGGGACTGGGCCGACCCGAAGGCGTACCTGCACGACCTCGTCTCGACCGACCGCCGCGATCCGACCGTCAACGCGAACGGTCCGGTCTACGCCGTGCTCGAGGCGAGCGCCGACTACATGCCGGTGCTCGACCCGAAGACCCATACGGCCAGCCGCATCCCGGTCACCGTCCGCGACCCGAGCACCCCGCGCGCGGCGCCGGCGCAGGTCGCGGCCCCCTCGCCGTACTGGGGGACGGAGGCGATCTGGACGAGCCGGGCGAACGCGCACAACCCGATGCTCGACGGGACGGGGCGCGTCTGGATCACCTCGCGGGTGCGTCCGCCGGACAACCCGGACTTCTGCAAGGCGGGGTCGAGCCATCCGTCGGCCCGCCTCTTCCCGCTGAACTCCTCGGGCCGACACCTGGCGGTGTACGACCCGAAGACGAAGGAGATGAAGCACGTCGCCACCTGCTTCGGCACGCACCACCTGATGTTCGCCGAAGACGCCGACAACACGCTCTGGACGAGCGGCGGCGGGCCGGTGGTCGGGTGGTTGAACACGAGGCTGTGGGACGAGACGGGCGACGAGGAGCGGGCGCAGGGATGGACCGCGCTGATCCTCGACCTCAACGGGAACGGCCGCCGCGACGAGTACGTGGAGCCGACCGAGCCCATCGATCCCGCCAAGGACATGCGCCTTCGCCCCGGGCAGTACGGCGGCGGACCGTACGCGCTGTCGCCGGCACCGGACGGCTCGGTGTGGGGGACGATGTTCGGGTTCCCCGGCGCGATCTTCCGGCTGTCCCCGGGCGCGAATCCGCCGGAGACCGCGCTCGCCGAGGTCTTCGAGCTGCCGTGGAACGACCCGGCCGTGCCTAACGTCGGCTTCTCCCCGCGCGGCGGCGACGTGGACCGGAACGGCGTGTTCTGGGCCGCGCTCGCGAGCGGGCACATGGCCAGCTTCGACCGACGCAAGTGCCGCGGCCCGCTGAACGGCCCCACCGCGACGGGCAAGCACTGTCCCGAGGGGTGGACCTTCCACGCCGAGCCCCTCCCGCAGCTCGGCAACGTCACGAGCCCGGGGAGCGGCGAAGGGAGCTACTACACCTGGGTGGACCAGTTCAACACGCTCGGACTCGGCGAGAACGTCCCGATCAACACCGGGAACCAGTCCGAGGGACTTCTGGTGCTCGAGGACGGGGAGTGGGTCGTCCTGCGCGTCCCGTATCCGATGGGGTTCTACACCAAGTGGCTGGACGGCCGCATCGACGATCCGGACGCCGGCTGGAAGGGGCGCGGTCTCTGGGCCGCGATCAGCACCCGCGCGCCCTTCCACATGGAGGGGGGAAAGGGGACCACCAGCAAGGCGGTCCATTTCCAGCTCCGGCCGGATCCGCTGGCGCGGTAGGGCGAGGTGCGCGAGCGATCGTCGTCTGAGGGATAGCGGCGCTCGGCACTCGGCGCTCGGCACTCGGCGGGGGCGCTGGCGTCGGGCGCGGCACGGGAATATGCTCGGCGGCATGCGCCACCTCGTCTGCGCTCTCCTGCTGCTGTCGGCCTCTTCGCTCGCCGCGCAGCCGCGCGTCGCGCCGCCGGCGGTCGGGCTCGGGTTCGGGGTGGACACGGCCGACGCCGACGTCGCCGCGGTCGTGCGCCTCGTCCGCGTCTACCTCGCGAGCGCCGGCGACTCCGCCGCGGCGCGCCGCTTGTGGAGCACGCGGGACCCGGCCGACCGGCGCTGGGGCGACCTCGCCCGCTTCTACGCCTATCAGGGATTCCCGGCGACGATCGCCGGCGTGATCGCCGCCGCGCCGGGGGACAGCGTCTACCTCGTGAAGCTCCTCCACGCGCGCGCCGACGACGACGGCACGGTGGACCCGATGGCGCTCCAGCGGCTCTACGCCGTGCGCGAGCCCGACGCGCCGCACGGCTGGCGGCTCTCGAACGCCGTCGGGCGCCTGACGAGAGGGTGGCCGACGCGCACCGTCGGGCGCATCGCCTTCCACTACGCGCCCGGACGCACGCACGACGCCGAGCGCGCCACGCGCGCCGCGCGCTTCGTGGACTCGACCGCCGCGCTCTTCGACGTCCCGGTGCCGGAGCGCATCGACTACTTCGTGACGGGCTCGCCCGACGAGTACTTCCGCGCGATCGGGCTCGACTTCTTTCCGCTCCCTTCCGGGCGCGGGCAGGCATCGGGCGGGAACGCGATCGTCCAGGCGGGCGTCGTCCTCGCCGGCGATCCCGCGCAGGGCGAGGCGTACCTGCACGAGATCGCGCACGTGATCCTCGGCCGGCGCTACGGCGGCGCGGTCGTCGGCGAGGGGATCGCGGCCTGGCTCGGCGGCTCGCGCGGGCGCGCGCCGCGCGAGCTCTGGCGGCTCCTCGCCGACTACCAGCGCGCGCACCCCGACGTGACGCTCGACATGCTCGTGCGCGGCGAGCTCCCCGACGGCTGGGGCGCGGCGGAGTCCGACGCGATGTACGCCACCGGCTCGCTCTTCGTCGAGCACGTCCACCGGCGCGGCGGCGCCGCCGCGCTCCGCGCGCTCGACGGCGCGCAGTTCGCCGGAGACGACGCCGCGCTCGCGGCGATGCGGACGCACCTCGGCCTCGCCGCCGAGCCGGATGCGCTCGACGCCTGGTGGCGGCGCGCCGCGGCGGAGGCGGCGCGCGAGTGAGGAGTCGAGGGTTCAGTCCGGCAACGCCCTGGTGATCACCTCTCTCGATCGGACCGGATTCCCGGGAGCGGACGGGTTATTGGCGTAGTAGGTCGCGGCCAGCTGAAGGACGAGCTCCCGGATGCGCCGCTTCTCGTTGTGGTTGTTGCCGTTGAGAATCTGCTTCAGCGCTCCCCAGTCTCCGTCGGTGCGGTCGATCGGGATGTCGAGGTGGATGCGGAGCATGACGGTGGGCTCGACGCGATTGACTCTCAATCCGTCATGGAGCTCTCCGTAGTCCTCGATCACCTCGAAGTTCACTCGCGGATACACCCCGAAAGTCCCCGGATCGCCGCCTTCCCTGTCGGTCATGCAGCCTCCTCTCCGCCGAAGTTGCCTGCGACACCGCGGCCGCGAGGCCGTCCGATGCAGCGCGCCTCATCCGTCCGCGCTCACCGCTTACCGTCCATCATCTCCTCGTACGGCGCGTGCCCCCGCAACACCGCGAGGTCCGCATCGCGGTGCAGCCACAGATCGTACGCCGTCCCCGACGCGAACGCCTCGCGCAGCCGCGCCACCGCGCCGGCTCGGTCGTCGAGCGCCGCGGCGAGGCGCGCGCGGTAGAGCGGCACCACGCCGAACTGGTACGGCCGCCGCATCGACTCGAGCGTGTCCGCGAGCGCGAGAGCGCTCGCGCGCGCGCCCGCGCGCGCATCGATCAACGCGGCGAGGCCGAGTAGCTCCGGGCGGTCGCCCTCCGCGGCGCGGAGCCGCAGCACCAGCGAGTCCGCCTCCGCGTGCCAGCCGAGCAGGTACGCCGCCCGCGCGAGTGCCCACCCGCTCGATGCGCGGCGCGCCGGCGCGCGATACCACGAGTAGGCCCGCTCGAGCACGCGTGCGGACGCCTCGGCATGCCCGTGCGCGCGCAGCTCCTCTGCGGCCTCGAGCAGCAGCTCGCCGAAGTCGGGACCGCTCGGATCGCGCGGGAGCGACGCGGCGAGCGAGAGCGCGGCATCGAGGCTGTCGATGCGTCCCGTGACGGCGAACGACCGCACGATGGGCATGAAGGCGACGAGGCGGTCGGGGTAGCGTCGGCGCGCGCTGTCGCCGACTGCGCGCTCCTCCGCGAATTCTCCGAGCGCGTGGTGCACCGCCGCGCGCACGTCCCAGTAGGCGAGGAAGCCGCGCATCGGCCCTCGCTCGGGGACGATCGCGCGGAAGACCGCTGCCGCCTCGGCCGCGTGCCCGCTCTGGAAGGCGGCCACGCCGTGGTTGTAGGCCGCCTTCGAGTCAGGCGCGAGCCGCGCGGCGCGGCGGATGGCGGCGAGCGCCTGCTCGTGCCGCCCGGCGAGGAAGGCCGTGCGGTAGTCGAGCCAGGCACGCTGGTACTCGCCGAGCGAGGCGCGCGAGCGGTCGACGATCGCGAGCAGCGAGTCGGAGCGCGCGAAGTCACCGACGTTGGAGTGGCAGAGCGAGGCGTAGAGCAGCGCGGCGACGAAGGAGGAGTCGGCGGCGTGGGCACTCAGGAAGTACGGGATCGCGCGCGCGAAGTCCGACTCCAGGTATGCGTCGAGCCCGCGGCTGAACTCGGCGTACGCCGCGTAGGTCGGCGGCGATGCCGCGCCCGCCATCTCCGCGCGCACGCGCTCGTCGTCCTGTCCGGCGAACCAGCCCATGAGGCGCGCCCGCGCCGCCTCCACGCCGACGATCGGGTCCGACGCCGGGGCCTCGAGGTCGCCGAGCGTCTCGACGACCTGGCCGGACCGCGTGTCCGTCACCTGCAGGCGGAGCAGCAGCCGATCCGCCCGGCGGTAGAGCGCGCCCGTGACGACGAGGTCCGCTCCGGTCTCCTCCGCCACCGCGCGCACCGGGTCTCGCGATCCGTCGCCTGACGACTGCGCGACGCGATGCGCCTGGAGCGCGGTCGGCGTCGGCACGACGGCGAGCGAGGGGAGCCGCTGGAGGCCTGCCGTCACCCAGTCCACCATCATCATCCCGACCGGCTCGAGCGCGACGTCGCCCGTGTGGTTGACGAGCGGCGTGACGACGACGCGGCGCCGGCCGCTCTCCGCGTCCGCGGCGCCGCCGCGCAGCGCCAGCGTCGCGCCGCTCAGCAGCACGAGCGCGGCGGCCGCGAGCGCCACGTCGCGTGGGCGAAGCCACCTCGCGCGACGCGCGTCTTGCCGCTCCGGCGCATCGGCCGCGCGCGGCGCCGCCGAGGACTCCGGCGACATCGCGGACGATGGCGCGGCCGCGGCAGTCGGCTCGAGGAGACGGGGCGCCGCCACGGGCACCGAACGCGTGGCCTGCGCCGGACCCGCGCCCGCCAGCGCGTCGGCGAACTGCTCCGCGGTCGCGAAGCGGTCCTCCGGCAGCCGCTCCATCGCGCGGCGGATCGCCTCGTCGAGCGGCGCGGGCACGTCGCCGCGCAGCCGCGCGACGGACGGCGGCGGCTCGGTGAATCGCCTGGCGAAGCCCGACGCGCCGGCGAAGGGCGCCTCGCCGGCGAGCATCTCGTACAGCGTGCACCCGAGACTGTAGATGTCCGACCGGCCGTCGAGCGTCTCGCCCATGAGCTGCTCGGGGCTCATGTACGCCGGCGTCCCCGGAGATCCGGCGCCCGCGTCGGTGAGCCGCTGCCGGGAGCGCACGCCGTCCACGATGCGCGCGATGCCGAAGTCGGCGATCATCGCGTGCCGCCCCGAGAGGAGAATGTTCTCCGGCTTGATGTCGCGGTGCACGACGCCGGCGCCGTGCGCGTAGCCGAGCGCATCGGCGGCCTCCCGCGCGAGCCGCACGGCCTCGCGGATCTCCATGCGCCGCTCGCGCTCCAGGCGCTGCCGGAGCGACTCGCCCTCGACGCACGGCATGACGTACCAGACGAGGTCGAGGAGGTGCCCCGAGTCGTGGAGCGGGACGATGTGCGGGTGCTGGAGGCGCGCGAGGAGGTGGATCTCGCGCACGAAGCGCATCTCGGGGAGCGCGCTCGACGCATCGACGCGCAGGACCTTGATCGCGACGTGGCGGTCGTGGCGCAGGTCTCGGGCGAGCCAGACGGTCGCGAAGGCGCCCCGACCGAGCTCGCGCTCGAACTCGTAGCGCCGGGCGAGCGCGGCGCGCAACGGCGCGACCGGATCGAGTTGGATGCCTGCGTCCGACATGCCCGCCACCCGCTCGGAGGACTCCTCACCGGCGTCGGCAGGGTTCCGGTATATGGGTCGGCGTCGCCGGCAAACGCAAGATCACCGCTGGTGCGATGCAAGCGCGAAGCGGGCAGGACCGTGGAACTCGTCGGCACGCGATGCAGGACACGACCCGAGCACGACGCGAGGGACGGCGCAGCTCGCTTCGCACTCGCCACCCCGACCCCGACGGCGCATCTTCGAGCGCGTGAACCCCCTCCTCGACCCGGAGAGCCGCCTCGTCATCGCCCACCGCGGCGCCTCGGCCGAGCGCCCCGAGAACACCCTCGAGAGCTTCCGTCTCGCCCTCGAGCAGGGCGCCGACGCGCTCGAGCTCGACGTGCGCGCGACGGCGGACGGGGAGGTCGTCGTCGTGCACGACGCGACGCTCGAGCGCACGACGAGCCTCGCGGGATTCGTCCGCGGCCGCACCGTGGCCGAGCTCCGCGCCGCCGACGCCGGTGCGCGCTTCACGCCGGACGCCGGACGCACCTTCCCCTGGCGCGGACGCGATGTGCGGGTGCCGACGCTCGCCGACGTGCTCGACGCCTTCCCCGGCGTCCCGCTCCTCGTCGAGGTGAAGGAGCCCGCGGCACAGGAGCCGACGCGGCGCGCGATCCTCGACGCGGGCGCGCAGGCGCGGTGCGTCCTCGCCTCGGCACACGCGGACGCGCTCGTCGCGTTCCGCGAGGCGCCGTTCCTCCGCGGCGCCTCGGGCGCGGACATCTCGCGCCTCTACTTCCCGGCGATGCTCGGCTTCGCTCCCGCGGCGCTCGAGGCGCTCGCCTTCGCCGTGCCGCTCCGCTGGCGTGGCCTGACCATCCCGACGCGTCGCGTCGTCGCTGCCGCCCGACGCCGCGGCCGGCCGGTGCACGTCTGGACGGTGGACGAGCCGGCGATCGCGCTGCGCCTCTGGGAGCGCGGCGTCGCCGGGATCGTCACGAACGTCCCGGGGAGGATCGCCGCCGCGCGGAGCGGGGCGCGCGGGGGCTAGCTTCCGTCACTTCAGCCCGGCGAGCGACTCCTCGTACGCTTCCTTCATGTCGCCGCGCTCGTCGAGGTAGGCCGGGTCGAGCTTGAGCGCCATGCTCCACAGCGCGACGGCGTCGGAGTGCCGGTCCATCGCCCACGCGACGTAGGCGGCCATCGCCCAGGTGTCGGGGTCCTCCGGCAGGTGCTCGGTCGAGGCGCGAAGCGCCGTGTACGCCTCGGGGAGCCGCTCGAGCTGCGCGAGCGCGACGCCGCGGAAGTAGTGGGCGAGCCCATGGCCGGGGTGCGCCGCGAGGACGCGGTCGAGCCGCTCGAGCGCCTCGTCGCTGCGCCGCATCTCGAAGAGGACGACGCCCTCGAAGTAGGTCGCCTCGAGGTTCGTCGTGTCCTCTCGCGCCGCGCGCTGGATCTCGCCGAGCGCATCCGAGCGGTCGCCGAGCGACCAGAGCGCGAGGCCGAGCTGGACCCGGCTCCCCGACGCGGTCGGGTCGATGCGCAGCACGCGGCGGAACGCGTCGGCCGCCTCCTCGTTGCGGTCGTTGCGACGCAGGACGTAGCCGAGCGTGTGCCACGCCTGGCCGTAGTCGGGGGCGAGGCGCACGGCCTCGCGCAAATGCGCGATCGACTCCTCCCCCTGGTTCAGGTCGTCGAGCACCCAACCGAGGTTGAAGTGGAAGAGCGGGACCTCGGCGTCGAGCCCGATCGCCGTGCGGAAGTGCGCCGCGGCGCTGTCGTGGCGCTCCGCCGCGAGGTGCACCGCGCCGAGCTCGTTGTGCGCGGACGCGAAGCGCGGCGCCATCGCGACGGCGCGCCGCAGCTCGCCGAGCGCGTCGTCGTCGCGGCCGGCGTCGCGCAGCGCGAGCGCGTGCCCGTAGACGTAGTCGGCGTCGTCGGGATCGGTGCGCATCGCCGCGGCGAAGGCGGCGGCCGCGTCCGCGGCGCGGCCGAGCTGCCGCAGGACGATGCCACGCCCCTCCTGCGCCTCGCCGTATCCGGCGTCCGCATCGATGCGCAATGCGCTGTCGTACGCCGCGAGCGACTCGTCGAGGCGGTCGAGGAAGTCGAGGAGGGAGCCGAGCTCGATCCACGCGCGCTCGGCGCCGCTCGCCAGCGCCGCCGCGCGGCGCAGCACGGCCTCGGCGTCCTTCGTCTTCTCCATCGCGCGGAGCGCGCGCGCCTCGCCGATCATCGGCTCGACGTCCGCCGGCGTGAGCTTCGACGCGCGGCGGAAGCTCGCGGCGGCGTCCTTGTACTCGCCGAGCGCGTACTGCGCGCGGCCGATCGCGGTGCGGGCGTCGGCGTCGTCGGGACGCGCCTTCGCCGCGCGCTCCCAGAGCGCGAGCGCATCGGCGTAGCGCTCCTGCACGAAGCGCATGCGGCCGAGGTTGAAGAGCGCCCCGTAGTAGTCGCGCTTCAGGCGGATCGCCTCCTCCCACTCCCGCTCCGCCTCCGCGTCGCGGCCGAGCCGCGCGAGTGCGGAGGCGAGGCCGTTGTGCGCCTCGGCGTAGCCGCGCCGCCGCGCGATGGCGTCGCGGAAGACCGGCTCCGCCGCGGCCGCGCTGTCGGCCTCGAGCAGCACCCACCCCAGCCGCCAGCGGACCTCCGCGTCGCTCGTGTCGCGCGCGGCCGCGGCGCGGCAGAGCGGGACGCGGCGCACGGCGCCGAGCGTCGAGTCGGCGCACGAGGGCTCGGCGGCGGCGAGGGTGGGCTGCTGGGCGCCGACGGCGAGCGGAGCGAGGACGATCGCGAGAGTGGGGAGCGCGCGGCGGGTGAGCATGCGGAGCGAGGTGGGGGGCCCGAACTCGAAGGAGACCGCGGGGACGTCAGAATGACGACGAGAGCCGCCCTCTCGGCACCGGAGAGCCAAGGGGACGCCGTCCCCGCCGGACCCCATCGGCATCACGCCGACATTCGGTCTTCCGCCGAGGGCCGAGCGCCGAGGGCCGAGCGCCGAGCGCCCCTAGTGCCCGTCGCCCCAGACCTCTCCATCCGCAGAATACACGTTCACGTGCACCATCCACCCGAAGAGCTGCTCGTGGAAGCGGCCGCCGGCGGCGTCGCACCCGGCCTCGGTCGTGATCGCGCCGGCGGGGCCGAAGCGCATGCGGCCGTCCTCCATCTCGCGCCAGCGGTGCCGCGCGCCGCGCCTCGGCAGGCAGATGTTCACGTGCGCGTGCCAGCGCGCCATCGAGAGCGGCACGCGCGCGTCGAGGTCGTCGGGCGAGGCGCGCTTCGGGGCGACGTACATCGCGCCGAGCAGCTCGAGCTCCCCCGACTCGCCGCGGCGGTAGAGGAGCGACGTCGGCTGCGTCGGATCGAAGCGGAAGTGCTCGCGCATCGCGCGTCCGTTGTGCGTGAAGTGGTAGACGCGCTGGTTCTTCAGCCCCGGGGCGAACATCCGGTATCCCTCCCGCTCGGCGACGCGCACGTCGCGATAGCGCTCGATCGCACCGCGGAGGGTGGCGAGGAGGGCGCCGGCGCGCGCGGAATCGGCGGCGTTCGGCGGACGGACGGGCGTCAGCCGCAGATGGTCGCCGACGTGAAGATGCGGGGTGCTCATCGCGTGGTCGGCCGCGTGCGCGACGGACGTGGAGTCGGTGGACGCGGTATCACCGGCCGCCGCGACGGGCGGCGGCGCGTGATCGCCGTGGTCGTGCCCCGCGCCCTGCGCGCGCGCGGCGGCGGGGACGAGGAGGGCGAGCCCGGCGAGGGAGAGCAGGGCGCAAGAGATCCTGTAAGAGATCCGGGAACGCATCGCGAGCCTCCGGTGCTCGTCGGTCGGGCGGCGGGATCCTGACCGGCATGATACCGGTCCGGTCCGCCATTGGGTCCGGTCCCCCGGAACGGCGAGCGCGGGGCATTCGCCGCGCCGCTGCCGCGCCGCGCGCGCGGGTGCATCTTTCGACACGCCCATGGACTTCTCCGACGTCCCCACCCTCCTCTCGCAGCGCCCGGCGCTCGCCTTCCCCCTCGTGTTCCTCGCGGGGGTGCTGACGAGCCTGACGCCGTGCATTTACCCGATGATCCCGATCACCGTCGCGGTCGTCGGCGGCGATGCGGTCGGCGACGGCCGCGCGGAGCGGCGCCGCGGACGGACGGTGGCGCTGACGCTCGCCTACGTCGTCGGTCTCGCGCTGGTATACGCCGCGCTCGGGCTGGTCGCGGGCCTCACCGGCTCGCTCTTCGGGGCGATCAGCACGAACCCGTGGCTCTACTTCGCGATGGCGAACGTGCTCGTCCTCGCCGCGCTCGCGATGCTCGACGTCGTCCCGATCCGCGTCCCCGCGTTCGTCATGCGGCGCGCGGCGACGGCGGGGACGGGCGGGCGCGTCGGCGGCGCCTTCGTCATGGGGGCGATGTCGGGGCTCGTCGCCGCGCCGTGCTCGGCGCCGGTGATGGCGGCGGTCCTCACCTGGGTCTCGACGACGGGGAGCGCCGCGCTCGGCTTCGCCTATCTCTTCGCCTTCTCGCTCGGCATGACCGCGCTCCTCGTGGCGATCGGCCTCTCGTCGGGCACGCTCGCGCGCCTCCCGCGGGCCGGTGCGTGGATGGTCTGGGTGAAGCGGATCTTCGCGCTGATCATGATCGGCGTTGCGGAGTACTATCTGATCGCGATGGGGAAGTTGATGTTCTGACGGCCGGGGCTCGGCACTCGGCCGAGTGCCGAGTGCCGAGTGCCGAGCGCCGAGCGCCGCCGTCCCTCTGACAAACGCATTTTCCCGGAGCAGCAATGACGATTCGTTCCCGGCGGTTCGGTGCGGTGCTCGGCCTGCTCGCGGCGGGGGTGCTTCTCCTGGGCGCGCCGCTTCGCGCGCAGGAGGCGGGGATCCCGGTGGGGTCGGCGGCGCCGGTGGTGAGCGTCGAGGACGTCGATGGGAAGCGCGTGGACCTCGGGCGGTGGATCGGAAAGCAGCCGGTCGTGCTCGAGTTCTGGGCGACGTGGTGCTCGAACTGCGAGGCCCTCGAGCCGGCGATGAAGGCCGCGCACGCCCGCTACGGCGACCGCGTCGCCTTTGTCGGCATCGCCGTCCCGATGAACCAGTCGCCGCGGCGCGTGAAGGCGTACGCCTTGCGGCACGCCCTCCCCCTCTCGCTCCTCTACGACCGCGAGGGCGCGGCGATCGACGCCTACCAGGTCCCGGCGACGTCGTACGTCGTCGTCGTCGACGCGGCGGGGAAGGTCGTGTACACCGGGCTCGGCGGCGATCAGGATCTGGTGGCGGCGATCGAGAAGGCGCTCAGGTAGAGCGGCCTGCGCTCGCCGCGGCCACGGATCGAACGGCCGCTCGGGCCGGCCACACGGGCGAGGCGGGAACAGCCGCTCGGGCCGGCCACACGGACGAGGGGTGAACCGCGGATCACGCGGATTCAGCGGATCACGCGGATCGCTCCGTGCGGCGCGAGAGACCGAGGTGGCGGCCCGTTAATGTTCGGGGGGTGCGCCTGGAGGGACTCGTGCGCCGGCGCGAGGAGGGGTAATCGTCGAGCATTCCCCCCCAAGCAGTTCACGGCTCGTGGCGCGACGCTTCCGACCCGCGCACGGCGCCTTGCTCCGCGGATCTCCGCGCCTCCGCGTGAAACACACCGCCGACAGTCGGAGCCGTCCCGCCGACGAGCCTCGCCAGGCACACCGGCCCCGCCGCCCCGCCGAGCGCCGAGCGCCGAGCGCCGAGCGCCGAGCGCCTCCTACCCCTCCAGCCCCAGCTCCATCAGCAGCCGCGGCTTCATCGGGTCCATCGACCGGTAGATCCGGATCGCGTCGAGCGTCACGTCGCCCTCCACGCGCTCCGCGAGCAGCTCGCGCATCCGCTCGCGCGAGAGCTCGGGGTAGAGGTTCAGCGTCGCATGCGGGGTGAACATGTGCCTGACGCCGAGGAAGCGGAGGCCGCTGCGGCCGATGCGGTCGTGGAGGACGCGGATCGGGCCGTGCGGGTCGACCGGGAGGACGACGAACGTCGTCTGCATGAAGCGCACGGGCGGGCCGAAGCGGACGACGATCGGCGGCGTGTCGCGCGCGATCGGCTCGAGCGCGCCGCGCAGCTCCGCCTCCGTCGTCGCCGGGTCGATCGGCCCGAGCCCCGACGAGCCGGTGAGCGTGACGTGCGGGGGCGCGGTGTTCGCGAGCTTCGGGTCGAAGCGGCGCTGAATCTCGCGCACGCGGGCCGCCGCGTCGCCGTGCAGGTCGGCGACGATGTAGATCCCGCCGCGGACGCCGGCCACGGGTGGCGGCCGCTCCGCTAGGGCGAGACGATGAGGCGCACGATGCGCCCGTTCCCCGACGGCGCCGGGGTGATCGAGACGCCGAGGAGCGCGCGGTCGAGTCCGTTGTCGGGGTTCACGCGATGATGGTACTTCGGCACCTTGAGTCCCGCGATGGTGCCGATCGCGGCGCCCATGATGACGTCGCTCGCCCAGTGGTAGTTGTTGTACATGCGCGAGACGCCGCCGAGCGCGGCGCCGCCGTACATCGCGATCCCGATCGCCCAGGTGTACTCCGGCCACCAGCGCCGCGTCTCCTCGGTCACGGCGGCCGCCGCGGCGAAGGCGGCGGTCGTGTGTCCCGAGGGGAATGAGCGGAACTCCTCGTTCAGGAAGCCGCGCCCGATGGAGAAGTCGTTGGAGTTGTCCGGATCGACGTAGGGCCGCGCGCGCCCGGCGAGCCCCTTGATGATCGAGTTGACGAGCGTCCCGACGACGATCGCCTCGGTGCCGTGCAGGCCGAGGTCGGCCATGCGCTCGTTCCCGGCGAGCTTCCCGGCGGCGTAGAGCGTCCCGCCGATGACGAAGGAGCCGGGCGTCGAGATGAGCTCGAGGTTGCGCGACTGCCGCAGGAGGAATCGGTTCGTCTGCGTCGTCGAGTCCTGGAGCCGATTCGCGGCGGCGCGGTCGAGCGGCTGCGCGAGGATGGTGCCGAGCGTCGAGACGCCGACGAAGACGACGTCCTGCGGGCCGAAGAGCGAGGGCGGGTCCTCGTTCGTCTGCTGCGCGCGGAGCGGGGCCGTCGCGGCGAGGAGGGCGAGCGAAGCGAGTGTGATCGAGCGCACGGGATTCGGTGAAGGGGACGGGGCGCGGGTGATGCACCGGGTGTGCCGGGTGTGCCGGGGATGGGCTCTAGGCCCTGGGCTAGTGGCGCTCGGCGCTCGGCCCTCGGCGCTCGGCTCGGCGCTCGGCCTAGACCACCTTGATCTCCCGCGACTGCGCGAGGTCGTCGAGGAACATCGCTTCCGCCTCCGCGGCGACCGCGCGCTCCTCGATGACGGCGTCGAGCTCGAAGTTGATCGCGACGCCGAGCGGGTTGAAGTCGGTCGAGCCGACGCGGACGAAGCGGCCGTCCACGACGCTCGTCTTCGCGTGCATCATCTCCCCCTGCCACTCCCAGATCCGCACGCCGCTCGACTGGAGGCGGCGGTAGAAGCGGCGCGTGAGGCGCCGGATCCAGGGGTGGTCGTAGCGGCTCGGCACGAGGACGCGCACGTCGATCCCGTCCCGCGCCGCGCCGGTGAGCGCCTCGATCTCGGCGAAGGAGGGGACGAAATAGGCGCTGGCGATCCAGATCGAGCGCTCCGCCTGCACCGCCTGCACCTGGAGCGCGCGCGCGACGCGCAGGCGCCCCGGCTCCCCCTCGACGATGCCGACGAGCGCCTCGCCGGGCTCGGGGTCGGCGAGGCAGCAGGCGCTCGCGGGGCGGCCGCGGAGGTCGCGCGCGGCGCTCCGGCGCTCGCGCGGCCACCTCGCGCGCCACCACATGTGCTCGAAGGCGCGCGCCATGTCGTGCGCGGCGGGCCCCTCGATGCGCACGGCGGTATCGCGCCAGCGCGAGCGCCGCCGCTTCTGCACGCCGGTCAGCCACTCGCGGCCGAGCCCGACGCCGCCGGTGATCCCGACGTGGCCGTCGGCGACGAGGAGCTTGCGGTGGTCGCGCGGGACGAGGCCGAGCCACGGACGGAAACCCGGCGCGTTGAAGACCTGGAGCGCGACGCCGCTCGCCCGCAGCCCGGCGAAAAAGCGGCGCGGCTCGCCGCGCATCCCGATCCAGTCGACGATGACGCGCGCGCGGACGCCGCGCCCGACGGCGGCGGCGAGCGCCGCGGCGAAGCGCGTCCCGACCTCGTCGCCGCGGATGATGTAGCTCTCCAGGTCCACCGTGTCGCGGGCGCCCTCGATCGCCGCGATCATCGCATCGAACGTCGCCGGTCCGTCGCGCAGGAGCCCGACGTGGTTCCCCCCCGAGACCTCGGCGGCGGCGATGCGCCAGAGCCCGCGGGCGAAGATCGGACCCTGGCGCAGCGGCGGGGCGACCGGTGCCCCGGGGTCGGTGCGCAGCGGGAGGTGTGGGCTCCCGGGAACGGTCGGCGTCGGCGCCGGCGGATCGGACGGCGCCGCGGCCGCGCTCCGATCGGACGAGGTCGCCATGCGGGGCAAGGTAGTCACGAGGCATCCCCGCCGGCCACTCCGCCCTCTCCCGCGGCGGCGCTCCAGCGCACGACGTGCGGGTCGAGCTCGCCGAGGAGGAACGGCTTGGCGAGCACCGGCCGCCCGAGGGCCCTCAGCCGGCCGCTCTCGCTCGCCGGGTGCACGACGTCGCCCGTCACGAAGACGGCGTGCTTCGCGAGCCGCGGCGCATGCGACTCGAGCCAGCCGTGCAGCTCGAACCCGGTGCCGTCGCCGAGCCAGACGTCGATGAACGCGCCGTCGAAGTCGTGCGCCTCGACGAGCCGCTTCGCCTCGGCGATGCTTCCCGCCGTGTGCACGACATGCCCGGAGCGCCGCAGCCACGTGCCCACCACGTCGCGCAGCGCGTCGTCGTCGTCCACGTAGAGCACCATCGCCATGCGGACCCCTGCGTCGTTCCGTGCGTCGTCCACCGTGCCGCCCCGTGCGTCGTGCACCGTCTCGTCCCGCGCGCCGTCCCCTTGCCTCGCCGCCCGGGAGCGGCGATATCACACCGCATGCTGAGCATCGACCTCACCGGCCGCCGCGCGCTCGTCGCCGGCGTCGCCGACGACGCGGGATTCGGCTTCGCGATCGCGCGCGCGCTCGCCGAGGCGGGCGCGACGGTGAGCGTCGGCACCTGGCCGCCGGCGCTCAACATCTTCATGAACCTGCTCGAGCGGGGCAAGATGGACGCCTCGATGCAGCTCCCCGACGGGCGGAAGATGGAGTTCGAGCGCATCTACCCGCTCGACGCCGTCTACGACACGCTCGAGGATGCCCCCGAGGACGTCCGCACGAGCAAGCGGTACAAGGACGTCGGCGACTTCTCGATCCAGGGGCTGGCGAACCGGATGCGCGAGGACTTCGGCGAGCGCCCCCTCGACATCGTCGTGCACTCCCTCGCCAACGGCCCCGAGGTGAAGAAGCCGCTCCTCGAGACGAGCCGCAGCGGGTACCTCGCCGCGGTGAGCGCGAGCGCCTACTCGCTGGTCTCGATGATCCAGCGCTTCGCGCCGCTGATGCGCGAGGGGGGCGCCTTCGCCTCCCTCACGTACATGGCGAGCGAGCGGGTGATCCCGGGATACGGCGGCGGGATGTCGTCGGCGAAGGCGGCGCTCGAGAGCGACACGCGCCTCCTCGCCTTCGAGGCGGGACGCAAGTACGGCGTCCGCGTGAACACCCTCTCCGCCGGCCCCCTCGCCTCGCGCGCCGCGAGCGCGATCGGGATCATCGAGAAGATGGTGGACTACTGCCGGCGCAATTCGCCGCTCGGCGAGGAGCTGGCCGCGCGCGAGGTCGGCACCGCCATGACCTTCCTCTGCAGCCCCCTCGCGAGCGGGATCACGGGGACGACGCTGTACGTCGACAAGGGGGCGCACAGCATGGGGATGGCGGTGGACGGGATCGTCTGAGGCGATCCCCGCTCGTGCGGCGGCGCGTGCCGCCCTCCGGTGAACGGTCCGTGCTCGCTCGACAGCCTTCAGGAGATCACACCATGTCGCGTCCGACTGCTCTCTCCGCCGCCCTCCTCGCGCTCCTCCTCGCCGCGTGCGGCGGCGGCGCGGACGACGGCGACACGGCGGCCGCCGGCGGCGGCGTCGAGGGCGCGACGGCGCGCTCCGCCGAGCGCGCGGGAACGGTGGAAGGGTTCCGGACGCCGGAGTCGGTGAAGTACGACTCCGCGCAGGACGTCTACTTCGTCTCGAACATCGCCGGCAATCCGTCGCAGAAGGATGGCAACGGCTACATCGCCCGCGTCGCCGCCGGCGACGACGCCCGCGCCGCGACGATGGCCGTCGAGGGGGGGAAGAACGGCGTCACGCTGCACGCGCCGAAGGGGATGGCGATCGTCGGCGACACGCTCTGGGTCGCGGACATCGACGTCGTGCGCGGCTTCCACCGCACGACCGGCGCGCCGGTGGCGACGATCCCGTTTCCGCGCCCGGTGTACTTCCTGAACGACGTCGCCGTCGGTCCGGACGGCGCGCTCTACGTCACGGACACGGGGATCCAGTTCGACGCGAGCGGCGGGATGACCGCGCCGAGCACGGGGCGCATCTTCCGCGTCGAGGGGCGGCGCGCTACGGCCGTCGTCTCCGACACCGCGCTCGCCGCGCCGAACGGGATCGCGTGGGACGCGGGGCGGCAGGCGTTCGTCGTCGGCTCCTTCGCCGGCCCCGCGCTGCTCTCGTGGGCGCCGGGCGACAGCACGGTGCGCCCGATCGCGACGGGGGCCGGGCAGTACGACGGCATCGAGGTCGTCGGCGGCCGCGTCTTCGTCTCGAGCTGGGCGGACTCGAGCCTCCACGTCCTCGAGCCGGGCTCGAGCGCGCTGACGCGCGTCGTCTCCGGGATCGCCGCCCCGGCGGACATCGGCGTGGACTCGCGCCGCTCGCTCATCCTCGTGCCGATCTTCACGGGGAACCGGGTCGAGCTGTGGACGATCCCGGACGCGGGCGCCGCGGCGGCGGCAGCGCCGGCGGACTCGGCGGCGGACTCGGCCGCCGCGGACACGGCGGGGCGCTGAGCGCGACGCCGGGCTCCGCGACGCCCGGCCCGCCCGCGCCGGGCGGGGCTGGGCCCGGCGCGACTCACGGCGCGCCGCCGGACGCGCCGCGCCTCGAGACGCTCGCCGTCCACGCCGGCCACGGGGTGGACCCGGCGACCGGCGCCGTCACGCCGCCGATCCACCTCTCGACGACGTTCGAGCGCGCCCCCGACGGCACGTTCGGCCCGCAGGGCTTCCTCTACACGCGCGAGGACAACCCGACGCGCCGCGCCCTCGAGCGATGCCTCGCCGAGCTCGAGGGGGGCGTCGCGTGCGCCGCCTTCGCCTCGGGGGCGGCGGCGACCGCGGCGATCTTCCAGGCCCTCCGCCCGGGCGACCACGTGCTCGCCCCGCACGACGCCTACTACGGGAGCACGAAGCTGCTGCGCGAGATCTTCGCGCCGTGGGGGCTCGAGGCGAGCTTCGCGGACATGACCGACCCGGCGGCCGTCGAGCGCGCGCTGCGCCCGGCGACGCGCCTCGTCTGGATCGAGACGCCGTCGAACCCGCTGCTGCGCATCACCGACATCGCGCGCGTCGCGGCGATCGCGCGGGCGCACGGCGCGCGCGTCGCCGTCGATGCGACGTGGGCGACGCCGGCGATCACGCGCCCGCTCGCGCTCGGCGCCGACCTCGTGATGCACGCGACGACGAAGTACCTCGGCGGGCACGGCGACGTGCTCGGCGGCGCCGTCATCGCGCGCGAGCAGGACGGCGCCTTCGCGCGCATCCGGCAGGTGCAGACGTCGGCCGGCGCGGTGCCGTCGCCGTTCGAGTGCTGGCTCGTCCTGCGCGGCGTGCGCACGCTCCCCTGGCGGATGCGCGCGCACTCGGCGAACGCGCTCGCGGTGGCGCGATTCCTCGAGGGACACCCGCGGGTGGCGCGCGTCCACTACCCGGGGCTCCCCTCGCACGCGGGGCACGAGGTCGCCGCGCGCCAGATGTCCGCGTTCGGCGGGATGCTCTCGTTCGAGGTGCGGAGCGAGCCGGGACGCGAGCGCGAGACGGCGCTCGCCGTCGCCGCGCGCTGCCGGCTCGTCACGCGCGCGACGAGCCTCGGCGGCAGCGAGAGCCTGATCGAGCACCGCGCCTCCGTCGAGCCGCCGGAGACGGGGACGCCCGAGTCGCTCCTCCGCGTCTCCGTCGGCCTGGAGCACGAGGCGGACCTGGTCGAGGACCTCGCGCGAGCGCTCGGCTAGCGCGGGGGGCGCCGCAGGGCGTGGCACACCTCGTCGTGAGTGCCGGACCTCCGGTTGCCCGCGACCGGCGGCGGAGCTGGCGCCCGGGTGGCCACGCCTAACGCTCGACGGGCATGGCGAGCCGCGCCGCCTCCTCCGCGAGCCCGTCGAGCAGCCGCGCCGTGTGCTCGGCCGTCGTGCGGGGGTTCATCACCGTCACGCGGAGCACGCGCCGTCCGCCGAGCACCGTCGCCGTGATCCATCCGCGCCCCGAGCGGTTGTAGCGCTCGCGGAGCAACCGGTTCGCCTCGTCGAGCGCGGCGTCGCCGAGCGTGCCGTCGCCGCGCCAGCGGAAGCAGAGGATGTTCGACTCCGGCGCGTGCAGCGTCTCGAAGTCGTCGCGCGCCTCGATCCGCGCGGCGAGGTCCGCCGTCGTCTCGCAGAGCCGGTCGTGGAGCAGCCCGAGCCCGTCGGCGCCGTGGCGCTGGAGCGCCGTCCACACCTTGATCGCATCGGCGCGGCGCGAGCAGAGGAAGCTGCGCCGCCCCTGGTCCGGGCTCCGCTCCGCGTCGCCGCCGTGGAAGAGATACGGCGCGTGCTGCACGAACGCCTGCTCGAGCGTCCGCTCGTCGCGCACGAGGAGCATCCCCGCGGCGAGCGGCACGAGCATCATCTTGTGCGGGTCCCAGGCGACCGAGTCGGCGCGCTCGATGCCGCGCAGCCGCGAGCGGTGGCGCGGCGAGAGGAGCGCCGAGGCGCCGTGCGCGCCGTCCACGTGCATCCAGGCGTCGTGGCGCGCGCACAGGTCGGCGATGCGCTCGAGGTCGTCGAACGAGCCGGTGGCGGTGCTCCCCGCGGTGGCGACGACGGCCATCACGCGCGTCCCTTCCAGCGCGAGCGCATCGAGCCGGGCGGCGAGCGCATCGACGTCCATGCGCCAGTCGCGCGAGGGGACCGCGATCGCGCGGCGCATCCCGAGCCCGAGCTCGGCGACGGCGCGCGTCACCGCGTAGTGCGCGTGCTCGCCGCAGAGGACGACCGGCGGCGAGGCGCCGAGCCCCTCCTGCCACGCATCGGGGAGCGCACGCGCCCGCGCGGCGAGGAGGGCGGTGAACGTCGCCTCCGTGCCGCCGGAGGTGAGCGTCCCGCCCGAGCCCTCCCCCCATCCGGCCAAACCGCACGACCAGTGCACGAGTCGGGCCTCGACCATCGTCGCCGTCGGAGACATCTCCCAGATCGCCGTCGACTGATTGAGCGCGGCGACCACGCTCTCCACCCAGACGGCCGCGGGGAGCGGCGCCGAGACCTGGTGCCCCATGTACATCGGGTGCATCAGGCGGTTCGCGTCCGCGATGACCTCGTCGCGGAGACGGGCGACGACGTCGCCGAGCGGCGCGCCGCCCGCCGGGAGGGGCTCGTCGAAGCGGGGCGCGATCTCGCTCGGCGCGAGGGGCGTCGAGACCGGACCCGCGCCCGTGCGCGTCCCGGCGAGATAGTCGGCGACGAGCGAGAGGAAGCGCTCCCCCGCCTCGGGCGACGCATCGTCCTCGATCGCGCGCAGGACGTCGTCGATGTCGTATCGCATCGGAAATGTGGACAGTGTGGAATACGCTGTGGAAAGTAACGCCCGACGGAGGGGCGACGGCGGGCGCGGCGGGTGACACGCGCTCCGGATTCGCTAGGTTGATCGCCATGCGACCCCGCGCCTCCCTCGTCCCGGTGACCCTTCTCGCCCTCTCGCTCGTCCTCCTCTCCTGCGGCCGGAGGGACGCGCCCTCCGACGCTCGCGACACGGCGGCGCTGCCGGCCAGCGCGCCGCCCGCGGAGATCGGCCGCATCGTCACGGACAGCTTCGTCCTCGTCGTGCACGACGTCGAGCGCTTCACGCCGCCGGAGACGGCGATCTGGAGGGCGGCGCCAGGGCACGAGTACCTCGCGCTCGACGTCGCGCTGCACAACCCGACGGCCGACTCGATCGCGCTCGGCTGGAGCACCATCGCGCCCGCGGTCGTCGATGCGGGCGGCGCGCGGCACCCCTTTCTTCCGGCGCTCGTCGCGGCCTTCGAGATGGAGTCGCCGCGCGGCGCGCGCTTCGACTCGACGGCGTTCGAGCGGCTGATCGGCGGACGCCTCGCCGCCGGCGACTCGGTGCGCGCGTGGGCGTGGGCGTTCGAGGTGCCGGCCGGCGAGCCGCTCGAGCTGGAGGTCTTCGCGCAGGACCGGACTCGGCACCGGATCGCGATCGCGCGCTGAGGCGATCCCGTTCGACGGCTCGGCGCGCGCTGCGGCCCGCCCTCTGCACTCCCGGCGCACATGGACCTCGAGCCCACCGCCTGCCCCGTCTGTGGGAGCGGCGATGCGGAGGTGATCGCCGATGCCGGCGCCGTGCGGCGCGAGGTCGAGCTCCTCTGGAGCTTTCACGACCGGCGGCTCCGGCCCGGGACCCCGCCCGAGCATCTCGCCGACCGCGTCGCCTTCTCGCACGCGCCGCCGCTGCGCGTCGTGCGCTGCACGCGGTGCGGCCTCGTCTTCCGCAATCCGCGCGAGCGCGTCCACGAGCTGAGCGCGATGTACGCGGCGAGCGATGCCGCGCCGCCCGACGACGTGCTCCGCGCGCTGCACGAGACGCAGCGCCCGATGTACGACGCGCCGGCGCGCCGGCTGCGCGAGGTGCTCGCACGCGGCGGCTCGGTGCTCGAGGTCGGGAGCTACGTCGGCGCCTTCCTCGGCGCCGCGCGCGACGCCGGGTGGAGCGTCGAGGGGCTCGACATCAACGAGCACGTCAACGCGTTCGTGCGCTCGCTCGGCTTCCGCGTGACGACCGGCGGGCTCGAGGCGGCCGACCCCGGCCGACGCTACGACGCGGTCGCGATCTGGAACACCTTCGACCAGCTCCCCGAGCCGGGCGAGGCCGCGCTCCGCGCGCGTGCGCTCCTCGCGCCGGGCGGCGTGCTCGCCGTGCGCGTGCCGAACGGCGACTTCTACGCGCGGCTCCGCCCCCTCCTCGACGGCCCGCTCGCTCCCGCCGCCACCGCGCTCCTCGCGCACAACAACCTGCTCACCTTCCCGTACCGGCACGGCTTCACGCCGGCCACGCTCGAGCGGCTCCTCGGGCGCGTCGGGCTCCGCGTCGTGCGCGTCGAGGGGGACGCGCTCGTCCCGATCGCCGACCGGTGGACGCGGCGCTGGGCGGCGCTCGAGGAGCGCGCGGTGAAGGCGGGGACGCGGCTCGCCGTGCGCGCCCTCGGCCGCGGCGCGGCGCCGTGGATCGAGGTCTACGCCCGGGCGCCGTAGCGCTCAGGAGACACGGATGATCGTCCCGGCGTCCGCGACCCGCGCGGACTCGACCGTCCGCACCCGCACCCGGAAGAAATCCACGAGGACGCGCAGCACCGCGAGCACCGGGACGGCGAAGATCACGCCGGCGATCCCGGCGAGCTCTCCGGCCGCGATCACCGCGAGGAAGATGATCACCGGGTGCACGCGCACCGCCTGCCCCTGGATCCGCGGGGTGAGGACGTTCCCCTCGAGCTGCTGGATGACGAGGAAGAGCACGGCGGTGAACAGCGCCGTCATCGGCGACACGGAGAGGGCGAGCAGCACCGCCGGCACCGCGCCGATCCACGCGCCGATGTAGGGGATCAGCGCGGTGACGGCGACCCAGGCGCCGAGGAGCGCGGCGTAGGGGACGCCGAGCAGATAGAGCGCGATCGCCGAGAGCACGCCCTGGATCGCGAGGGAGAGCGTGAGCCCGCCGAGGTAGCGCGAGAGCGTGACGGCGAAGGCGGTCCACAGGTCGCGCACGTCGCGCCGGTAGGCGTGCGGCGTCGCGCGGAGGACGCCGGCGCGGATGGTCCGCGCGTCGGAGAGCATGTACGCGCCGATGAAGACGACGCCGAAGAGGGTGATCATGACGCTGAGCGCGCCGGTGAGCACCCGTCCGAGCTGGCCGAGGAGGCGGCGCGCGAAGCCCTGGATCGCGTCGAGCAGCTCGCGCTGGATGTCGTCGATGAACGCGGCGCGGTCGGCGGGGAGGAGCCCGCTCTCGGTGAGTCGGTCGAACAGCGACGGCAGCCGGTCGCCGATGCGCTGGATGATCCCCGGCGTCGCGTCGACGAGGGCGCCGAGCTGCGAGACGAGCACCGGCACGACGCCGATGATCACCGCGAGGAGGATCGCGGCGACGAGGAGAAAGGAGAGGAGGATCGCGACGCCCCGCGGCACGGCGCGCGACATCAGGCCGACCGGATAGGAGAGCACGACGGCGAACGCGACCCCGCCGATGGCGAGCGTCACGACGCTCGGCGCGCGCCAGAGCAGGAGGAGGATCGAGGCGGCGCCGGCGGCGAGGAGCACGGTCCGCGTACGCCGCGAGATGCGGATGGGCGTCGGCGTCGAGGGCGGCGGGACGGTCGCGGTCCTGGCGCGGCGCGTGGGGTGGGGCATGCGTGCACACTACGCGCGCGCGCTCCGGCCGCAAGCGTCGGCGAGCCAGCGCGCGGCGTCCTCGATCGCCTCCGCCGGGAGCCAGTGCCCCGCGTCCCACCAGCGGATCGTCTTCGGCTCCCCTGCGGCGGCGAAGAGGCGCTCCGCCTGGTCGGGGCGCACGGTGCGGTCGCGGCGGCCGTGCACGACGAGCAGCGGGCGGCCGGCGAAGCGGCGCACGGCGCGCAGCGGATCGGCGACGGCGCGCGCGAGCGTCGCCGCCGGGGTACCGACGGGCAGGTCGCCCCCCGCCGCGACGACGAGCGCGCGCACCGTCTCCTTGCGGGCGGCGACGATCGTGCCGAGGTACGAGCCGAGCGAGTAGCCGACGAGGGCGAGCCGCGCCCCGTCGATGCGCTCGTGCGCGCCGAGGAAGTCGAGGGCGATCGCGCACTCCTCGAGGGCGAGGCGCCAGCGGCGCACGAGCCCCATCGGGTCGCTCCAGCCGAGCGACTCGAGCGACCCCTCGCGCTCGCCGTGCAGCGGCAGGTCGATCGCGAGACTGGCGATGCCGACGCCGAGCAGCGCCCGCCCGACCGAGTCGGCCATCTGCTCCTTCCGCGAGGTGAGGCCGTGGAGGAGGAGCGCGGCGGGGACCGGCGCCGCCGCCGCCGGCAGGAGGAGGACGCCGGGGATCGGCTCCCCGTCGTGGAGCACGAGCGCCACGCGCCGTCCGCCGCGGACCGTCCGCTCGCCCCCCACCGTGCTCCGCACCACCCGCGACATGCGTCGCCATCGCGCAAGAAGCCGACCCTTCCTTGCATCGCGTCGCGCCGCCGTCCACGTTTCGAGTCTCCCTCTCCCGGCGCCGGCCGTGCGGTCGGCGCCCGCGGCACACGCCTCAAGGAGTCGTTCCACATGCACCGAGCCCGCTCACTGCCGGCCGCCGCCGCCGTCGCGCTCCTCGCGTCCACCCTCCTCGCGACCGGCTGCGCGAGCGCCGGCGCGCGTCCCGCTCCAGGTGCCCCGCGCCAGGCCGGCGCCGCCGCGGGACGCGACAGCGGCAACGGAGCCGGCCGCGGCGAGCCCGCGCCGAAGCCCTACGCGCAGGTCGTGACGCCCGGCGCCACGACGCGCGACGGCCTCTTCAGGACGCACCGCGTCGGGAGCAAGCTCCTCTTCGAGATCCCGGCGACGGAGCTGGACAAGGACCTCCTCCTCGTCACCCAGATCGCGAAGACCGCGGCGGGCATCGGCTACGGCGGCGAGCAGCTCGGCCGCCGCGTCGTGCGCTGGGAGCGGCGCGGGAACCAGGTGCTCCTGCGCGACGTCTCGTTCGACGTCGTCGCCGACACGAGCTCGCCGATCCACCAGGCCGTGCGCGCGGCGAACTTCGAGCCGATCATCGCGATCTTCAACGTCGAGGGGTACGGCCCCGACAGCGCGGCCGTCATCGACGTGACGAAGCTCTATACGCAGAGCCCCGTCGAGTTCGGCGTCCGCAACCGCATCCGCGGGAGCATCGATGCGCAGCGCTCGTTTGTCGAGCGCGTGGCGAGCTTCCCGGACAACGTCGAGGTCGAGGCGACGCAGACGTTCAACGTGCAGCCGCCGCCGCAGCAGGGGCCCCCGCCCTTCCCGGGCTTCACGCCGCCGCCCCCCGAGGCGGCGAGCGTCCTGATGCACTGGAGCATGGTGCGCCTCCCCGAGCGGCCGATGATGCCGCGGCTCTACGACGACCGCGTCGGCTACTTCTCGATCCGGCAGATCGACTACGGCGCCGACGAGCAGCGCGCGCCGCGCCGCCGCTACATCACGCGCTGGCGGCTCGAGTGCTCGGAGCAGCGCGTGGACTCGCTCTGCGTCCCCGTGAAGCCGATCACCTGGTACATCGACCCGGCGACGCCGCCGAAGTGGGTGCCGTGGCTCAAGCGCGGGATCGAGGCGTGGCAGCCGGCGTTCGAGGCGGCCGGCTTCGCGAACGCGATCGTCGCGAAGGATGCGCCGTCCCCCGCCGAGGACCCCGACTGGTCCGCCGAGGACGCGCGCTACTCGACCATCCGCTGGCTGCCGTCGACGATCGAGAACGCGCAGGGCCCGCACGTCAACGACCCGCGCACCGGGGAGATCATCGAGGCGGACATCCGCTTCTACCACAACGTCATGAACCTCCTGCGCGACTGGTACTGGGTGCAGGTGGGTCCGCTCGATCCGCGCG
Source organism: Gemmatimonadaceae bacterium (assembly GCA_036375115.1). Lineage (GTDB taxonomy): Bacteria > Gemmatimonadota > Gemmatimonadetes > Gemmatimonadales > Gemmatimonadaceae > DASUSM01. The sequence goes on along the minus strand of DASUSM010000178.1, from coordinate 11,733 downwards.
CCCGCGACCTCCCGCTCCCCGACTCGCTGATGGGACGGCTCGTCGAGTACGTCGCGGCGCACGAGGTCGGGCATTCGCTCGGCTTCCAGCACAACATGAAGGCGAGCTCCACGTACGACCCCGACTCGCTGCGCAGCGCGAGCTTCCTGCGGCGGATGGGCGGGCACACGCCGACGCTGATGGACTACTCGCGCTTCAACTACGTCGCGCAGCCCGAGGACTCGATCCCGCTCGACCTGCTGATTCCGCAGATCGGCCCCTACGACAAGTTCGCGACGATGTGGGGCTACAAGCCGATCCCCGGCGCCGACACGCCGGAGGAGGAGCGCGCGACGCTCGACCGGTGGGCGCGGATGCAGGACACGATCCCGCACCTCCGCTTCTCCGTCTCCGACGCGAACGGCGCCGACCCGGGCTCGCTGACCGAGGCCGTCGGCGACGCGGACGCGGTGCGCTCGACCGAGCTCGGGCTGCGCAACATCCGCCGGCTCGTCCCGATGCTCATCCCGGCGACGACCGAGCCGGGGCGCGACTGGTCCGACCTCGAGGAGCTGTACGGCCGGCTCGTCGGCCAGTGGACGACGGAGCTGAACCACGTCGTCGCCGTCGTCGGCGGCGCCGAGTCGCAGGAGAAGTACGCCGGCCAGGAGGGCGTGCGCTTCGAGCCGCTCCCCGCGGCGCGGCAGCGCGAGGCGGTGCGCTTCCTCACGGCGAACGCGTTCGCGACGCCGGAGTTCTTCCTCGACGCGGAGATCCTGCGCCGCATCGAGGTCGAGGGCGCGATGGCGCGCGTCCGCGCGGCGCAGGTGCGGATCCTCGAGAACCTGCACTCCGACGACCGCATGACGCGGCTCATCGAGTTCGAGGCGCTCGCCGACCGCCCGCAGTCGGTCTACACGCTCGGCGAGATGATCGGCGACGTGCGGCGCGGCGTCTGGAGCGAGATCGCGAGCGGCCGCGTCGCGATCGACCCCTTCCGCCGGAATCTCCAGCGGTCGTACCTCGAGATGGTGGACGAGAAGCTGAACGACGACTCCCCGATCCGCCGCGTGGTGTTCGACGGCGGCACGCCGCGCGTGGTCAACGAGCCGCGCCAGAGCTCCGACGCGGCCGCGCTCCTCGCCGGCGAGCTGAAGGCGCTCGATGCCCAGCTTCGCACCGCGATCCCGCGCGCGGCCGACCGCACGACGCGGCTGCACCTCGAGGCGGCGCGGACGCTGATCGAGCGAATCCTGGATCCGAGGGAGTAGGGACGGATCGTCGCGAGGGCGAGTGGCGCTCGGCGCTCGGCACTCGGCAATCGGCGCTCGGCGCTCGCGATGGCTCGACGAGGAAGGGGAGGCGTCCCGGGCGGGATGGCCTCCCCTTTCGCCGTGCACCCCACTCTCACTCGCACCATCACCGCCACTGGGCGGTTGCTGCCACCGCCACGGCCACTCAGCTGGACTGACCGAGTGGCAATGGCGATGGCGGTGACCGTGGTGGCGACTGCCCGGTGGCAGTGTCGGTGTCGGTGTCGGCGCGCCACCCTTGACGCCGCCGTCGATAGCGCGCCAACATCGCCCCATGCCCACCCTGCGAACACTCCCCGCCCTCCTCCTCGCGCTCGCCTGCGCCCCGCCGTCCTCCGCGGCGCGCGATGCCGGCCCGGCCCCCGCCGCGGTTCGCGCGGCCGCCGACTCGGTGCGCGGCCACCTCTTCATCGTCGGCGGCGGGCCGCGGCCGGACACGCTGATGCGGCGCTTCGTCGAGCTCGCCGGCGGGCCCGGCCGGGCGCGGATCGTCGTCTTCGGGATGGCCTCGGCCGACACCGGCGCCGGGAGCTACGCCGCCAACGGGCTCCGCAGACTCGGCGCCGACGCCGTCGCGCTGACCATCGGGCGCGAGGAGGCGATGCGCGACTCGGTGGCCCGGCTGCTCGACGGCGCCACCGGCGTCTGGTTCGGCGGCGGCGACCAGAGCCGCCTGACGGCGGCGATCGGCGGGACGCCGGTCGAGACGGCGATCCACCGCCTGTACGTCGGCGGCGCGGTGGTCGGCGGGACGTCGGCCGGCGCCGCGGTGATGTCGGCGATCATGATCACCGGCGACGAGCGCCGCCCCGGTGGCGCGCGCCCGGACACGTCGCTCGCCTTCGTCACGATCGACCGCGAGAACATCGTGACGACGCGCGGCCTCGGTCTCCTCCCCGGCACGATCGTGGACCAGCACTTCCTCCGGCGCCGGCGTCACAACCGGCTGATGAGCCTCGCCCTCGAGCACCCATCGCTCGTCGCCGTCGGCATCGACGAGTCCACCGCGATCCAGGTGAACCCCGGCGGCTGCTGGGACGTCCTCGGCGCCGGCCACGTCGTCATCTACGACCCGCGCCCCGCTCGGGTGACCGCTCCCGGCGCCCCGCTCGGCGCCGCGGGAATGAAGCTGAGCGTCCTCCCCGCCGGCAGCCGCTACGAGCCCGGGACGGGGGAGGCGGTGCTGGGGAGCGGGGAGATGGTGCCGGCGCGGAGGGAGTGTTAGGCTGCCCAGTAGTTCTCGCTGAGACCGACACTGTCACCGACACCGGCACGGTCACCTGTCGTGCACCGACCTCCAAGCCCCTGGCATCTAGGCCGAACCGGCGCAGGGGTCGGAGGTCGGAGGTGAGTGCAGACGGGTGGGCAGTGGCAGTGGCAGTGGCAGTGGCAGTGGCGGCATCCGCCCAGTGGCAGTGATGGTGGCAGTGGTAGTGAACGACGGAAGGGGAGGCCATCCCGATCGGGATGCCTCCCCTTCCCAGTCGAATCGTTTCTCACCCGCCGAGCGCCGAGCGCCGAGCGCCGTTCAGCCCAGGGCCCAGGGCCCAGAGACCAGGGCCTAGGGCCTAGCCCCTCACCCCACCACCTCCGGCATCTCCCTCGCCACCCCGCCCGGATAGTACGCGTTGAGCACGTACTGCCGCACCATCCGCTGGGTGTTGAAGAACGAGCCGTTCAGCGCGATCGCGTTGCGCATGATCTCGGCGAAGCGGTACGGCGTCCCATAGTACGTCGGCAGCACCACGCGCTCGAGCTTGTGGTAGAGCTCCGGGACGTCCTGCTCCGGGTTCTGCGGGAGCTTGTAGTCGTCGCCGATCGCCCACCCCGTCACCCCCTCGACGCACCCCTCGACCCACCAGCCATCGAGGATCGACAGGCTCGGCACGCCGTTCAGCGCCGCCTTCATCCCGCTCGTCCCGCTCGCCTCGAGCGGACGCATCGGGTTGTTCAGCCAGACGTCCACCCCCGACGTGAGGCGCGCACCGAGCGCCATGTCGTAGTTCTCGAGGTAGACCACGCGCACGCGGTCGCCGAGCTCGCGCGAGGCGTCGAAGATCCGCTTGATCAGCTGCTTGCCGAACTCGTCGCGCGGATGCGCCTTGCCGGCGTAGACGATCTGGATCGGGCCGGTGTGGCGCGTCACCGCGCGGAGCCGGTCGGGATCGGTGAAGAGCAGGTCGGCCCGCTTGTACGTCGCGACGCGGCGCGCGAAGCCGATCGTCAGGATCTTCGGGTCGAGCTGCACCCCGCTCCGCTTCTCGACGAGGTCGAGCAGCTCCTGCTTCACCTCGGCGTGCGCGTCGCGGATCTCGTCGAGCGGGATGACGCTCGCGTAGCGGAGGTAGACGTTGTCCTCGCGCCAGCTCGGGATGTGCCGGTCGAAGAGCGCCTGGAAGGGCGCCGACGTCCACGTCGTCGCGTGCACGCCGTTCGTGATCGCCGTGATGCGGTAGTCGGGGAACATCTCCGCCGACACTTCCTGGTGGCGGAGCGCGACGGCGTTGCAGAAGCGCGTCAGCTCGAGGGCGACGACGGTCATGTTCAGCGCGCCGTTTTCGAGCGCGCCGGCGCTCTCGAGCAGCGCGACGCGCGCCGTGCCGAGGACGTCGCGCGCCATCTCGATCGAGAACTTGTCGTGCCCCGCCGGCACTGGCGTGTGCGTCGTGAACACCGCCTGGCGCCGCACGGCGTCGAGGTCGTGCTCCTGGATGTCCCAGTGCCCGCGGCCGGCGAGCTGGCGCTCGAGCAGGGTGAGGCAGAGGAGCGACGCGTGTCCCTCGTTGATGTGGTGGATGATCTCCCCCTCGTGTCCGAGGGCGCGCAGCATCTGCGCGCCGCCCATGCCGAGGACGACCTCCTGGCAGAGCCGGTAGTAGACGTCGCCGCCGTAGAGCGTGTCGGTCAGCGTGCGGTCGTACTCCGAGTTCTCGGGAAGGTCGGTGTCGAGCAGGTAGACGGGGACGCGGTGCCCGCGCACGCCGTTGACGGTGTAGCGCCACGCGCGCACGACGACGTCGCGCCCGGCGACCTCGACCTTCACGCGTGGCTCGAGCGGCTCGAGGAGCTTCTCGGGGGACCACTGGACGGTGCTCTCCGTCTGGTTCCCCCACTGGTCGAGGTGCTGCGTGAAGTAGCCCTTCCGGTGGAGGAGGGTCACGCCGACGGTGTGCACGCCGAGGTCGGCGGCCGAGCGCAGCGTGTCGCCGGCGAGCACGCCGAGACCGCCGCTGTATGTGGGCAGCGCCTCCTCGAGGCAGATCTCCATCGAGAAGTACGCGACGAGCGGAGTGTTGAGGGGATTGCTCACGTCTTCGATTCCTGTACGGGCAGGTATGTCACGGTTGTCGTCCGCCGAAGAATACACCGGGTCCGCCGAACGCTCCTGCGTCGTCGAAACACCTGGCGCCGCCGGCGCTCCAGGTGCGAGACGATCCAGGGCGTCGGACGTTAGCGAGCCCGAGTGTTCCCTCCCTCCGGCGGGTGCCGTGTCCGCGATAGCGCTCGGCGCCTACATCGGCGACTCCGCGGGGACGAGGATGGTCACGGGGAATGGATCGAGCGCCGTACCGAGCTCGACCATCCCGCCACGCGCCTCGACGATGCGGCCGCTGACGAGACAGCGCCAGCGCTGATCAAATGTTCCGGCCCTCCCCGTGGGGATCCTCACCCGCGTGTCCTCCCAAATCTCGTGCCCGGTCGGCGGTGCGTCCCCGCCCACCAGACGGAGAATGTGTCGTGGCGCGATGGTCACGATCTGTTGCGTCCGCTCACCGCGTGCGAAGGCGACGACGTGCGCGGCGCGGCGCCCCGTCACGTCGAGCGCGCGGTACGGCGCCGCCGCGAACCGCTCCGGCCAACGCCGCCGCGCCTGGAGCGCCGCGCGCGTCACGTGGAGTTTGATCCGCCCGTCCTCCGGGGTCGTCACCATCTCGCGGAAGGCGCGCTCGTCCCGTTTCTCGGCGGCGCGCTCGACCTCGCCGAGCAGTCGCTCGCGCAGCGCGTAGTCCACCGGGCGCCGGTTGTCGGGATCGACGAGCGCGAAGTGCCAGAGCTCGTCGCCCTGGTAGAGGTCGGGGGTGCCCGGCGACGTGAGGTGCAGCGCAACGCGCGAGAGCGCGGTCCAGAGCCCGGGCCGCGCGATGCGCGCGACGAACGCCGAGGCCTCCTCGCGCCACGCCGCGGTCTTCCGGCGCTTCGGGTCGAGGAGCGCGGCGAGAAAGCCCTTCACCCCGTTCTCGTATGCCTCGTCCGGCTCCGTCCAGCTCGTGTAGAGCTTCGCCTCGCGGACGGCTTTCTCCATGTACTGCTCGACGCGCTCTCGCATCGACCCGAGCGCGTCCGCGTCCGGCGCCGAGGCGCCGCCGCGCCGCCCGGCGGCCGGCGCCAGCGGCCAGATGGCGACGAGCGTCTGGTAGAGCAGGTACTCGGTGCGCGGCTCCGGCGCGCGGCGCGGCCCCGCGGGCGCGCGCAGCGAGTCGTTCATCCGGCGCCAGCGCCGCACCGCGGCGAGCCAGTCACGCGGGATCTCGCTGAGCACGTCGAGCCGCGCGCGAACGTCGGCGCTGCGCTTCGTGTCGTGCGTGTTCGTGCAGACGAGCGCGTACGGCCAGTCGCGGGCGCGCTCGGCGTTCGCGCGGTGCAGCGTCTCGACCGACCGCTCGAGCGGTCGGTCCGGCTCCCCGCCGACCTCGTTCCGCGACGCGAGCGGGACGAAGCGGTAGAGCGCGGTGTCCTCGACCCCCTTCGCCGTCGCCGGGCCGCTCGTCTGCTGGAAGCGCGTGACGAAGCGCAGCCGCGCCTTGCGCTCCTCCGTCCGCGAGTCGGGGATCGGCTCGTAGAGCAGCGCGCGGCGGAGCGCATCGACGAGCCGCGGCTCGCGCGCGTGCTCGCGCGCCTCGGCCGCCGCGCGCTCGACGATCGCACGATCCTCGGCCGACGCGCCGCGCTCGTCCACGTACGTCCGGTAGACGGGGAACGATGCGATCAGCTCGGCGATCGGGTTCGCCAGCGAGCGCTTCCCCTCACCGACCGTCGGGTCGCGCCGGAGCACCGGGCGAGCGAGGCGGCCGAGCCGGATCACGTCGGCGGCGAGCGACTCGCCGAGGATCTTCAGCTTCGCCTCCCGCGCGATCTCGTGGAACGTGCGCCCGGCGCCGCTGCCTCCCGCGATGCGGCGGTAGCCGCGCTCGATCTCGTCGTAGCCGGCCGGCTCGATGAAGACCGCCTCGAGGTCGTTGAGGAACTCGTAGCCGGTGGTCCCCTGCACCGGCCACTCCTTCCGCAGGTGCTCGCCGGGGGAGAGGATCTTCTCGACGACGATCGGCCGCTCGCCGACGCGAGCACGGAGGCGCTTCAGGTACTGCAGGGGAGCCCTCAGGCCGTCAATGTGGTCGATGCGCAGCCCGTCGAGCTCGCCCGCGCGGATCCACGCGAGCACCGCCGCGTGCGTCGCCTCGAAGACGGGCTCGTCCTCCATGTGGAGTGCGGCGAGGTCGTTGATGTCGAAGAAGCGGCGGTAGTTGATCTCGTTCGCCGCGCGCCGCCAGAGCACCGGCTTGTAGTGCTGCGCCTCCACGAGTGCGCGTATCCGTGCGGCGCCCTCCGCTCCGGCGGAGAACGTCTCGAGCGTCCGCCCGCCGTTCACCCAGGCGCGCACCGGCTCGACCGTCGCCGGATCGAGCGGGAAGGTGTTGTCGAAGTAGGCGAGCCGCCACTCGCCCCCGTCGGCGACGACGGTCAGCTCCCCCTTCGAGACGACGGTGTCGAAGCGCTCGCCGAGGACGGGGAGGAGGACGCGCGCATTCGCCTCCTCCGTCGGCACCTCCCAGTCGATGTCGAACCAGGCCGCGTACTGCGAGCGGCGGCCGTGGCGCAGCACGTCCTCCCAGAAGGGGTTCGACGGACCGATCCCCATGTGGTTCGGCACGATGTCGAGGAGGAGCCCCATCCCGCGCTCGTGCAGCGCGCCGACGAGCGCGCGGCGCTCCGCGTCGCTGCCGAGCTCCGGGTTCACGATCGTCGGGTCGGCGACGTCGTACCCGTGCGTGCTCCCGGGGCGCGCCTTGAGGATCGGCGACGTGTAGAGGTGCGAGACCCCGAGCCGCTCGAGGTACGGCACGATCCGCCGTGCCTGCTCGAGCGTGAACTCCGCGTGCATCTGCACGCGGTAGGTGGCGAGCATCGTCGGCATCGACCCGGAAGAGGTGGCGGCGGTCACGAGGGTCGGTCCCGGCCGTCGATGACGACGTCGCCGAGCGAGCGGCGCACGTCCCCATCGGTCTCGAGCGCCTCCAGCGGCACGCGCAGGCGGCGCGTCCAGCTCGGGAAGCGGTCGGGCGGGAGCCCCGGCATGTTCACCGGCTCGGTCTCCCCGACGATGTCGTCGAGCGAGATCCCGACGAGCGCGCTCGGCGAGCGGGCGAGGAAGTCGTGCACTGCGCCGCGCAGCGCGGCCCCCTCGGGCGCGTCCTCCTCGCCGACGATGCCGTCCGCGCGCAGCCGCCGGAGCAGGGCGTCGCGCTCGCCGCGCCGCTCCGTCTCTCGGCGGCGCGTCTCCTCCTCGTCGGCGACGCCGAGCTCGTGCGCGAGCGCGATGTCGCGGCCGCTCCAGAAGCCGGCCAGGGTCGGCAGGTCGTGCGTGTTCGCCGTGGCGAGCGCGCGGGGCGCGTACGACGCCGCGGGCGCGAAGCCGCGCTCGTCGCGCTCGAAGTAGAGCACCTTCGACGAGAGCACGCCCCAGCGCGCGAGCGTCGGCGGGACGTCCTCCGGTACCGTGCCGAGGTCCTCGCCGACGACGAGCGCGCCGGCGCGCGTGCTCTCGAGCGCGAGGATGCCGAGCAGGTCGTCGGCGGGGAAGCGGACGTAGGCGCCGTCGTGCCCGGTCTTCCCCTCGGGGATCCAGAACTGCCGGAAGAGCCCCATGACGTGGTCGATGCGCAGCGCCCCCGCGTGCCCGAGCGCGGAGCGGACGAGGCGGATCCAGTAGCGGTAGCCGTCGGCGGCGAGCTTGTGCGGGTCGATCGGCGGCAGCCCCCAGTTCTGCCCGTCCTTCTGGAAGACGTCGGGCGGCGCGCCGACGGTCGCGCCGGCGGCGAAGAGGTCGGGGAAGCCCCACGCGTCGCTCCCGTTCGGCGACGTGCCGATGGCGAGGTCCTCGTAGAGTCCGATGTCGAGGCCGGCGTCGCTCGCCGCGGCGGCGACGGCGCCGAGCTGCCGGTCGAGCTCGAACTGGAGCCAGCGGTGGAAGTCCACCCGCTCCGCCTCGCGCGCGCGGAACTCCTCGACGGACGTGGATCGCGGGTCGCGGTACGACTCGGGCCACTCGCGCCACCACCCGGCCTCGGGGCGCTCCTCCGCCATCACCTCCTCGATCGCGAGGAAGGTGGCGAAGTCGCGGAGCGCCTCGCCCTGGCTCTCGACCCACGCGTCGTACGCACGTGCGCGGTCCGCGCCGGACCCGTCCCCGTCCTCGTCGCGCGCGCGCCGGAACTCGGCGTGGAGCAGCTCGAGGACCGGACGCTTCAGCGCCATCACCGCCTCGTAGTGCACGTGCCGGGCATCGCGCAGCGCCGCGAGGAGCTGCCGCGTCTCCGGCGCGTCGAGCAGCGTCCGCGCCGCCGACGAGCGCGCGAGCTCGGGGATCCGCTCGACGTCGAGGTAGAGCACGTTGCGGAAGAGGCGGCTCACCGGGCTGTAGGGGCTCACGTCGGTGCCGCGGTTGCGCAGCGCGTGCAGCGGGTTGACGCCGACGAAGTCCGCGCCGACCGTCCCCGCCCAGCGCACGAGCGTCTCGAGGTCGCCGAGGTCGCCGGCGCCCCAGTCCCGCGCGCTGCGCACCGTGTAGAGGTTCGCCGTGATCCCCCAGACGCGCCGGCCGCCGCCGAGGATCGAGTCCGGCGTCGGGCAGGCGCGCGGGACGACGATCAGCGACTGGCGGAGGCTGCGCGTCCCCTGCGCGCCGTGCAGGTCGATGCGCAGCGTGTGGTAGCCCGGCTCGAGCCGCCAGGGGATCGGGATCGCCGCGTGCCCGCCCGCGGCGCGGCGCGCGGTGCCGCCCTCGCGGCGCACGCGGCCGGACTCCTCCTCGAGCTCGAGGGCCCAGTCGACGAACGCGCCCCACCGCTCGCCGAGCGCGAGCGCGGCCTCGAGCCCCGGCTTCCCCGCGACGACGACGCGCACGGGCGGGAGCACGTCGCGCAGGCGCGCATCCTCGAGCGCGTCGAGGGCGCGCGCCGCGGCGTCCTCGGTGGAGGCGTCCAGGCCCATGGCGGCGAGCAGGGCGACGCGCGTCTCGTCGCTCGTCTGCCGCTGCTCGCGCCCGGTCTGGTCCACGTACTCCGCGACGATGCCCCGGCGCTCGGCGAGGCGGTGCAGCGCCGATGTGGTGGTGCCGACGACGTCCACCGTTGCGTCACCCCTCCGGCGCGAGCACGAGCATCGAGAGCGGCGGCAGCGTCAGGCGGATCGAGCGCTCGAAGCCGTGGAAGGGCGAGGCCTCCGACTCCGCGCGCTGCACCGTCGGATAGCCGCTGCCGGCGAAGCGCCCGTCGTCGGAGTTGAGGAGCTCGACGTACGTCCCCTCGCCCGGCGCGCCGATGCGGTAGTTCTCGCGCGGCACCGGCGTGAGGTTGAGGACGACGATCGCGTGCTCGGCGCCGTCGCGGCGCAGGTACGAGAGCACGGAGTTGTCGCGGTCGGCGACGTCGATCCAGGAGAACCCCTCGGGCTCGTGGTCGCGGCGCCAGAAGCAGGAGCGCTCGCGGTAGATGCGGCCGAGCGTCGCGAGATACTCGTCGAAGCCGCGCCGGCGCATGTCGCCGCCGAGATGCCAGTCGAGGCTCGTGTCGTGGTTCCACTCGCCGTACGGCGCGAGCTCGGTGCCCATGAAGACGAGCTGCTTCCCCGGGCGCGTCCACATGTAGCCGAGGAGCGCGCGGAGGTTCGCGAGCTGCTGCCACTCGTCGCCGGGCATCTTCCCGAGGAGCGACTTCTTCAGGTGGACCACCTCGTCGTGGGACAGCGGCATGATGAAGCGCTCGCTGTACTCGTACATCATCGCGAAGGTGATCTGGTCCTGGTGGTGCCGGCGATAGAGCGGGTCGGTCTGGAAGTAGCCCAGGGTGTCGTGCATCCACCCCATGTTCCACTTGAAGGAGAAGCCGAGCCCCCCCTCGCTCGCCGGCCTCGTGACGCCGGGCCACGCGGTGGACTCCTCGGCGACGGTGAAGCAGCCGGGGTGCTCGGCGTGCAGCGTCCCGTTCACCTGCCGCAGGAAGTCGATCGCCTCGAGGTTCTCGCGCCCGCCGTAGCGGTTGCGGAGCCACTCCCCCGCCTTGCGGCTGTAGTCGAGGTAGAGCATCGACGCGACGGCGTCCACGCGCAGCCCGTCGATGTGGAACTCCTCGAGCCAGAAGAGCGCGTTCGCGACGAGGAAGTTGCGGACCTCGGCGCGGCCGTAGTTGAAGATCAGCGTCCCCCAGTCGGGGTGCTCGCCGAGCCGCGGGTCCTCGTGCTCGTAGAGGGCGGTGCCGTCGAAGCGGCGGAGCGCCCAGTCGTCCTTCGGGAAGTGCGCCGGCACCCAGTCCATGATGACGCCGATGCCGCGCTGGTGCAGCGTGTCGACGAGGAAGCGGAAGTCGTCGGGCGTGCCGAAGCGCGATGTCGGGGCGAAGTAGTTGGAGATCTGGTAGCCCCACGACCCCTCGAACGGATGCTCGGCGAGGGGGAGGAACTCGACGTGCGTGAAGCCGAGCCGGGCGCAGTGCTCGGCCAGGCGCGGCGCCGCCTCGCGGTAGGTGAGCTGGCGGTTCCCCTCCTCGGGCACGCGCGCCCACGAGCCGAGGTGCACCTCGTAGATGCTCATCGGCTCGCGCGCCGGGTCGCGCTTGTCGCGCGTGCGCATCCACTCGTCGTCGCTCCACCCGTAGCGCTCGAGGTCCACGACGATCGAGGAGGTGGATGGCGCCTGCTCCTGCTTGAAGGCGAAGGGGTCCGCCTTGATGCGCGGCACCCCCTCGCGCGTGAGCAGCTCGAACTTGTACAGCGCGCCGTCGCCGATCCCGGGGACGAAGATCTCCCAGACGCCGGAGGTGCCGAGCATGCGCATCGGGAAGACGCGCCCGTCCCAGTTGTTGAAGTCGCCGATCAGGCTGACGCGCCGCGCGTTCGGCGCCCAGACGGCGAAGGCGACGCCGGCGACGCCGTCGAGCGTGCGCGGGTGCGCGCCGAGCTTCTCCCACAGCTTGCGGTGCGTCCCCTCGCCGAAGAGGTGGAGGTCCACCTCGCCGATCGTCGGCAGGAAGCGGTACGGGTCGTCGCGCTCCCAGCTCCCGCCGCCGGCGAAGTGGAAGCGGAGGCGGTAGGCGAGCGGGAGCGGCGCGTTCGGGAGGAAGGCGGCGAAGAGCGCGCCGCCGGCGCGGCGCATCTCGACGGCCGTGCC
>DASUSM010000177.1:0-13140 GCA_036375115.1 Gemmatimonadaceae bacterium | reverse complement strand
CGAGACGCCGCCGTGGATCACGCGCTCGGCGTGCTCGGCGAGCTTCTGCACGATCAGCTCGATCTCCGGCACCTTCGGCAGCGGCTCCACGCGCTGGAGCTGCTCGTAGAAGGCGCGCATCTCGCGGTCGCCGATGAGCGTCGAGTCCTGCCACGCCGACTGCCGCGCGGGAAGGTCGCCCGTGAGGCGCGAGAACTCGAGCTGCACGTCCGGGCGGGAGAGAAACTCGACGAGCTTCCACGCCGCCGCAGGGTTCGGGGAGCCGCGGAAGAGGACGAGGCTCGAGCCGCCGGCGTTCGACGCCCCGCTCTCCGCGCCGGTCGGCCCCGGGAGGGGCGCGGTCGTCCACGGCACGTCGGGGGGAAGCCGGCGGCGGAACTCGCCGACGTTCCACGGGCCGGTGATGTACATGGCGAACCGGCCGCGCGCGAACTCCTGGAAGATGTTCGACACCTGCCGGTCGGCGAACGGCGGCGCGAGCGAGTCGCGGAAGAGGCCGATGTAGTACTCGAAGCCGCGCCGGAACGCGGAGTCGGAGAAGGCGCCGTAGCGGCCGCCGTCGCGCAGCAGCGGCGAGCCGGCCTGGAGGCCGAGGATGGCCGTCAGCGCCCACTCGTTCGTCGGGAGGAGCGCCGGCCACGCGCCCGGCTCCGCGCGCGCCCGCAGGCGCTCGAGCGCGGTGCGCCACCCGGCCCACGTCGTCGGGACCGCGTCGTACCCCGCCTCGCGCAGGAGGTCGGTGCGGTAGAAGATGACGCGCGTGTCCACGTACCACGGCACGCCGTAGAGGACGGACTCGACGACGTTCGTCTGCCAGATCCCGCGGAAGTAGTCGGCGGGATCGACGACGTCGGAGCGCGCGACCCACGCGTCGAGCGGCTCGAGGGCGTCGAGCGCCTGGAACTCGGGGATCCAGGTGTTGCCGAGCTGCGCGACGTCCGGCGTCGCGCCGCCGACGTGCGCGGTGAGCAGCTTCTCGTGTGCCGCGGTCCACGGGATCTGCTGCACGCGCACGCGGATCCCGGGGTTCTCGCGCTCGAAGTCGCGCACGAGCGTCTCGACGACCTCCCCCTCGCGCCCCATCCCCCAGAACTCCAGCACCGTCTCGTCGCGCGCGCTCGCGTCCGCGCAGGCGAGCACGACGAGCGACGCGAGGACGAGCCGCCCTCGCCGAGCGCCGAGCGCCGAGCACCGAGCGCCCGCGCGCCTCACTGCCCCAACCATCCCCCCGCGAACCCCGCCCGCTCCAGCCCCAGCCGGATGTACGGGCTCCGGCGCATGCGATCCCAGACGAGCCCCGTCCGCCAGTTCTCGATCATCGCCACGATCGGCCCCTGGTCGATGCCGAGGTAGTCGCCGTCCACCCAGCCGATCGGCGTGTGGCTCCCGTGCGCGACGCGCGCGCCCGCGGGATAGGTGAGGTTGACCGCGTCGAGGAAGCCGTACTGCCCGTAGAGATGGCTGCCGAAGCGCTCGCGCATCCCGCGCAGCATCGGGATCGTCGCCTCGGGGGCGAAGGGGATCGAGCCGCCGGCCGCGGTCGGCACGATGGTGCCGTCGTCCACCACCTCGCCGAACGCCGTGCCGCGCGCGCGGTAGGTGAAGAAGCGCCGCTCGCGTCCATCGACGACGATCGTCGTGTCGAGCGGGCCGTCGGAGGCGGTGAGCCCCCAGAAATCGGCGCCGTAGCCGTTCCAGTCGTTCGGGTTCACGATCGCGTAGCCGCGCTGCGCGAGCGTCGCCCGGCGCGAGTTCTCGAAGTAGTCGATTCCCCGCGCCCGCATGTAGTCGTCCTGGATCCCGCGGAAGTCGATCCAGACGTGCGAGTACTGGTGGCCGAAGAGCGGCGCGAAGTTGACGTGATCGTAGCCGTACCACGCCGCCCACCGGTACGTGCTCGTCCACGCGTCCCAGGCTCCGGGGTCGATCGCGTGCGTCGGCGACGCGAAGGCGAGGATGTAGAGCAGCATCGCCTCGTTGTAGCCGCGCCAGTCGGCGTGGATGAAGCCGCTCTCCGGGTGCCACCCCATCGAGACGTACGGCGCGCGCGGCTGGATCCACGTCCAGTCCACGCGCTCGTAGAGCGAGTCGGCGTAGGCCCGGATCGCCGCCTCCGTCTCCGACGCGCCGTCGAAGTACTCGCGGCAGAAGAGCGCGCCGCCGAGCAGCAGCGTCGTGTCGATCGTGGAAAGCTCGACCTGCTGGAAGCGCAGGCCGGTGTTCATGTCGAGGAAGTGGTAGAAGAACCCCTTGTAGCCGGCGACGCCCGTCGCCTCGGGGCCCTGCGGGAGCTCGTACATGAAGCGCAGCGTCGTCAGCGCGCGCTCGGCGGCCTGCTCGCGCGTGATCCACCCGTTCTCCGCGCCGATCGGGTAGGCGGTGAGGCCGAAGCCGACGGCGGCGATGCTCGAGAAGGACGGCGTCGGCCAACGGTCGGGGACGAGGCCGTTCTCCGGGTTCGCGGTCTCCCAGAACCAGCGGAAGGTGCGCTCCTCGAGGTCCGCGGCGAAGGCGCGGTCCGCCTCGGTCAGCGGCGGGAAGTTCTCCCCGTCGGGCGGCGTCGGCCCGCTCGTGCGGGTGTTCGAGCAGGCGGCGACGGCGACGAGCGTCGTCACGACGAGCGAGGTGCGGAGGGAGCGGAGACGCGCGAGCATGAGGCCTCTTCGAGGAGCCGGGATGTCGGGTTGTTCATGCAGCCGCGCGGGGAAAGATGCAAGAAGAAGGCGGGCGCCTCGCTAGCGCCCGGCGCCGTCCAGTTCCACCAACACGAAGTCCGCCACCGGCTGGTAACCGATCCGCGCGTAGATCGCGTTCGAGGTCGGATTGGCAAGGTCGGTGAAGAGGACGCAGGCGCGCCGGCCGGCGGCGAGCATCCGCTCGCTCAGCAGGGCGACGCAGCCCGTCGCGTAGCCGCGGCCGCGCTCCGCCGGCGGGGTGTAGACGGCGTTGATCGAGATCGTATGGCGCGTCGGGCGCGCCGTCGCGGCCATCGCCCGCGGCAGCTCGTCCACCCACAGGTACGGCTCGCCGGCGGCGAGCCGGCGCGCTGCGGCGGCGCGCAGCCGGGGGACGTCCGCGTCGCCCAGCGCCTCGCGCTCGAAGGCGACGACCCAGTCGGCGAGCAGCTCGAGGTCGTCGGGCCCCGCCGGCCGGAGGGCGCCGCGCGGAAGGGCGACCCGCCGCACCTCGGCGAGCGCGTGCAGGCGCTGGCGCATGACGACCGTCGCGGTTCCGCCCGAGCGATCGGTCCAGCACCGCGCGAACGCCGCGACGTGCCGCTCGCGGCCGTGCACGGCGGCCGGCGTCCGCCCCGCATCCGCGAGGTCGCGCGCCAGGAGCTCCGCCGCCGCGCCGAGCGCCTCGCGGTCGCTCGCGACGAGGAGCGGGCGCGCGCCGTCGAGCAGCGCGGCGGCGACGAGCCCGCCCCGGTCGCGCACCGCGGCGAGGTACGCGCCGCCGGAATCGCTGCCCTGCAGCGCCGCCGCGCTCCCGAGGAGGAGGCTGTGCGCCGCCTCCCGCTCGAGGAGCGCCGGCTCGACGGCCTCCAGAAAGGCGCCGGCGTCGCCGAACCCGAAGAGCTCCATCGCCTCGCTCGATGCGCGGTGGATGCGTGAAGGAGCGCGGGGCATCCTGGCCCGCGCTCCGATGCACGAATCTGGCGTGGAGCGGGGTGCGGCGCGACGGGCCAGGACCCGCCCGGGCGCGTCGGGCGAGGCCCGACGCGCCACACCCCGCGAAGGGTGCCCGCACCCGAGCTCCGGCTATCTCGCCGCCGCCAGCCGCGCGTCCGCCTTCGACACGAGCGACTCGAAGGCGCCGACCACGTCGTCCACCGACAGGTTGCAGTGGCCGAAGCTGTCCACCGTGCGCTGCTCGACGAGCGACTGCGTGCCGGCGGCGCCGACGGCCGCTGCGAAGAGCCCCTCGTGGAAGTACGGGACGAGCGGGTCCCACCGGTTGTGCAGCGTCACGATCGGCACCTCGACGCGCCCCGTCGGTGTGTAGTGGCGCTCCATGTATCGCTCGGCGCCCGGAGACACCTGCCACCGCGGGACCGACGCGTTGATCCAGGCGAGCGCCCCCGCGAGCTGCGCCGGCGGCACGAGCGCGGGGAAGCCGGCGCGCGGCGCGTACGTCGTGGCCGTGTTGTCGAAGGGGAGCTTCCCGTTCACCAGCGGAAGGACGTTGTCCGCGCCCCGCGCGTGGTAGCGCAGCGCGTAGATCAGCGAGGTGAGCATCTCCGTCTGCATGTTCGGGCCGAAGGAGAACTCGAGCGGCGTCTGCGCCGTGCTCGCGATCACCGCCAGACCCGCCGGGTTCGCCATCACCGCCTGGATGATCCGACCCTGGTCGGCCGCGGTCAGGTTGTAGCCCTCCGGGATCTCGAACGCGGACCCCTGCAGCACGCCCGGATAGAACAGGTCGAAGAGCGCGCGGACGTTCGTGATGTAGTCGATCTGCGGCTGGCTCCCGCCGAGGATGCCGCAGGCGGGGAGCGCGCCGTCGTAGTGCCCGGGGAAGCGCTCGACGAGGTCCATCGCGATGAGCGCGCCGAGCGAGTGGCCGACGACGAAGCTGCGGCGCGGCTGGCCGACCTCGCTCGCGAAGAGTCCGCGCAGCTGGTGCGTGCGCTGCGCTCCATCCTTCACGGCGTAGCCGTTCTCCGTGAAGCTCGACGCGGCGACGGCGAAGCCGAGCGCACCGAGACGCTCGCGGATCGCGACGGCGTTGTCCTGGTCCCGCAGCGTCACGGGCTCGAGGACGTCGCGGATGCCGTGCGCGTAGAAGACGACGTCCCCGTTCCAGTCGCGCGGAACGTACATCTCGTACTGCGCGCCGGCGGCGACCTCCCCCGTCCGGACGTCGGCCCAGATGCCGCTCGCCTCCGTCGCCGAGATGGACGGGCTCAATTCCAGCTCGAGCTCCGGCTCGAGCGCGTCGCGGCAGGCGGAGAGGGCGATGACGGCGGCGACGATCGTCAGGCCGGGGACGCGGACGGTGCTGCGGGTTCGACCGATGAGGCGTTCGGCGCGCGGGTGCATTGGCGGCTCCTGGGCTGCCCAGCGTGGACGTGCGTGCGTCCGGCGGCGGACGCGGGCTCAGGATGCCGATGGCGGGCGCTCGAGGCTGTACGCGCGTTTACGTACGTCGGCCGCGGCGATGACGTACGAGGCGGGGACGCCACACCCCGCGACCGGCCCGTTCCGCTCAGCCCCCGTAGACGTCCGCGCGCGTCGCCGGGAGCTCGACCCGGCCGCCGGGGTGCGGCTTCGCGAAGAGCGTCTGCACGAGGGTGAGCCGCCCGCTCGCGAAGCCGTGCACCGTGGCCGCCATGTACAGGCGCCAGACGCGGTACGTCCGTTCGCCGACGAGACGCGCCGCCTCGTCGTGGCGCCGCTCGAGGCGCGCGACCCACTCGCGCAGCGTTCGCGCGTAGTGCTCGCGCAGGTTCTCGACGTCGCGCGCCTCGAGGCCGGCGGCCTCCGCGGCGCCGAGCAGCACTCCCAGCGGCATCACGTCCCCGTCGGGAAAGACGTAGCGCTGGATGAAGGCGTCGCGCCGCCACGCCCGGTGCCGGACCCACGCGGCGAGACGCCGGGCGATGCCCCGCGGCGCGGCCGATCCGCCGCGCAGGATGCCGTGGTCGAGGAAGAGCCCGCCCGGCCGCAGCAGCCGCTGCGCGGTGGCGAAGTACTCCGGCAGCCGGCGGCGGCCGACGTGCTCGCGCATCCCCACGCTGACGATGCGGTCGAACGCCGCCTCCCCCGCGAGCGTCCGGTAGTCGCGGACCTCGATGCGGCAGCGCGCCGCGAGCCCCGCGCGCGCGAGGCGGGCGCGCGCGCCTTCGGCCTGTCGCGCGCTGAGCGTGATCCCCACGCCCTCGATGCCGTGCCGCGTCGCCGCGTACTCGAGCAGCCCGCCCCAGCCGCAGCCGATGTCGAGCAGCCGGTCCCCCGGACGGAGCCGCAGCTTGCGGCAGATGTGCTCGAGCTTCGCCTCCTGCGCGGCGTCGAGCGTCGCGTCCTCGCGCGCGAAGTAGGCGCAGGAGTACTGCATCCGCGCGTCGAGCCAGAGCGCGTAGAAGTCGTCGCCGACGTCGTAGTGGAAGCGCACCGCGTCGGCGTCGCGCGAGCGCGTGTGCAGCCGCCCGGTCGTGCGCCAGCCGCGCCACCGGCGCGTGGCGTCGTCGCGAGGCGAGGAGTGGTCGCCCGGCCCGGCGTCGTCGCCGGGGAGCGCGAGGAGCGCGCGCACGGCGCGCGCGAGCGATGCCGGCGAGGCGAGGCGGCGGGCGAGCGCGTCGGCGAGCAGGCTGCCGGCGACGAGATCGCCCTCGATGTCCAGGTCGTCGCGCAGATACGCCTCGGCCATCGCGAGCTCCGACGGCGGGAGGAAGGCGCGGCGCAGCGCGCCCGGCCGCCGCACGACGAACGTGAAGGGAGCGGCGCCTCCTCCGGCCGCCGGCTCGACGGTGCCGTCCCAGAGCCGCACGTCGAAGGCGCGCGTCCCCGGCGGCCCGAGGAGCGCGGCGAGCGCCTCGCGCGCCCTCGCGATCTCGCCGTCCGCGTGCGACGGCGGCCGCTCGCCTGGCCGCTCGGCCGGCCACCCGGCCGGCGCCGGGTGCGCGCGCCGCGTCGCCGTCTGCGGGAGCCCGCTGCTCATTCGGCGCCGTCTCCCTGCCGCGCCGCGAGCCATCCCGCGTCGCGCGCGAGATCGGCGAGCTCGCCGCGCGAGCCCACGCCGAGCTTCCCGAAGATGTTCGAGAGGTGCGTGCTCACCGTGCGCGAGGAGATGCCGAGCTCCACGCCGATCTCCTTGTTCGACTTCCGGCGGGCGACGAGGCGCGCGATGTCGAGCTCGCGGCCGGTGAGCGCGCCCGCGGCGGGAAGGCCGTTCCCGCCCGCCGCCGCCGGCGCCGCCCGCACCGGCGGCCTCGCCCCGAGGCCGCGCATCTGCGACCGCGTCTTGTCGAGCTCGCGCCGCGCGCCGAGCCGCGCGAAGACGTCGTGCGCCTGGCGCAGCTCGCGCATTGCCCCCTCGCGGTCGCCGAGGTTGGCGAGGGCGTAGGCGAGCCGGCAGCGCAGCCGCGCAGCGTCGAAGACGAAGGGGACGCGGTCGAGCGCCGCGACGGCGCTCTCCAGCCGCGGTCCCGCCTCCTCGAAGTTCCGCTGGAGCATCGCGATGAGCGCGAGGCAGGTGTCGGCCCAGGCGAGGCCGAGGGCGTGGCCGAGCCGCGCCGAGTCGCTGCGCAGCCGCGCCTCGAGCTCGCGCGCGACGTCGAAGTCCTCCGACCAGAGCGCCGCCTCGATGACGAGCGGGAGGAGGCGGTAGATGGCCCACACGACGTAGCCGCTCCGGTCGGCGATCTCGAGCCCGGCGCGTCCGATCTCGATCGCCCGGCGGTGCTCGCCGCGCGCGATGTGCCAGGCGACCATTCCCGTGTGCGCGGGGACGACGGTGTGCACGTCGAGCGGTCGCCCGCCGCCGCCATCGGCGCCGGCGAGGCGCCACGCCTCCTCGAGGTGCGCGTGCGCCCGCTCGGTGTCGTTGCGCGCGAGGTGGATCAGCCCCGTCCAGACGAGGAGCCGCGGGAGCAGCGTCCGCTGGCTCAGCGCGCGCGCCGTCGCGATCGAGCCCTCGCCGAGTGCGATCGCCTCGTCCCACTCGCCGATCCCCGCCTTGTACTCGACGGCGACCTCCGCCGTCCAGACGCGGAGCAGCGGCGAGCGGAGCTCGTCGGCGAGCCGCTCGCTCTCGGCGATGTGCCGGGCGATCGCCGGGGCGTTGCTCGTCAGCCCCTCGAGCATCGCCAGCGCCCAGTGCGCCGACCAGCCGACGAAGCGCTGCCCCGACGCGGCGGCGAGCGCCACCGCGCGCTCGCCGTGCTCGCGCGCGAGGTCGGCCGGCCCCGTCCACGTGTGCAGGAGAAGGAGCGCGCGGTGCGTGCGCGCGAGCAGCGCCTCGTCGCCGAGCCGCTCGGCGATGGCGAGCGCGTCGCGCACGTCGTGCTCCGCCGCCGCGTGCTGGCCGAGCGCGAGGAGGCAGTTCCCCTTCGCCAGCCGGAGCTGCGCGAGGAGCCCCTCGTCGCCCGAGGCGGCGGCGTCGGCGAGCCCGGCCTCGTAGTGCGCGAGCGCGTCCGTGTAGTGGCCGCTCCAGTAGCTCGCGAGCCCCATCCGCCGCTCGATCCGGGCGACGCGCGCGGGGTCCCCCGAGCGCTCGGCGGCGCCTCGCGCGCGCCTCCAGAGCGCCATCGCCGCGTCGTACTCGCCGAGCCGCTGGCGGGCGCGCGCGAGGTCCTCCGCGAGGACATCCGGGGGCTCGCCCGGGCTCTCGCCGGCCGGCGCGGTCCCGTTCGGCGCCTCGGCGTCCGCGGCGCCGTCGAGGAGCTCGAGCGCCGTCTCGAGGTAGCTCGCCGCCTCGCGGTTGGCGTACTTCGCGAGCGCCTCGCGTCCCGCGGCGCGCAGGTAGCGCACCGCCTTCGGGCCCGCGGCGCGGGCATCGGCGCGGGCGAAATGGAAGGCGAGCTCGTCGGCGTGGACGGCCGCATCGGCGCCGTAGCGCCGCTCGAGCGCCTCGGCGACAACGGCGTGCAGCTTCCGCGCGCGCGCGAGCCCGAGCTCCGCATAGAGCGTCTCGCGCACCATCGGGTGCTCGAAGTCGTAACGCACCTCGCCGCCCTCGACCGACTCGACGAGGACGCGCTGGCGGCGCAGCTCGTCGATCGCGGCGAGGAGCTCCTCGTCGGCGAGCCCGCTCACCGCGCCGAGGATGTCGTGGCGCACGCGCGACCCGAGCACGGCGGCGAGGTTCGCGACGAGCCTGGCCTCGGCGCCGAGCCGGCCGAGCCGTGCGAGGAGCGCCTCGCGGATGGAGCGCGGGAGGTCGAGGCGCTCGAGCGTCCACCCCTCCCACCGTCCGTCGCGCTCGACGAGGCGGCCCGCGGCGACGAGCGCCTTCAGCGTCTCCTCGACGAAGAACGGGTTGCCGCGCGTCCAGCCGTAGAGGAGCGCGGCGAACTCGCGCGTCGCCGCGCGGTCCGCGCCGCCGACGCGGTGCAGCAGCTCGACCGTGGCGTCGTGCGAGAGCGGACCGACCTCGTGCGTACGCGCGGCGCCGATCGCGACGAGCGACTGCTCGGTGCCGCGCAGCACGGGGTTGAGGTCGCGCTCCGCGGAGTTGTACGTCCCGACGACGAGGACGCGCTCGCCGGCGATCTGCCGCGCGAGGAAGTGCAGCAGCTCGAGCGAGGATGCGTCCGCCCACTGGAGGTTCTCGAGCACGACGAGGAGCGGCCGCTTCGCCGCGAGGCGCCGGGCGAGTTGCGCGAAGGTCCAGAGCAGCCGCGCCTTGAGGTCGGTGCCATCCGCCACCGCACCGGCGCGCGCCGTCCCGAGCGCGGGGAAGAGCGCGGCGAGCTCGGCGTCGTGCCCGCGGGTGAGCAGTGTGAGCTGCCCCGTGTCGAGCTCGCGCAGGATCGGGAGGAAGGCGTCGGCGAAGAGCGCGTAGGGGACCCCGGACTCCACCGGGTAGGCGCGGCCGAACGCGACGGACCAGTTGCGGCGCGCGGCATCGTCGGCCGCGACGCGCACGAGTCGCGTCTTCCCGATCCCGCCCTCCCCCTGGAGGAGGAGCGTGCCTCCCTCGCCCGCCCCCGCGCGGTCGAGCGCGGCGGAGAGCAGCGCCAGCTCGCTCTCGCGGCCGACGAGCGGGAACGGGGAGGGGAGTGGAGACACGGTCGGATCGGTCGTCCTTGGTGGACCGGCGCCGCGCCTCGCACGCCGGTGTCGGTGACGCCCGCATATGTTCGCGCCCGCCGCTCGGCGGAGCAAGCGCCTGACGAGGGGGTCGCCGCCGGGCGGCTCCATCTGGCGCGGCGCGGGGACGCCTCCGACATTGGCGCCTCCCGCCTTCCGTCCCCTCGCCACGGAGAGATCGATGCTCCTCCCCCCGCCGGCCCGACTCGTCGCCGCCGCCCTCGTCGCGGCGGCCGCTCCCCTCACGCTCCACGCCCAGGCGTCCGACGCGAGCCCCTTCGAGGCCGGCCGCTGGGGGATCGAGCTGTCGTCCGAGGAGGACCTCGGCAGCGTCGGCTTCCTCCGCTTTCTCTCGCCTCGCGGCGCCCTGCTGATCGCGCCGGGGATCATCGTCGGGAGCGGCGAGATCTCGCAGACGGACCCCTTCGGCGGCCCGGAGGAGACGATCGACATCAGCACGCTCGGCTTCGACCTGCGCGTCGGCTACCGCAGCTACCGTCCACTCGGCCGCGGCGTCGTGAGCCACCTCGGCCTCGGCGCCCTCGGGCAGATGACGACGCAGGAGGAGGAGGCTCCGGACGGCACGACGGCGGAGTCGACCACGCGATCGTTCGGCGCCTACGGGGAGCTCGGCGGCAGCTACTACTTCACGCCGCGCTTCGGCCTCGGCGCGTCCGCCGTCGCGACGTTCACCGTCGACCGCCTCGAGGACGATACCTTCGGCGACTTCGCGGTGGAGGCCTGGACGTTCGCGATGCCGCAGACGCGGCTGATCGCGACGATCGTCTTCTGACCGGAGCCGACGAAACCCCACCTCCGGCGAGGACGTAGAGAGGGCGGACGTCTTCCAGGCCCGCCGATGTTACTGCTCCTCTCCGCGCTCCTCGTCCTGCAGTCGCAGGACCCGACCGCTCGCGACACGCTCCGCGCCGACGCGCCCCATGCCGACACGGGGCGCGTCGCGCATGCGTCCCCCGACACGGTTCGCCGGCGTCGGGGAAACGACGACGACCGCATCCCCGGCTCGTCGCTGCCGCGCATCCCCGTCACCGAGGAGATCCGGCGCAGCGCCTTCACGAACGCCGGCGCGCGCGAGATCCTCGACGGGGCGCGGCGGGCGCGGCTCGCCGGCGATGCGATGCTCTCGGGCTACGACGCGAAGAGCGTCATGCGCGTCTCCGCGGGGCTCGGCTTCAAGCGGCTCGGCCGCCAGCGTCTCCTCTTCCGCGGCGAGAGCGCGGCGCGCATCCGGTGGCAGCGCGACGTCGGCGCGCGGATGGAGCTCACCGGGGAGCGGATCGTCCTCCCGTCGGTGCTCGGCATGGACCACGACGACGAGGTGAGCACGGAGGTCGAGGGGGAGGTGCGGGGTCCGAGCGGGATCTCGATCATGAACTCGATCCCCTACTTCCCGGGCTCCGAGTCGATGTGGATCGGACTCGGACGCGCGCGTGCCGAAGTGGATCCGGACCAGATCATCCACCCGCTCGCCGCCGGGGCGGAGGCGTACTACCGGTACGCGCGCGGCGACTCGATGGTCACCCTGCTCCCGAACGCGCGGCGCACGCGGCTCGTCGAGCTCGAGGTGCGCCCGCGCCAGCCGCACTGGCGCCTCGTCGTCGGCTCGCTCTGGTTCGACGCCGACACGCGGCAGCTCGTGCGCGCCGCGTACCGCCTCGCCGCGCCGATGGACATCTGGAAGATCATCGAGGAGGAGGAGGACGACGACGACGTCCCGGCGGCGGTGAAGGCGATGATCACGCCGATGACGTTCATGGTCAGCACCGTGGTGCTCGAGTACGGGCTGTTCGAGGGGCGCTTCTGGCTTCCGCGCGGGCAGTCGCTGGAGGGGAGCGTCGAGGTCGGGATGATGCGCGTCCCGCTCGAGATCGAGGAGCGCTTCTCGTACGCGAGCGTGAACGGCGCGGACACGATCCCGCGCTTCGTCGTCGACCGTCCGCGTCCCGACTCCTGGCGCGACTCGCTCGCCGACTCCGGCGCCGTCGCCGCGGCCGACACCGCCGGCCCGGACTCCGTGCGGATCGCCATGCCGGGCGCGGAGGTCGCCGTGCGCGACTCCGCGGGCGGCAGCGTGAGCATCCAGGTCGGCACCGGGGCGAGGGGGGACGGGCGTCCGCGCGTCCTGAACCGCGGCCTGTGGGCGCAGTGCGACTCGAGCAGCGTGCGCGTCACGACCGAGTGGCGCCACAATGGCGAGGTCCCCGTGCAACTCGTCGCGCCGTGCGACACGCTCGCCCTCGCGAGCTCGCCGGACCTCCCCGCGTCGATCTACGATGCCGGGGAGCCCCTCTTCTCCGAGGCCGACCGCGACATCCTCCTCGACGCGATCGGCCTCTCCGCGCAGCCGGAGTGGTCGCCGCAGGATCCCGAGCTGGTCTGGGGCCTGTCGCACAACCTCGTGCGCTACAACCGCGTCGAGGGACTCTCCGCGGGCGCCGGGATGGTGCAGGCGCTCGGCGCGGGCTACGGTCTCGAGGCGACGGCGCGCATCGGCGTCGCCGACTGGCAGCCGAACGGAGAGCTGGCGCTCGCGCGCAGCAACGGGCGCGACAGCGTCCGGCTGGCCGTCGCGCAGCGCCTCGTCGCGGCGAACGACTGGGGCTCCCCGTTCGGCTTCGGCCCCTCGCTGAACGCCTTCCTCTTCGGGCGGGACGAGGGGATGTACTACCGCACGCTCGGCGTCGAGCTCGCCGGCGCGCGGCTGTTAGGCGCGGGCGTCCTCGACTGGCGGCTCTTCGCCGAGCGCCAGCGCGGCGCCGACGTCGAGACGCACTTCTCGCTGCCGCACCTCTTCGCCGGCACGCGCGCGCTCGACAACATCGATGCGGCGCGGGCCGACGAGGTCGGGGCGGCACTGCGGCACGTGGCGAGCCTGGGGCTCGATCCGCGCGGATGGCGGCTGCTCGCCGATCTACGGATGGAGGGCGCGGCGGGGACGTTCGACTACTCGCGCGGCGCGCTCGACCTGACGATCTCGCACCCGATCGCGGACCTGCTGGACGGCGCGCTGACGTTCGGCGCGGGGACGACGGGCGGCCGCGTTCCGCCGCAGCGCCTCTACTACGTCGGCGGGACGCGCAGCGTCCGCGGGCAGCTTCCGGGGATCGTCGCGGGGGACGAGGGGGTCGGGAACGCGTACTGGCTCGGCCGGCTCGAGCTCGGGCTCGGCGCGGTCGGCGCGCGCCCCGTGCTCTTCGGCGACATCGGCTGGGCGGGCGACCGCCGCGACTTCGGCACCGGCCGCCCGATGAGCGGCGCGGGCGTCGGCTTCTCGGTGCTCGACGGCCTGATCCGCTTCGACATCGCGCGCGGGATCAGGCCGCGCGACGAGGTGCGGGCGGCGATGTATCTGGAGGCGGGGTTCTAG